>CAZVRI010000009.1:230-59928 GCA_964629855.1 uncultured Thermoleophilaceae bacterium
GGACCCGCGACGTCGAGGCGGAGATCCTTCCGGCGGTGCGCGAGCTGGGCATCGGCTTCGTCCCCTACAGCCCGCTCGGCCGCGGCTTCCTGACCGGCAGCTTCAGCTCGCCGGAGGACATCCCCGAGGGCGACTTCCGCCGTGCGAACCCGCGCTTCCAGGGGGAGAACTTCGAGCACAACCAGTCGATCGTCGCGCGCGTGCGCGAGATCGCCGACGCGAAGGGCGTGACGGCCGCCCAGGTCGCGCTCGCCTGGGTGCTCGCCCAGGGCGACGACGTCGTGCCGATCCCGGGCACCAAGCGCCGCAAGTACCTGGAGCAGAACGTCGCCGCCTCCGATGTGGAGCTGACCGCCGCGGAGCTGCGTGCGCTCGACGCCGCGGCGCCGCCCGGCGCTGCCGCCGGCGACCGCTACCCGGACATGGCGACGATCGACAAGTAGCGAATCGCGGGGCGGCCGAAGCTCCGCCGCGTGTGAAACCCTTCCGCGATGGTTCGCCTGCCCGAGACGATCCGCGCCTGTCTGTTCGACATGGACGGCGTGCTGACCGACACCGCGAGCGTGCACGCCGAGGCGTGGAAGCGGATGTTCGACGAGTACCTGCGCGAGCGGCTGGGGCCGGATGCCGAGCCGTTCGACATCGCACGCGACTACGGCCAGTACGTCGACGGCAAGCCGCGCGAGGACGGGGTGCGCGACTTCCTCGCCTCACGCGGGATCGAGCTGCCGGAGGGGACGCCCGACGACGCGCCGGATGCCGACACGATCCACGGTGTGGGTAAGCGTAAGAACGTGCTCGTGTTGAAGCTGATCGAGGAGCGGGGCGTGGACGTCTACGAGGGGTCGGTCAAGTTCGTCGACGCGGCGCGCGCGGCCGGCCTGAGGACCGCGGTCGTCTCGTCGAGCGCGAACACCAAGCTGATCCTCGACAGCGCCGGGATCGCCGACCGCTTCGAGGCCCGCGTCGACGGCGTCACGCTCGCGACCGAGCACATCAAGGGCAAGCCGGCGCCGGACTCGTTCCTGCGCGCCGCCGAGCTGCTCGAGGTCCCGCCGGCGGAGGCCGCCGTCTTCGAGGACGCACTCGCCGGCGTCGCGGCCGGGCACGCCGGCGGCTTCGGCGTAACCGTCGGCGTCGACCGCCACGGCCAGCCCGAGGCGCTGCGTGAGCACGGCGCCGACGTCGTCGTCTCCGACCTCGCGGAGCTGCTGGCATGAGGAACGAGGAGCGCCACCCGCCCGAGCCCTGGGAGTTCGTCGAGCGCGGCATCGAGATCGACCGCCTGCCGCAGAGCGAGTCGCTGTTCGCGCTCGCCAACGGCCACATCGGCCTGCGCGGCAACCTCGACGAGGGCGAGCCGGTCGGCACCCACGGCACCTACCTCAACGGCTTCTACGAGTCCTACCCGCTCCAGTACGGCGAGCGCGGCTACGGCTTCGCCGAGGACGGCCAGTCGGTCGTCAACGTCCCCGACGGCAAGATCGTCCGGCTCCAGGTCGAGGACGAGCCGCTCGACATGCACCGCGGCACGCTCGAGCACCACGAGCGGCGGCTCGACTTCCGCACCGGGGTCCTCGAGCGCGACCTGCGCTGGCGGACCGCCTCCGGCCACGCGGTCAAGGTCACCACCAAGCGGCTCGTCTCGCTGTCGCTGCGCAGCGTCGCGGCGATCCTCTACGAGGTCGAGGCGATCGACCAGAAGGTGCGGATCGCGCTGCAGTCCAACCTCCAGGTCAACCGGCCGCGCGCCGCCGAGGTCGACGACCCGCGCGGCGGGCGCCACCTCGAGGACGCGCTGCGCTCCGAGCTGTCGGTCCACGACGACGTGCGCGTCGTGCTCGGCCACATGACCCGCGCTTCGGGCCTGTCAGTCGCGTCAGGGATGGACCACGTGATCGAGTGCGACAGCGACGTCGAGCAGCTCACCCAGTCCGAGGACGACCTCGGCCGCGTGACGCTGTCGGTCGAGCTGCAGCCGGGCGAGCGGCTGCGGCTGGTCAAGTTCATCTCCTACCACTGGTCCTCCCAGCAGAGCGTCGACTGGCTGCGCGATCAGGTCGACGCGAGCCTCGAGAGCGCGATCGCCGAGGGCTTCGACGGCCTGATCGAGGAGCAGCGCGACGTGCTCGACCGCTACTGGGAGCGGGCCGACATCCAGGTCGACGGTGACGCCGAGCTGCAGCAGGCGCTGCGCTTCGCGATGTTCCACGTCTTCCAGGCCGCCGCGCGCAACGAGGGCCGCGCGATCCCGGCGAAGGGCCTGACCGGCCGCGGCTACGACGGCCACGCCTTCTGGGACACCGAGACCTTCGTGCTGCCGCTGCTCACCTTCTCCGCGCCGGCGGCGGTCCGCCACGCGCTGATGTGGCGCCACTCGACGCTCGAGCAGGCACGCGCCCGCGCCGAGCAGCTCCATCTGCGCGGCGCCGCTTTCCCGTGGCGAACGATCCACGGCGAGGAGTGCTCGGGCTACTGGCCGGCCGGCACCGCCGCCTTCCACGTCAACGCCGACATCGCCGACGCGGTGCGCCGCTACGTGATGATCACCGGCGACCGCGAGTTCGAGGAGCACTACGGCTGCGAGCTGCTGGTCGAGACGGCGCGGCTGTGGGAGAGCCTCGGCCACCACGACGACTACGGCTCGTTCCGGATCGACGGGGTCACCGGGCCGGACGAGTACTCGGCGCTGGTCGACAACAACGTCTACACGAACCTGATGGCCCAGCTCAACCTCGAGTCGGCCTACAAGTGCACCGAGCGCCATCCCGAGGTCGCGAAGCGACTCGGCGTCGACGACGACGAGCGCGAGGCGTGGAAGCGCGCCTCCGAGGCGATGTTCGTCCCATTCGACGAGCAGGCCGGCATCCACCCCCAGGACGACAGCTTCCTCCACCACACGCGCTGGGACTTCGAGAACACGCCGGAGAAGAACTACCCGCTGCTGCTGCACTACCCGTACTTCCAGCTCTACCGCGAGCAGGTCGTCAAGCAGGCGGACCTGGTGCTGGCGATGCAGTTCCGCGGCGACGCCTTCACGCCGGAGCAGAAGCTGGCCAACTTCGACTACTACGAGCCGCTGACGGTCCGCGACTCGTCGCTGTCGGCGGCCACCCAGGCGGTGATCGCGGCTGAGGTCGGCCACCTCGACCTCGCCAAGGACTACCTCTACGAGGCGTCGCACATGGACATCGCCGACCTCGAGCGCAACACCGGCGACGGCCTGCACATGGCGTCGCTCGCGGGCGCGGTGATCGCGACCGTGGCCGGCTTCGGCGGGCTGCGCGAGCAGGCCGGCAAGCTGCTGTTCAACCCGCGCCTCCCGGACGGCATCGACCGGCTCTGCTTCGGCCTCGAGCTGCGCGGCACGCTGCTGCGCGTCGAGGTCACGGCCTCCGAGGCGACCTACCGCGTCGAGCGCGGCACCGGCGTCCACCTGACCCACTGGGACGAGGCCGTCGACCTGATGGCCAAGCACGCCGCGACGCTGCCGATCCCGCCGGCCCCCGAGCTGCCGACACCGGCGCAGCCGCCCGGGCGCGAGCCCGGCAGCCGCCGCCCGAAGCAGCCGATCGAGTACCAGCCGCTCGAGGCGCAGCCGATCGACGACCGCGCCTGACGCGGCGGGAAGGATCCGGCCTCGCCGGCGTCTCTGTGGGTAGACCACGAACGCTGGAGGCACGATGCGGATCCGAACGAGACTCCTGACGGCGCTGGCAGTACTCGCCTTGGCCGGCTCGGCGCTGGCGGCCTGCGGCTCCGACGACGACAACTCGGGTTCGTCGGGCGGCGGTTCGGGCGGCGCGTACTCCGGCGGCATGACGAAGACCACGAGCCACAGCGGCGGCGAGAAGCTCACGGTCGACGCAGTCGAGCAGGGACCGAGCCAGTTCGCGTTCTCGAAGAAGGCCCTGAAGGCCAACGCCGGCAACGTCACCGTCGCCATGACCAACCCGACCGGGAACCAGTTCCCGCACGCGATCGAGATCGAGGGCCAGGGCATCGAGAAGGAGGGCGACACGGTCACCGCGGGCGGAACCTCGACTGTCACGGCCGATCTGAAGCCCGGCAAGTACACGTTCTACTGCCCGGTCGACAGCCACCGCGAGGACGGGATGCAGGGGACGCTGACGGTCAGGTAGGGAATGACGGCTACCGTCGTTGGAGTGACCCCGCCCCGGCCTCCAGCCGGTTCGCGCCGACTCGACCCCGACCACCTCGGCGACCATGTCGACCGCCTCTTCCGTGCTGCCTGGGCGATCTGCGGCGATCGTGACGATGCCGAGGATCTCGTCCAGGAGACCTATGCACGCGTGCTCGCGCGGCCCCGCTGGCTGCGCCGCGACGACGACCTCGGCTACCTGCTGCGCGCGCTGCGCAACACTCACGCCAGCCGGCTGCGCGCCGCCGGCCGGCGGCCGCGTGAGGTCGCCTTCGACGACGAGCTGCCGGCGGCCACCCCGGGCTCCGGCCTCGACGCGGCGCTCGACGCGCACGCCCTGTTCGCGGCGATCGCCGACCTGCCCGACTGGGCGCGCGAGGCGATCGCCGACCTGCCCGACTGGGCGCGCGAGGCGATCGTGATGGTCGACGTCGCCGGGCTCAGCTACGGCGAGGCGGCGCGGGTGCTGCGCGTCAAGGAGGCGACGGTCGCGAGCCGGCTGCACCGTGCCCGCCGGCGGGTCGTCGCCGAGCTCGATCAACAGCCCCGACCGGTGGAGGCACGGTAGCGATGACCGACCACGACCGGCACGGGAGCGAGCAGATCGGCGCGGCGATCACGGCCGCCGCCGCGACCGTCGACGCACCGGATCGGCTCCGCGAGCGCATCGCGGCACCCCGTGGCCGGCCGCCGTTCCGTGCGCTGGCCGCGGTGACTCTCTGCGTTGGGATCGCGCTCGGAGTGGTCGTCGGGCTGCTCGCGCTCCCGGCCGACGACGAGCCTCCGGCGATCGCCGCCGCGGTCGACTCGGCGCTGCGCCCGCCGATGGCCGCTCCGCCGGGGGCGGACCCATCCGACGAGCGCTTCATCAGCGCCCGCGTCGGTGCGGTGCGCTTCCCCAACTACGCCTACGACTCGGGCTGGACCGTCGCTGGGACACGACGCGATCCGCTCGACGGGCGGCGCGTGTTGACGGTCGTCTACCGCGGCCGGGGCCACCGGATCGGCTACGCGGTCGTCGACGGAGCGCCGCTTGCCGAACCGGCCGGCGCGCGGCAGCTGTCCAGCGATGGCCGCCGGTTCGCCGTGCTGCGTCACGACGGCGCAACGGTCGTGACCTGGCGCCAAGGCGGCCACACCTGCATCGTGGCCAGTCGCTCGGCGCCGCTGAAGGCGCTCCTCACCATGGCGACCTGGAGCTGAGCGCGACCGGCGCGCCGTGCTTGCCCGGGCTAGGGTCTGCCCGATGAACCCGTGGGTCGCAGCGGCGGCAACCGAGATCTCGACGCGCGCCGTGCGCGACCTGGAGGCGCTGGTCGCGATCTCCTCGCCTTCGGGCGACGTCGAGGGAGCCGAGGAGTGCGTCGCCGTCGCGGGCGCGCTGGCGCCGGCGGACGCGACGGTGGAGCGCCGGCCGTGCTCGACGCCCGGCCATGCCGACGACCTCGTGCTGCGCCTGACCGGGACCGGTGCCCGCCGGCTGCTGCTGCTCGGACACCTCGACACCGTGATCGGCCACGACGCCCACCGCCCGCTCGAGCACGACGGCGACCGGCTTGTCGGGTCGGGGGCGATCGACATGAAGGGCGGTGACGTGCTCGCCCTCGGCGTCCTGCGCGCGCTCGCCGAGCGGACCGCCGACTATGCCGAGGTCGCACTGCTGCTGGTCACCGACGAGGAGTGGCGCTCGGCCCCGTTCGCCCACGTCGAGGCGTTCGCCGGCTGGGACGCCTGCCTCTGCTTCGAGGCCGGCCAGCGCACCCCCGACGGCGACGAGGCGGTGATCGTCCGCCGCAAGGCCGCGGCGACGCTGCGCGTCCGCGCGACCGGCCGCTCCGCCCACTCCGGAGCGGCGCCGGAGCGTGGCCGCAACGCGCTGCTGGCGCTGGCCACGGCGGCGCAGACCATCGCCGCCGCCAACGCCCCCGACTCGCCCGACCACCTGACGGCCGTGCCGACGATCATGCGCTCCGGCGACGCCTTCAACGTCGTCCCCGGCGACGGCGAGCTCTTCTGCGATCTGCGCACACTGCGCACCGACGCCTTCGATGAGGTACGCGCGCTTCTCCCCGAGGAGGTCGACGAGGTCGCCCTCGACGCCGAGTTCATCCGCCGCTGGCCAGCGATGGACGCACGCGACGCCACCGCGCCTCTCCTCACGGCAGCAGGCGAGCAACTGGGCCGACCGATTCTCGCCGCCGGCCGCGGCGGCGCCAGCGACGCCAGCCACTTCGCGGCGGCGGTCCCCCTGACCATCGACGGCCTCGGGCCCCGCGGCGGCGGCGCCCACGCCAGCGACGAGTATGTACTCACCGACTCCCTGCATTCACGCGCCGAGGTCGCCCTGGCGCTCGCCGACGCGGTCCTCGCCAGCACCTGATCCGGCAACGCAAGAGGGCCGGCGGTTGCCGGCCCTCTCGGGTGTTGCGGGTTGGCCGTGGGAGACGGCCGGGTGTTGCGGGTTAGCGGTTTGCCTTGCGTGCGTTTGCTGCGCGCTTGGCTGCTTTCTTTGCTGCCTTGGTCTGGTTTGCGGTGCAGGGGGTCTTCATGCGGATGTTGGTGTCCTGGCGGCGTCCGTTCTGTCCTGCCAGGTCTGCCTCGGCGATCTGACGGCCGGCACACACGTTGATCTTTGACTGGCGGGTCCTCGTCACCGCGAGGATGCCGTTCTTGCCGCCGTCGATGTCGAGGTTGAACCGGGTGATCGGCGCGTCGGGCACGTTGTTGAACGTGTTGACGAGCTTGCCGGCCTTGGTGGTTGAGGACTCGCCCTTGAGGTTGATCGCGATCTCGCCCCTGAGCGCGACGATGATCATCGGCAGCGTTCGGATCGTGTTGCCCGTCTTGGCGTCGATACGGACGTTCTTGACGAAGTACACGTTGCCCGACAGCTCACGCTCCAACAGCGGCGTGGTGGCCTTGGCCTTGCCGACGATCGAACCTTTCGGGCAGTGGTTCTCGAGGTCGGGCTTGGTGCCGTCCTCGAACTCACACAACGCCTGAGCGTTGTTCGGATCCAACGCGAGGCTCTTCGGGAGGCGAACAACGGCCTTCTTGATCCCTGCCTCGCCGACACCGGTCTGAGTGACCTGGGCACGGACACCCGGGTGCTTGCCGGTCGTGACTTGGCGCTTGCCGGTCAGGCCGAGCGTGAGCTTTGGCTTGAACGGCAGCTCGGCGCACTTGCCGACCTGAAACCGAGACCGGACAGCTGCTGTCTGGCCAGTCAGCGAGCCGAGGGTGCCGGTGATCTCCTTGGCCTCGCAATCGGTCGGGTTGATCATGAACCCAGGCTTGTCGACGTTGACGTCGACGCGCTGCAAGCGGACGGGAACGCCCTTGACGATCGTCGGCACCGGATCCGACACCACAGACACCTGGGCGGTGACCGGGTCGATGTAGACCTTCTGACGGACCGTCACATCACCGAGATCGAACGGACCAGCCTTGGCCGGCACCACGACCCGGAGGCTGTAGGGAGCATCGCCATACGCACCCTCGAGCGTCACGCTGCCCGGCAGCATGAACGGCGTGCTGCCGGGACCGGCGAACGCCTGAACCGAACCAACCTGGGTGTTGAGGTTGCCCTTGACCTTCGCCAACAGCCCGGCCGGGAGCTTCAACGACAACGCATCCAGCGCACTGTCGCGATCCGGCTTGTTGATGTTCAACGCGAACGGTGAGAACACGCCCCCGGTCGGGTTGACCGTCCCGGCCGAGAACGCCGGGGAGAAGCCGCCGAGACCCGCGGCGCAGTCGACCTCGAACTCAGACGACCGGTTGACCGTCTGACCACCCCACGAGCTGAGCTCGATATCGATCGACTTGGTCCCGCAGGTCGGCGGTGTTGCGAGCGGAGCCCTAGGACCGTCCTTGAACTCGAGCGCGATGTTCGACACCGGCACCTCGGGGTTGTTGTCGAACGTCGTGACCAGCTGGCCGGTGTCCTTGTCCGCGCGGACCTGGCCCGGCAGACGGATCGAGATCCCGCGCTTCTTGTCCTCCAACACCAACGCCAAGCGGAACAACTCGCCCGACTCCGGATCATCCGAATTCTGAGAGCGGATGTAGACCCCACCACCGACCGGCTTCTCAAGCAGCGGCGACGTCGCGCTGACCGTCCCAACCTTCGAACTCTCCGGACAGGAGACCGGCGCCTTCGACTTCAGATTTAGCTCAGCATCCGAACAAGCGCTCAGACCACCAGCAGCCGACGGATTGATCGACATCCCCTCCGGGAGCGTGACAACCGCCTTCTTCAACGCCGGCGGAGCCTGACCCTGACCGTTGTCCTCCTGTGGGAACGACAGATCGACATCCAGACCGGTCGGAGCATCGGGAGCGCTCGTCGTCGGCTGAATATCGGCCTCGGGCTCGAACTCCAACGAACCGCAATCAGTGATCAACGGCGACTCAGCGCGAGCCGTCTTGAAGATTCCCGGACGCTGCCAGCTGTCGATCAACAGATCCGTCACCGGCGCCACATCCGGGCAGAGCGATGCCGGGTTGGTCAAGAACGGCTTGTCGAACGCCTTCGGCTCATCGGGCTGCAGGCAACGGAAGGTCGACTCTCCGGCGATAGTGCTCATGTTCGACTCGACGCCGTAGCTACAGAACGTCACGTCAACACTGGTGATTGCGTCGTTATTGGCTGCGGGAACGACCACGTTCACGCCGTAGTCCCCATCGGAGCGCAGCTCCGGGTACATGGTGTAGACGAAGCTGGCCTCACTGAAGGCGAACTCCGCCGGATAGCCATCCTCCGGGTACACGTTGACAATCGGGGCCGAGAGCCTGACGCCGCCCTCGAGATGGATGTATCCGACCACCGCGTCGTCCGGACACTCCATCGGCTGGAGGGGTCCGCGCGGTATGAAGGCCAGGGGACAGCGACGGACTGCCATCGGGTCGCCGCTGAATCCGGGCGGGAGCTTGGTGATGATCGTCTTGGGATCCTCGATCGGGCGAATGTCTCGGCCAGTGCCCGAGCTGTAGCTGTTGAACGAGAACGCGGCGCGGGCAGAGACCGGGTGAGCCCTGGCCCGAGCCTCATCGGCGCCCGAACCGTCCTTGACCTCGGTCAGAAACGACGTGATCTGAAACTGCGACCCCGGAGGCGGCCCTGCCGCCTCCGCCGCTGCAGCCATCAGCAGCAGCGCTCCGATCGATGCGGCGGTCGCGATCAAGAGTGCGCGCAGCGCCTTGATGGCCTTTATCGTCATGCCCTTCCCCTTCAGCTTGGCCGGCGACATCTAGCGACCGCCCTTCTTCTTCGCCTTGGGCTGCTTGAAGACGATGGTCACCGTCTTCGAAGCCGAACCACCGGCCCTGGACTCGAATGCCACACGCACCTTCACGCTCAATCGCTTTCGCTTCTTCAGCGTTCGCTTGGCCTTCGCGCTCAATGCGACCTTGACCGTCACCGTCCGGGCCTTGCCGGCCGCCTTGTTGGACTTACGCACCGAAGCGCCGCTGACCGAGATCCGGCCGGCCGCGGGCACCCTCACCCGCAATCTCGCGGCCCCGCCAACGACCGCCTTCAACTTCGACACAGACACCGACGTAGCGGGAGCATTGCCAGGGCCGGAGAAATCCACCGAACCGACCGTCGGCACCGCTCGCGGCGCGACGGGCGAGCCCTGGCAGACGTCACCAACACACGGCTCAGGCGGCAACGCCTGCTCAGGGAACCCGCCGTTCCTGCGGATCACGTACTGCGCCAGCTGTCCGCTGGTGTGGCCCTTGAGCAACGGCGTCGACGACCTCACGAACAACGAATCGCCCGACGGAGTCATTCCGCTGAAGATCGAGCCGCGGAACTGACTGCGCGGCTTGGTCGTTCCGTCGGTCAGCAGAGTGATCCGGCCCGTGTCTGCCTCCCACAGGTACCCGTCGGACGAATCGTTACGATCGTCGACGCTCAAGGGCTCCACCGTCGAGAACCCGACCAATGAGCCATCGTCGGACACTTGGAGACCCGTTGACCACCCCGCACTTTGCTGCATTCCCCCACCGGGAACGTTGTCCGGCAACTCCGGTGTCGATCCCACGATGGGGCCGCCGAGGCGAGCTGCCCCATTGTGCTCGGGATCGTTCGTCCAGACCCGCAGCATCTCGTCTTCCTGGGCGTCGTAGCGGTACAGGTCCGAGCGAGTGTCGCCGGCCACCCGCTCGCCGGTCAGGTTCGCGGTGGTGAACAGCAGCAGGAACCGGCCCGTCGACGAGGCCTGCGGATAAGTGCCGTAACTGGAGCCCAAAGCCCCGACGAAGGTCGTCGTACCACTCGCCTGACCCGCCGCACGGTGATAGACATACAGGTTGTTGGCCCCAGGCTGAGGCGAGACACCGCGGTTGTTCTCGCCAGCCAACGCACGTCCCGCGGCGACGAAGTACACGTATGCGCCGTCGTTGGAGACCCGCAGCAAGCCAGTCGGGCGAACGTTGGCGCCGGACGGGTCCGAGCTTCCCGTCACCAGCCGCAGCTTCTGACCCGTGGCGTTGAAGTCGTACTCGTAGAGGTCGCTTTTGTTCGAGGTGTCCTGATCCTCGGGCAGCAGCTGCTGCTCGGTCGTGAAGTACACCCGCGATCCATCCCGCGACGCGCCCCGGAAGGCCGCCGGCTGCGCGGGTCCGCACGTCTCCGGGCATTGCGAAGCCGACAGATCGATCGGATCCTCGTCACCGACCTTCGCCCACACCCGCCTTTCCTCGGCCCCAGCACAGCTCGCACTGAAGAAGACCTTGTCGCCGTCACTCGAGACGGCGTTCCGCGAGGTGGCCGCGCCACCGACGACGGCCCCACAATTTGGGAACATCGTGGCGCCGGCTCGGTAGGCCACCTGCTGGATCGAGAGCTGCCCGCCATCCCCGCGGGTCGACAGGTACAGGCTCTTATTTGCCGTGTGCCGGCTGTCGGTCGTTCCGTCGGTGCCCGCCGGGCGCGTGAAGGTCGCCTGCAGCACCGAGGTCAGGTCCTCGGACGTTCCCACCGGCAAGACCGGGATACCCCTTCCGAGGTCATCTTGAGTCGGGCCAGCGACATGGAACGACCCATCCGCATCGCGCACGATCGGGGTGAACCTGTCAGTTCCCTCATCGGCCTTGAGGTTCACGAACCACAAGCTCCGACTGCCGTCCCGCGTCCAGTCCAACGCCCCGTAGGTGCCGATGTAGGGAAACGCCGACGCGGGCGGAGCGATCGCAGACGTCTTCCAACCGGACTCTGTACGGCTGGTCAAATAGTGCACTCCAAGGTCCGGCAAGTTCTCTACGTCAGCGACCCCCCCAATAGACTTGAGAATCCCGACGTTTCCGTCGGCCGTCCCCACGGTCATGGTGGCGGCCTGGCCGGCGGTGAATGGTGGTGAGACTAGCTCGTAGGCGCCGCAGTCCGGCAGCCGCAGTGCGAGAGTCCCCTGCTGAGCGCGGATCGCCGCGTTGGGACAAGCGTCGGCGGGCGCGCTGCCGCTGGTGAAGCTCCGGTCCTCGCTACGGGTGGTTCCGCCCCCGTTGGAAGCCACGAGCCGGTAGTGGTAGGTCCTGCCGGGCTCAAGCATGCCGATCGAAGCACTGACCGCAACCGGGCTGGTGCCCGTGCCGATCGACTTGGGGCTGCATGAAGACTTCTCGCCGTAATCAGTGGTCAGCCCGTACTCGACGTAGCATTCCTGGACCGCGAAATCGTCAGTACCAGGGTTGACCGAGCCCGCGACCTTCGCGGACGGAAACTCGACATCGCTCGCCCCGTCGGTCGTCACCGCCGGAGGATCGGGCGCCGGCGCGAATGTGGCAGTCGCCGAGAGCGTTCCGATAAGCAGACTTCCGGTAGTGCAGGGATTCGTCGCCCCCGAACAGGTCCCGCCCCCGCTGCCCGACCACGACTGGAACGCCCAGCCCTCCCCGGCAGTGGCGGTCAACGTGCCGGTTCCGAAGTAGAAGCCGAAGTCGTAGCTGCACGCCGTCTGCTCCGACCCAGGCACGTTCGAGCAGTTGATCCCCGCGGGGTTGCTGGTGACCGTGCCCTTCCCGCTACCGGCCAAGGTCACGTCGAACGTCGCCGCCGAGGCCACCGACGTGCCGAGCGTCAGACTGGCCGCAACGGCCAGCATGGCGACCATCGCGGTACGCCCGATGCGCGAGCGCCTGGCTCTCTTCCGGCGGCCGACTTGCCGCACCTCTCTCCTGCCCATCAAGTCAGCCATCGAGTCCAACGCCTCTCCTCTTTCCTCTAGGGCCAGCCGGGTCAGCGGCGGGTCCTTATTGACCGGCCCCACAGGCCCTGGAGGGCGTGGAATGGGCCTTGATCGAACTGCGCAAGATGGAAACAGGTTGGTACCAAACTGTCAAGACACAAGTGTTTCCCGTTGCTTGCTTTTGGCTCTGTAATGAGGTTTCTGGGGCCGGCCGAAGGCGCGTTAAGCGTTCTCTGGTCCCAAACGGTCTCACGCGAAAACGCGATCGGGCTCGACTCCGGCGCCGCAACCTGGCAGACTGAGGAACGTGTTGGTCTCTGTTTCCGAGCGCGGTTCCGAGACATGACCCTCACCCCCTGGGGCGACACCGACGAGCTGCGCGTCCGCAAGCTGTCCCCAGGGCCGGGAGCTTCGCGCGAGGCCGTCGCCCGCAGCCAGCGCGACCGGCTGTTCGCCGCGCTGGTCTCGGCGGTCGCCGAGGACGGCTACCAGGCGACCTCCGTCGCCGACGTGCTCGAGCGCGCGGGAGTGTCCCGGCGGGCGTTCTACGAGCACTTCGCGAACCTCGAAGAGTGCTTCGTCGCCGCGCTCGACGAGATCGTCGAGCAGACGTTCACCGCGGTCGGCGCGGCGTACGGCCGCGACGCGCCGTGGGACGAGCAGTTGCGCGCCGCGCTGGCGGCGTTTCTCGACCTCGTCGCCGCGCAGCCGACGGCGGCGCGGGCCGTGCTGGTGGAGGTCTACGCCGCCGGCCCCGAGGCCGCCAGCCGCGGCGCTCTCGCGGCGAGCCGCTTCGAGGAGCTGGTCGCCGACGCCTTCGAGCGCTCGCCGGAGCGGGCGGGCATGCCGATCGAGGTCGTGCGGGCGATCGTCGGCGGCGTCCGCAAGCTCGTCCACAGCCGCCTGCGTCGCGACGAGGCCGACCGGATACCGGAGCTGCTGCCCGAGATCATGGAGTGGGCGCTCAGCTACGAGACCCCGAACGAGCCGCTGCGCAGCCGCCGCACGCGCGCTCCGCGCGGCGACGAGCCGCGCTTCACCCCCTCCGACCCAGCCGACCGGATAGCGCTCGCGACCGCCCAGACGGTCGCCGAGAAGGGTTACCCGAACACGCGCATCATCGACATCGTCACGCGCGCCCACACGTCGCGCCGGACCTTCTACGAGCACTACGACAGCAAGGAGGAGGCGTTCCTCGCCGCCTTCGACGCGGGCCAGCAGTACGTCGTCGAGGGGGCGCGCGCCGCCTACATGGGGCCGCCCGACTGGCCACGCCAGGTCAAGGCCGCGATCGAGGAGGCGATCGCGCTGCTCGCCGGCGAGCCGGCGATCGCGCAGCTGGAGCTGGTCGAGGTCTTCGCCGCCGGACCGCGCGCCCTGGCGCGCGGTGACGACACGCTCGGGATCCACCAGGCGCTGCTCGACGCCGGCCTCCAGGAAACGCCGGACACCCCGGAGCTGACGGCCGAGTCGATCGGCGGCGCGATCCAGCAGCTGCTCTACGACCAGCTGACCACGCGCGGGCCGGATCGCCTCGTCGAGGCCGCTCCGACGCTGGTGTTCATCGCGCTCGCACCGTTCATCGGCGCCGACGCCGCGGCCGAAGTGGCGAACGAGCGACCGCGCCGGAAGAAGCCGGCGCAGCCGTCAGAGCCGGTCGCCGGCGCCACCGCCTAGCCCAGGCGCCCCCACTAACAATCAGAGACCTCCGAGGCTATGGGCCGGCCAGCCCTGGTACCAACTTGTCTCCATCGTGTAGCCTGCTACATGGATGTCAGGTACCAGACTGTCTCCAACTTTGGCGGATGTCCCCTTCTCGGGTGCCCCCTGGCGGCGGCCGAACACCGCGATCAAGCCCGGCCGGCGCCAGCTGCCAGAGAGGGAGATCCGTGAGATCCAGACCGCGCGCCTGCTCAACGCGGTCGGCGACGTCTGCGCCGAGGAGGGCTACCACGGCACCACGATCCGCAAGCTGCTCGGGCGCTCCGGGATCTCGCGCAAGACCTTCTACGAGCTGTTCGCCGACAAGGAGGACTGCTACCTCCGCGCCTACGACGAGGCCGTCGAGCACGTCGCCGGGCTGATCGGCGACGCCTACGCGCAGGGGGACGGACCCGATCCGGACAGCCGGCTGCGCGCGGCGCTGCGCGCCTACCTCGAGTTCTGCGCCGCGAACCCCAACCTCGCGCGCGCCTTCGTAATCGAGGTCGTCGCCGCCGGACCGCGCGCCCTGCAGCGCCGCGGCGAGGCGATCGCCCGGCTCACCGACGCGCTCGCGAGCACGTCGCTGCCGCTCGGCGAGGGCGAGCAGAGCCGCTGGCTGAAGGCGCGGCTGTTCATCGGAGGGGTCCACGAGCTGACCTCGGCGGTCATCGAGGCAGGCGAGGTCGCGACGCTGCCCGAGCTGACCGACGGGATCGTGGACGTCCAACTTCCAGCGGCGGCGGAACGCTGACTGTCGCGGTGGAGATCCCTCGCACCGCGGGCGACGAGCGCGCCCGCCTGATAGTCGCGCTTGCGGAGATCGCGTCCGCCGAGCCGTACCGGACCGTCGAGGCCGACGAGGTCGCGGAGCGCGCCGATCTGAGCCCGGCGGCTTTCCAGCGCCACTTCGAGACGGTCGAGGACTGCCTGGTCGAGGCCTACGAGAGCTTCGGCGCGGCGGTGATCACCGCGGCGATCGGGTCGTGCGGCTCCACCGACGAGGAGTGGGCCGAGGGCGTCCACGCAAGCCTCCGCCGGCTGCTGCGGATGCTCGACGCCGAGCCGGCGCTCAGCCGCCTCTGCCTCTCCGAGGTCGCCCCCCAGCAGCCGCAGACCGCGCTGGTCTACGAGCGCACCCTCGGCGCGCTGACCGAGCTGCTCGCCAGCAACGCTCCGTCGCTCGGCAAGGCATCGCGACAGATCACCGCCGAAATCACCGCGGGCGGCGTGCTCGTCGTGCTCCGCCGGGCGCTCGCCGATGGGGAGCCCGCACGGCTGGAGGAGCTGCTGCCGCGCATCGCCTTCATCGTGCTCGCCCCGTTCGTCGGCAGCCCGGACGCCCAGCGGATCGCCGGCTCCTAGCCCCGCGCCCCGGCATAACGCGGGCTGGCCTCTATGCTCGCGCCATAGGGGTTGATTCGCACAGTTCGGTGTCGCGATGGACGTGAACGGGGGGCGTGCGCCCGCCGGCGCGGCAGGCGGTCCGCAGGCGATCCTCCTGGTCGAGGACGACGCCGGCGACGCGCTGCTGGTGCGCGAGGCGCTCGAACGGGCCGCACCGGAGCTCGAGCTGCGCGAGGCGGGAACGCTGGCCGCCGCGCTCGACCAGCTGCCGGACGGGATCGCCTGCGCGCTGCTCGACCTCGGCCTGCCCGACGCAAGCGGGATCGACGGTGTCGAGCGGCTGCGCGAGCGGGCGCCCGGTGTCGCCGTGGTGGTGCTGACCGGCCGCGACGACGAGCAGCTCGGAATCGAGGCGCTCGGCGCCGGCGCCCAGGACTACCTCGTCAAGGGTCACGTCGAGCCGGAGGTGCTCGCCCGCGCGCTCCGCTACGCGATCGAGCGCCGCCGCGCCGAGCTCTCCGAGCACGAGCTGATCGAGGCGCGGCTGCAGGCACGCGAGAACACCCGCCTCGAGCGTGGCCTGCTGCCGTCCGCCCTGATCCGCGACCGCGACCTGCGACTGACCGCCGACTACCGGCCGGGCCGGCAGCGCGCGCTGCTCGGCGGCGACTTCTACGACGCGATCGAGCTCGACGACGGCGCGGTCCACCTGATGATCGGCGACGTCTGCGGCCACGGCCCCGACGAGGCCGCGCTCGGCGCCTGCCTGCGCGCCGCCTGGCGCGCGTTGACGCTCGCCAGCCTGCCGCAGCAGGAGGTCTTGGCGACGCTTCACCGGATGCTGCCGCACGAGCGTCACGAGCCCGACGTCTTCGCGACGCTCTGCACGCTCGAGATCGCACCCGACCGCGCGACGGTGGACATCCGCGTCGCCGGCCACCAGGAGCCGATCCTGATCGACGCCGGCGGTGTCTCGATCGTCGAAGTCGCGGCCGGCGCGCCCCCGCTGGGGATCTTCGAGCAGAGCGAGTGGCCCGCCCAGCGGCAGACGCTCACAGCACCCTGGTCGCTGCTGCTCTACACCGACGGTCTGGTCGAGGGGAAGGTCGGCGCCGACGGCGAGCGGCTCGGCGAGCGGCGGCTGGTCGAGATGATCGAGCGCGAGCTGGAGGCGACCGCGAGCTGGCCGAACGACGCCCCGGCGCTGCTCGACCGCCTGATCGCCGAGGTCGAGCGCCTCAACGGCGAGCCGCTGACCGACGACCTCGCCCTGCTCCTGCTGTCCAGCTCCGGCTCCGGCGCGTGACCGACGCACCCCCTTCGGCCGCCCGCCGCGGCGGTCGCTTCACCGTCAACCAGTGGTTCGCGATCGCGGCCGGCGTGCTCAGCGTCGTGACGGTCGTCAGCATCGTCATCGGCGTCGTCGCGATCGTCAACCTCTCCGACAAGCGCTCGCTGGTCGTCGACCACCTCGACCCCGCCGCCGTCGAGGCGCTGCGACTGACCAACGCGCTCGTCAACCAGGAGACAGGCGTGCGCGGCTACGTGCTCGGAGGCGAGCCGAGCTTCCTCGCGCCGTACCGGACCGGGCGGGTCGACGAGCGCCGCGCGATCACTCGGCTGCGCGACCAGCTCGACGATCCGGACCTGGACGGCGTGTCCAACGACCTCGACGCCGTCGTCCTCACCGCCAGCGCCTGGCAGCTGAGCTATGCGCAGCCGACGATCGCACGCGTCCGCCGCGAGGGCCAGGGCGCCGTCGGCAACGCCGGCATCGAGCGCGGCCAGCGCCTGTTCGACCGCGTCCGCGTCGCGCTCGCCCACCAGGAGCGCGGCCTCGACGCCGCGCGTGAGGTCGGCCGTGAGGAGTTCCGCGACGCGGCGACGTTCCTGACCGTCTCGTTCGCCGCGATCGTCGTGCTGCTGCTGGTCGCGATCACCGGCACGCTGGTGATGCTGCGCCGCACGGTGACGCTGCCGATCGGCGTGCTCGGGCGCCGCGTGCGCCGCGTCGCCCACGGCCAGTTCGACACGCCGATCCGCGGCGCCGGGCCGCGCGACATCGCGGACCTCGCCGCCGACATCGAGTCGATGCGCCAGCGAATCGTGGCCGAGCTGTCAGCGCTGCGCGAGACCCACGAGCAGCTCGACGCGTCGAACGCCGAGCTGGAGCGCTCCAACGCCGAGCTCGAGCAGTTCGCGTACGTCGCGTCGCACGACCTCCAGGAGCCGCTGCGCAAGGTCGCGAGCTTCTGCCAGCTGCTCGAGCAGCGTTACAAGGGCCAGCTCGACGAGCGCGCCGACCAGTACATCGAGTTCGCCGTCGACGGGGCGAAGCGGATGCAGCAGCTGATCAACGACCTGCTCGCCTTCTCGCGCGTCGGCCGGATGGGCGAGGCGACGACGCCGGTCGACCTCGGCGAGTCGGCCCGCCACGCGCTCGCCAACCTCGACGCGGCCGTCGTCGAGGCGCGCGCGAAGGTCGCGATCGGCGCGCTGCCGACGGTCAGGGGAGAGAGCTCGCTGCTGACCGCCCTGTTCCAGAACCTGATCGCCAACGCGCTCAAGTTCCACGGTGACGATCCGCCCGAGGTGCGCATCCGCGCCGAGCGCGACGGCGACGAGTGGCTGTTCACCTGCTCCGACAACGGCATAGGAATCGACCCGGAGTACGCCGAACGGGTCTTCGTGATCTTCCAGCGACTGCACGGCAAGGACGAGTACGCTGGCACCGGAATCGGGCTGGCGATGTGCCGCAAGATCGTCGAGCACCACGGGGGGCGCATCTGGCTGGACCCCGCGCCCGTATCCGGCACGACGTTCCGCTTCGCACTGCCCGCACTCGAGGAGACCAGATGACTTCCCCGCCGCCCCCGAACGCCAAGCCGATCGACGTCCTGCTCGTCGAGGACGACCCCGGCGACACGCTGATGATCCGCGAGGCGTTCGAGGACAACAAGGTGCGCAACCGCCTGACCTGCGTCACCGACGGCGTCCAAGCGATCGAATACCTGCGCCGCCAGGGCGACCATGCCGGGGCCCCGCGTCCCGACCTGATCCTGCTCGACCTCAACCTGCCGCGCAAGGACGGCCGCGAGGTACTCGCCGAGATCAAGGCCGACGACGACCTGCGGACGATCCCGGTCGTCGTGCTGACGACCTCGCAGGCCGAGGAGGACGTGCTGCGCAGCTACAAGCTGCACGCCAACGCCTACGTCACCAAGCCGGTCGACTTCGAGCGCTTCATCGAGGTCGTGCGCCAGATCGACGACTTCTTCGTCACCGTCGTGAAGCTGCCGAGCAACGACGCGGCCGTCTAGCGACGTACACGCGATCGCAAGGCGAGCAGCATCAGCGCCAAGAGCGCCGGGCCCAGGATCCTGGCAGCAACCTGCAAGTAGCTTCCGGCCGTGGTGAGCGTCAGCTCAGTGGCCGGGCGGGCGAGCACAGTTGTCGTGGCAAGCACGTAAGCGACGACGTCCGCGGTACCGGGGATATCGCTCTTGTCGACGATCTCGCTCTCATCGATCCCCCAAGCGCACAACCCGGCCGTGAGAAGCAGAACCGTCGCCAGGTAGGCGCCTAGGGCGCGCGACGCGCGCAGCCCGTAGCCGCTGAAGAGCCAGTAAGCCTGCAGGACCACCCGGTCCGCGAGCCCCTTGGCCGCCGCCCTGCGCATCTCCATCTCCCCGTAGTAGAAGCTGGCCGCGCCGGGCCGATCCTTTGCCTCCTCCCGGCCGCGACGAAGCGCACGGTAAGTCTCGGCAAGCGTCTCCGGCCGCTCGACCGACTCCGGAGCTCCGCGCCGATACCAGCGAGTGGGTCCGTGAGGGCGGCGAACGAGCTCGCGACTGTGGCGATAGTCCTTCTCATCCGCCACCACCTCACGGCGCGCAGACCATGGCCCTAGGCGTGGTGCGGTCGACAGCTGATCGTCACCGCTGATCACTACGTCGTGCAGGGCGTGGGCTCGGGCGAAGGAGCAGTGCGACAAATCGAGCCGGCGGAGAGTCAGCCGGTCCACCCGCGTGCCATCGATCGAAAGAAGCCGTGCGCGGGCACCCGAGCCACCGGTAGTGATCAAGCTGGGACCGTCCATTGCCGCTCTCGATAGATCGAGCTCCGAGCCCTCCGCGAGAATCAAGTCCACACCCCGCTCGAAGCTGGCGGCTGAGAGATCGACCTGGGGGGCTTCGATCCGAAGGCTCAACGGCTGAGAGAAGGTCGTCTCACGAAGCGCGCATCGAATCTCGCTGTGCAGCTCGACGTTGCGCGAATCGGCCAAGCGACAGCCGACCATCTCCAGCGACTCCGTTTCGCCTTGGGTGAACAAGACGGGACCGTCCATCCGACATGCGACGAACCGTAGGTCCCGCCATCCGCTGCGCTGGAAGCTCCCGACGCTTCCAAAGTGGACGCGATGCAGCGCGCCCTCCTGCGCCACCTTTACGTCGCGGAAGCGGGCCTCGGCGCCGAAGTTGGTGAGCCGGAAGGTCAGCTGCTTGAACTTCGCGTTGTCGAACGCGGCGTACGCGTCGAAGTCCACGCCGTCGAGCTTGATAGCGCCGATCTCCAGGTTCCGTGCGTAAACCGCCTTGCGGAACCGTGTGTCGACAATGGTCAGATGCGGAGCGGCCGCACCGTTGAGGGACGCCGGCGCGACGATGTCGCACTTGGTCAAGGCCAACCCACGATCGAACGTCGCCCCGGCAGCGTCAAACTTGCCGAACGTGATTCCGTCGAACGCGGTCCGCTCACGGAATCGGGCGCCGCGACAACTCAGCTCGATCGGTCCCTCGACGCTCTGCTCATGGATCGCTTTGACGAGGCGACCACCCACATCCTTGCCGTCGAGCACGAAAGGCTTCACGAGGTAACCCCCTGTGCCGGAGCCGCTAGTATTGGCGTTGCCGGATGGCAGCACAGGCTCTCGCTGGCTTCATCGCCAGGGCCATCCTTCAGCAAGGGGTGTCCGGGGTTCAAGTCCTCGGCGCCGGCGGCGGCTACCGACCGACGGTGTAACTCAACGGCAGAACCCCTAGCTTTCGACCCTGGCGGGCAATGTCCCGTCAGGGTCTTTTCGATTGAGCGCCTCCTCACCCGCACAGAGTATCTGCTGTTCCGGGTGACAGGGCAGGGAACCACACGGCGGCGGCGAACCCCTTCGGGCGAGGAAGCATCAACGCCCGAGGAGGATTCGATGACCGGTCCGTACCCCACGCAGGGCGATCCCGCCCCGCCGTCCAGCGACTATCCAGTCCAGTACGACGTCGAGTATCCGGACCGGCAGCTCAACCGGCTGACGACGTTCTTCCGCATCTTCACCGTGATCCCGATCGCGATCGTGCTCGGAGCGGTGTCCGGCGCCACCTACAGCTACGGATCGGGCGGCGACTACGCGACCTACGGCGTCGCGGCCGGCGGCTTCCTGTTCGCGGGGCCGTTCCTGATGATCCTCTTTCGCAAGAAGTACCCGCGCTGGTGGTTCGACTGGAACCAGGAGCTGGCCCGCTTCACCAGCCGCGTCCACCTCTACGTGTCGCTGCTCGACGACAAGTACCCGTCGACCGACGAGCGGCAGTCGCTGCGGCTCGACATCCGCTACCCGAATGCCGAGACGGAGCTGATGCGCGGCATGCCGATCGTCAAGTGGCTGCTCGCGGTCCCGCACTACATCGTGCTGTTCTTCCTCGGCATCCTCGCCTTCTTCGCGGTCGTGGGGGCCTGGTTCGCGATCCTCTTCACCGGCCGCTACCCGCGCGGGCTGTTCGACTTCGTCGTCGGG
The DNA here is from genome assembly GCA_964629855.1 of uncultured Thermoleophilaceae bacterium. GTDB lineage: Bacteria > Actinomycetota > Thermoleophilia > Solirubrobacterales > Thermoleophilaceae > JAAYBF01. The sequence continues at coordinate 21,418 of CAZVRI010000009.1, forward strand.
TTCCAGCGCTGGGCGGTACGGGTCATCGCCTACGCCTTCCTGCTGACGACCGACGAGTACCCGCCGTTCCGCCTCGCTCCCTAGAAGCGCTGGCGCGTCGCCGCTAGATTCACCAGGATGCGGCTAGAGGGCATCCACCACATAACGGCAATCACCGGCGACGCGCCGGGCAACGTCGACTTCTACGCGCGGGTGCTGGGCCTGCGGCTCGTCAAGAAGACGGTCAACCAGGACCAGCCGTCGGTCTACCACCTGTTCTACGCCGACGAGCAGGGCAGCCCCGGCGCCGACATCACCTTCTTCGAGTTCCCCGGCGCCGTGCGCGGCCGCGCCGGCGCGGGGATGGTCCACACGATCGTCTGGCGTGTCGCGAGCGAGGACGCGCTCGACTTCTGGGCCGGCCGGCTCGCCGCCGAGGGCGTCGAGACCGAGCGCGGCGCCCACTCGCTCAGCTTCGCCGACCCCGAGGGGCTGCGCCACGAGCTGCTCGTCGCCACCGTCGCGGACCAGCCGCTGATCGCCGACCACCCAGAGGTCCCGCGCGAGCTGGCGCTGCAGGGCTTCCACGCCGCGCGCGCCTACGCGAGCAACCCCGACGCGAGCGCGCCGCTGATCGAGCAGCAGCTCGGCTTCACGCCGGTCACCGACGGCGACGACCAGCCGGCCAACATCGGCGCGACGCGCGTCTACGAGGTCCGCGGCGAGTCGCGCGGCGGACACTGGATCTACGACGAGCCGCCCGCCGAGCCGGGCCGCGAGGGCGCCGGCACGGTCCACCACATCGCCTTCGCCTCCACGATGGACGACCACGAGGCGTGGCGCGAGCGCGCGCTCGCCGCCGGCGCCCGCGCGACCGAGGTCATCGACCGCTTCTGGTTCAAGTCGATCTACTTCCGCGAGCCGTCGGGCGTGCTCTTCGAGATCGCGACCCTCGGCCCGGGCTTCGACGCCGACGAGGATCCCGCCCACCTCGGCGAGAAGCTGGTCCTCCCGCCGCGGTTCGAGCCGCTGCGCGAGAAGATCGAGGCGACGCTGACGCCGATCGAGAACCCACGCGCCACGTCGTAGCGGTTAACGGGAACTACGCTGGCTCCCTCCTCCATGCTGATCGCATCGCTCACCGACCCGATCGTCGAGTTCGCCACGAACGTCGTCGCGGACCTCGGTCTCGCCGGCATCTTCGTGCTGATGACGCTCGAGTCGGCCTGCATCCCGATCCCGAGCGAGGCGACGATGCTGTTCGCCGGCTTCAACGTCGCGTCGGGCGAGTACTCGCTGTTCGCCGCGGTCGCGGTCGGCTCGGTCGCCAACCTCGTCGGGTCGTGGATCGCCTACGCGGTCGGGTACTACGGCCGGATCGACATCCTGGAGAAGCATGGCAAGAAGTTGCACATCAAGAAGAGCCACCTCGAGTGGGCCGACCGTTGGTTCGAGCGCCACGGCGGCTCCACCGTCTTCTTCGCGCGGATGCTGCCGATCGTCCGGACCTTTATCTCGCTACCGGCCGGCGTGGCCAAGATGCCGTTCTGGCGCTTCAGCGTGCTGACGCTGCTCGGCTGCATTCCCTGGGTCCTGATGCTGACGCTGATCGGCAAGGCCGCCGGCGACAACTGGGAGGACTGGAAGGACTCGCTGCACTACGTCGACTACGCCGTCGCCGCGATGATCGTCGGCGGGGTGATCTACCTGCTCGTGCGGCGCCGGCGCCAGGGTCCAGACAGCGATCCTGTGGCAGACATATCTTCGTGATATATCTTACCGAGACATGGAGCTCGGCAACACCGCCTATGTGATCCTCGGAATGCTCCGCAAGGGGCCAAAGAGCGGCTACGAGATCAAGGCGAAGGCCGACATCTCGACACGCTTCTTCTGGGCAACCAGCTACGGCCAGCTCTACCCAGAGCTGAAGCGGCTCGACCAGGCGGGACTGATCGAGGGCGTGACCGACCCCGACGACGGCCGCCAGCGGCGCGTGTACTCGATCACCCCAAGCGGGGAGGAGGCGCTGCACGAGTGGCTGACCCGGCCTGGCGAGTTGCACTCCGAGCTGCGTCACGAGGGCGTGCTGCGCTTCTTCTTCGCCGATGCGCTCGACGACGAGGAGCGCGTCGAGCTGCTGCACGCGATCCGGGCCAAGCACGAGCGACTGCGTGAGGAGCTGATGCAGATCAAGCCGGGCGCCGAGGAAGCGAGCGGCGAGGGCGGTAACAGCCTGTCGCTGCTGACCCTCGAGACCGGGATCGCCTACCAGGAGTTCTTCGTCGAGCTTTGCGAGCGCCTCGAGCGGCGCCTGGCCGAGACCGACCCCACGACCACCTCCGGAGGGAGCTGACGATGTTCGACGCGCTCGCACGACTCGCCGACGGCCGCGGCAAGCTGGTCGTCGGCCTGGCGGTCCTGTTCTTCCTCGTCGCCGGAGCGATCGGCGGCGGTGTCGCTGACAAGCTCGATCCCTACGGCGCCGACGATCCGGCCAGCGAGACCTATAAGGCCGCGCAGCAGCTCCGCGAGGCCGGCCACCGTGACACCGGCGTCGTCGTGCTGCTCGAGGACGCGGCGCCGGACAGCGCCGCCGGCGCCCGGCGGGCGGCGCGCGTCGAGGCCGAGCTGGCCGCCGACCCCGACGTAGCGACGGTCGCCAGCTATGCGAGCACGCGACAGCGCTCCTTCGTCTCCAAGGACGGCGACGCGCAGTACCTCGCCGTTGCGCTGAAGCCGACCGACGACAAGCCGTGGCAGGAGGCCGCCGAGCGGATCGCCGACGACCTCGCGGGCGAGGCGGGAGTGAAGGTCGGCGGCCCGGCGCTCGCCCAGGCGCAGGTCAACGAGCAGGTCGAGTCCGACCTCCAGCGCGCGGAGATGCTCGCCTTCCCGTTGCTGTTCCTGCTGTCGCTGCTGTTCTTCCGCAGCCTCGTCGCCGCCGCGCTGCCACTGCTGGTCGGCGGGCTGGCGATCGTCGGGACGTTCCTGACACTGAGCCTCGCATCGGAGGTCGGGTCGATCTCGATCTTCGCGCTCAACCTGACGACCGGTCTCGGGCTCGGCCTGGCAATCGACTACTCACTGTTCGTCGTCTCGCGCTACCGCGAGGAGATCGCGAAGGACGGCCCCGGCCTGCCGGCGATGCGGCGGACGATGGCGACCGCCGGACGGACGGTGCTGTTCAGCTCGCTGACCGTTGCCGCGGCGCTCGCCTCGCTGCTCGTCTTCCCGCAGCGCTTCCTCTACTCGATGGGGATCGGCGGAGCGACGGTCGCGCTGCTCGCCGCCGCGGTCTCGCTGATCGTCCTGCCCGCCGTCCTCGCGCTGCTCGGCAACCGCGTCAACGCCGGCGCGCCGAAGTTCCTCCAGCGCCGCGCCGAGTCCGACGCGCGCCCCGAGAGCGCCGGCTTCTGGTACCGGCTCTCGCGCTTCGTCCAGCGCTTTCCAGGGCGGATCGCGATCGCCGCGACGGTCCTGATGCTGACGCTCGGCCTCCCGTTCTGGTCGATCCAGTTCACGTCGGTCGACGCCCAGGTCCTGCCACAGGACAAGAGCGCCCGCCAGGTCGACGACGTGCTGCGCGCCGACTTCCCGCCGTTCCGCGACGCGCCGGTCGACGTCGTCGTGACGGGCGCCGACCGGGCCGCGACGGCGGCCGTGCGCGACGAACTCGGGACGGTCGACGGGATCGCCGCGGTCGGCCGGCCGCAGCCGCTCGACAACGGCGAGACGCTGATCCAGGCGATCGTCGCGCAGCCGCACATCTCGGAGACGAGCCAGGCGGCCGTCGAGGCGATCCGCGAGCTGCCAGCGCCGCCGGGAACGACGATCCAGGTCACCGGCGCGACGGCCGACTTCGTCGACTTCCAGAGCAGCCTCGCCGACCACCTGCCCTACGCGATCGCGATCGTGGTGATCGCCACGCTGGCGATCCTGTTCCTGATGACGGGATCGGTGGTCCTGCCGATCAAGGCGCTGCTGATGAACATCCTCAACCTGAGCGCCGTCTTCGGGATCCTGGTGTTCATATTCCAGGACGGCCGGCTCGAGAGCCTGCTCGCCTACACCAGCCAAGGCGGGCTCGAGCAGACGATGCCGATCCTCCTGTTCGCGGTCGCGTTCGGCCTCTCGACCGACTACGCCGTCTTCCTGCTGTCGCGGATCAAGGAGGCGCGCGACGGCGGCGCCTCGAACGCCGACAGCGTGGCGATCGGGCTCGAGCGGACCGGCCGGATCGTCACCGCGGCCGCGCTGCTATTCGCGGTCGCAATCGGCGCCTTCGCCACCTCGGAGATCATCTTCATCAAGCAGAACGGCATCGGCACCGCGCTTGCCGTGCTGCTCGACGCGACGATCATCCGCGCGCTGCTGGTCCCGTCCCTGATGGAGCTGCTCGGTGAGTGGAACTGGTGGGCGCCAGCCCCGCTGCGCCGCCTCCACGCGCGGATCGGGATCAGCGAGACGGCAACTGGCGAGCCGAGCGCGTCGGGGGCGTAGCCTTAGTCCGGGATGGCGTCGCGTACACGCAGCTTCAAGCACGAGGGTCACCGGCTCGTCTATGACGAGTACGGCAAGGGCGAACGGCCGATCGTGCTGATGCCGGGGCTGCTGTTCAACCGCAAGATGCACCAGCCGCTGGCCGAGGAGCTGGCGGACCGCGGCCACCGCGTGCTGTGCCTCGACCTGCTCGGGCACGGCGACTCGGACCGGCCCGAGGAGATGTGGGAGTACTCGATGGCGACGTTCGGCGCGCAGACGCTCGGGCTGCTCGACCACCTCGGGATCGAGCAGGCGGTGCTCGGCGGCACCTCGCTCGGCGCCAACAGCGCACTCGAGGCCGCCGCGCGTGACCAGTCGCGCGTAAAGGGGCTGCTGATCGAGATGCCGGTGCTCGACAACGCGCTGCTCGGCTGCGCGATCGGCTTCACCCCGCTGCTGGTCTCGCTGACCTTCGGCGCGCCGATCACACGGCCGCTGAGCCGCGTCGCGCGGCTCGTCCCACGCCGCGGACCGCTGCTCGGCAAGATGATGCTCGACTGGGTCAGCCAGGACCCGAAGCCGTCCGCCTCCCTGCTCCAGGGCCTGTTCTTCGGTCGCGTCGCGCCGCCCACCGAGGTCCGCCGAACGCTCGCTGCCCCGACACTGGTGATCGGCCACAACCGCGACCCGATCCACCCCTTCTCCGACGCCGACATGCTCGTCCACGAGCTGCCGAACGCCCGGATTGTCGAGGCCTCGTCGATCGTCGAGCTGCGGACGGCGCCGGAGCGCCTGACCGGCGAGATCGCGGACTTCGTCGACGACTGCTGGACGGCGCGCAGGATCAGGGTGGCGCGCGCCGCGGCCGCCCACTAGTCTTCGTCCGCGATGGCCAGCCGGAGGGAGCAGAAGGAACAGCTGCGCAAGGAGCGCGAGCAGCGCGAAGCCGCCGCGAAAGCGGGGCAGCGCCGCAAGCAGCTGATCGGTTACGGCGTGGGCGGCGCGATCGTCCTGGTCGCCGTGATCGTCGCGGTCGCCCTGCTGGCCGGTGGTGGCAGCGGAGGCGGCAGCTCAGCCTCCGGCGAGGTCCTCCCCGACGGTGGCAGCGTGCCCGAGGTGAAGGACGACGTCAGCGTCGCCGCGGCGGCGAAGGCGGCCGGCTGTGAGCTGAAGAGCTTCCCGGCCAAGAGCCGCGAGCACCTTGCGGACCTCGCCCAGACCGTCAAGTACGCGTCGAAGCCGCCGACGTCGGGCGAGCACTACCAGGCCCCCGCCGAGGACGGCGCATATGACGACCCGCCGGACGTCAAGGAGCTCGTCCACACACTCGAGCACGGCCGGATCATCGTCTGGTTCAAGAAGGGCCTGCCGGCCGACCAGCGTGCCGCGCTCAAGGCCTTCTATGACGAGGACACCTACCAGATGGTGCTCGTGCCGGACACGACTGGCATGACCTACGCCGTCGCCGCGACCGCCTGGAACCGCGACCCACAGCCGAACGGCACCGGGCAGCTGCTGGGCTGCGCGAAGTTCAACGACGACGTCTTCACGGCGATCGAGTCCTTCAAGGACGAGAATCGCTCGCGCGGGCCCGAGCCCGTCCCGTAGCCCTAGGCGGCAGCCGCGCGGCGCGCGAGCTCTCGGTTGACTCGGCGGGGCCAGAGCGGTCCGCCGTAGACGAAGCCGGTGTAGGCCTGGACGAGCGTCGCTCCGGCGTCGAGGCGCTCGAAGGCATCGTCGGCGCTCTCGACGCCGCCGGCGGAGATCAGCACGAGATCGTCGCCGGCGCGGGCGCGCAGGCGGCGCAGTACCTCGAGCGCGCGACGCTTGAGCGGAGCGCCTGAGATCCCGCCGTAGACCGCGGCGCGCTCCTCCGCCGTCGAGTTCGCGAGCACGGTGCCGTCGATCGTGGTGTTGACGGCGACCAGTCCGTCCAGGCCGGTCTCGACCGCGTAGTCGGCAATCGCGTCGATCTCGTCGTCGGCGAGGTCAGGCGCGATCTTGACTAGCAGCGGCGGCGCGTGCCCGATCTCGCGCAGCTCGGCGCGGACCGCGTCGACGAGCCGGCGCAGCTCGTCGACCGACTGCATCGAGCGCAGACCCGGCGTGTTGGGCGAGCTGACGTTGATAACGAGGTAGTCGGCTAGCGGAGCGAGCAGGCGGACCGTTACGCGGTAGTCCGCGGCGGCGTCGGCGAGCTCAACGTCCATGCTCTTGCCGACGTTGACGCCGACAACGACGTGGCGCGGCCGGTCCGCGAGCCGCCGCGCGAACGTCGCGGCGCCCGGGTTCGGGAAGCCCATCCGGTTGTAGAGCGCGCGGTCGCGCGGCAACCGCCCAACGCGGGGCTTCGCGTTGCCCGCCTGGGCGCGGGCGGTGACCGTGCCGACCTCAACGTGGCCGAAGCCGAGATCGCCGAGCCCGGCGAAGCACTCCGCCTCCTTGTCGAGACCGGCGGCAACGCCGATCGGGCTCGCGAACGTCAGGCCGAGCGCGTTGACCTCGAGCCGCGGGTCGCGCGGGCTCAGGAGCCGGCGCAACACGGCGCCGGCACCCGGCAGCCGTCCGACGGCGGCGAGCGTCCGCGTTCCCAGGCGGTGGGCACGCTCGGCATCAAGGCGCAGGAGGAGGTGGCGGAAGAGGAAGCGGTAGATCAAGGGCCCAGAAGCTAGCCAGATCCGGGGACGGTCGTGCACAGGCGGTTGCAGGGCCGCAACGGACGCGGTCGAGTCGTGTTCGATGGGGGAGATGGGACGCGCGCTAGCAGTGGTGGCGATCGCGACCGTCGCCGCGCTGGGGGCCGTGGCGGCGCCGGCGCTATCGACCAAGCCCTACCGGCCAGAGCCGGTCGACTTCTCGATCGCCGCCCAGGGCGTGCTGGGCGACCCCGATCCTGGAGAAGGGATCGTCTCCAAGCCGATCGAGGCGCCGAAGCGGTTCAACCTCGTCGGCCTCACCTGGGCGGACGACGGGCCGGAGCACGGCCACGACGAGCCGGCGCTCGCGATGCGCACGCGGACCGACGGCGGCACCTGGTCGCGCTGGGCGCCAGTCGACGCCCACGCCGAGGACGGACCCGACCCGGGCAGCGACGAGGCCACCGCGAGCGGGATGTCGAACCCGGTCTGGGCCGGCGAGGCCGACTGGGTCCAGTACCGCTCCTCGGAGCGGCTGCCCGGTGCGCGGCTGCACTTCGTCAACACGGCCGGGACGGCGACCGCCACCGACCGCGTCGAGACCGCGCTCCGCGGCGCGGCGAACAGCGTCGTGACGACCGCCGCCAGCCTGCTGAGCGCCGACCTCGCGGGCGCCCAGGAGGACCAGCCTTCGATGGTCTCGCGTGCGAGCTGGGCCGGCGACGATTGCCCGCCGCGGACCAAGGCGACCTACGGTGAGGTCCGTGCCGCCTACGTCCACCACACGGTCAACCTCAACGACTACAGCCGCGCCGAGGCGCCGCAGATCGTGCTCGCGATGTGCCGCTACCACCGCAACACCAACGGCTGGAACGACATTGGTTACAACTTCCTCGTCGACCGTTTCGGGACCCTCTACGAGGGCCGCGCGGGCGGCGTCGGCGCGGCGGTGATCGGCGCTCAGGCCGAGGGCTTCAACTCCTACTCGACCGGGATCGCCAACATCGGCACCTTCAGCAGCGTGCCGCAGAGCCAGGCCGCGCTCGAGGCGATGGCGCGGCTGATCCGCTGGAAGCTGCCACTGCACGGCTACCCGACCTCCGGTACCGCGGTGATGAAGAGCGCGGGCGGCGCGACCAACAGGTACCCGTCCGGGTCAAGCGTGCGCGTCCCGCGCGTGCTCGGCCACCGCGACACCAACGCGACCGAGTGCCCCGGCAGCGCGCTCTACGCCCAGCTCGGCGACCTCCGCTCGCTGGTCGGCGGCATCACGCCACAGGGGACCGCGACCACCGTGTCGGCCCAGCTCAGCGCCCGCCGCTCGGTGATCGACTACGGCGACAGCGCGACGGTTTCAGGGCGCCTGACGACGAACAGCGATGCCGCCGTCGGCGGACAGCAGGTGACTATCCAGGCAAAGGTCGACGGCCGCTGGAAGACCTCTTCGACCCCGACCACCAAGGGCGACGGCTCGTTCTCCGCGGTCGTCAAGCCGAAGGTCACACGGCCGCTGCGCGTGCGCTTCGCCGGCGCGGGCGACCTTCGCTCCTCGGTAACCCCGACGCTCACACTCGCCGTACGCCCGATCCTCACACTCCGCCGCCCACCCCGGCGTGGCACCGCGCGCGCACGCGTGACGCTAGCCGGCACCGTCAAGCCACGCAAGGCACGCGTTTACCAGGTGCTCCAACTGGAGCGCCGCGGCCGCTTCCGCAACGTCGGGACCAAGGCGCTCAAGACCACCCGCAAGGGCGGCTTCAGCGGATCCTTCGTCCCCGCCGGAGCCGGCACCTACCGCTTCTACGTCGCCACTAAGGCCGACGCCAGCAACGCCCGCGCCGCGACCGAGATGGTCACCGTCCGCGTCGGCCGCGCGGCGCGAGCCGTGCGCGGCGGGGCGCGCTCGCGCTAGCTCACCTCACACGCGCAAGCTTGCGTTGAGTCACAAGTCACCTTACGATGCTCGCACAACGAGGGTGCGGAGGGTTACATGGGACTATGCAGGGATCAGTCCACCACTTATCTGAAAGGGCTGGGATATAACGTCGTACGTCATCCGCGCGAGGGTATCCTGCCGCTCGCGCTGATCGGGCGCCAGGGCGGAACGACCGCCTGGCTCGGCGATCTGGCGGGGATGCTGACCGATCGGGCGTCCGTGCCGCCAGCGATCGAGCGTGACCTCACGGCGGCGTCTATCAACGGCCAGCGCTCGAGCAAGCTCAAGCTGGGAGTAGGACTGAACGTCCTCGGATCGCTCGTCGGAGCGATGGGCGGCGGAAACCTCGGCGTCGAGACCAGTTACACCAACGCCCGCAAGCTGTCATTCGTGTTCGAGGGCGTGCTCAGCGACCGCGTCCAACCGCTCGACGTCGATCGCTACCTCACCGGGGCGGCCGTTAATGCCGACGGTCCCCTGCTGAGTGAGTACGTGCTGGGTAACGGCGACGTCTTCCTAATAACCGAGACAGTCAAGTCGAGCACGTTCACCGTTAAGTACGAGACCCACGACGACGTCGAGGCCAAGGTTGACGTGCCGGCGCTCCAGGAGCTGGTCGGCGCCAACATCGATGTCAGCGCCAGCACGGAGTCGAGCGGCTCGGTGGTGTACAAGGGCTCGAAGCCGCTCGTATTCGGCTTTCGCTGTCTCGAGCTGGGCATCCTCGACGGCGACCTGCGCCTGACGACCGTCCAGGCGGGCGCCGTTCCGCTCGCCGTCGCAGCCGGTGTCCCCGATCAGAGCTTCGCGATCCTGACCGGGGAGCGCGCGGGACTGCTCGACGTCGCCGAGGCCGCACCGGCGCCCGCGTGAGCGAGAGCTACGTCGTGCTGCCCGCCCGCGGGGTCCGCGGGCAGGTCGACGTTCCCACCACAGCCGTCCTGAGGATGCCCGCGCCGGAGGACGGGGACCCCGCCACGGCGCACCGGCTAACGGTCGGCGACATGCTGTCGGGGCCGCTGCGCCCGTTGCGACGCGTCCTCCGGCCCGCACGCGTTATTGACGAGCTGGAGGACGGCGCCAAGCTCGTCGAGCTGAGCGATCCGGCCGTCGCCCGCGCGAGCCTGGCGGCCTCGGGACAGCGCCTGGCGACCAACCACGACTATCGCCCGGCGGTGGCCGGACAGGCCCGGCCGCAGCCGCCGCCAGCGGCGGCGGGGGCCTCGGCGGTGACGATCCGGGTGCGCTGCGCGCGGTCTGGAGAGCCGGTCGCGGGCGCGGATCTCACGGTGATCCTCGACGCGGTGGCGAACCTCGGCGCAAGCGACGTCACTGACGACCACGGCGAGGTGCGGCTGGCGCTCGGCGCCGTGCCCGTAGCGGTCGCACAGCTGCGCGTCCGACCGCCACGGACCGGCTCGTGGGGAGCGTGCGCGACAGGCATCGAGATCGGCGACGGTCACCTGGTCGAGCTGCAGCCGATCGATCTGACGTTCACCGCGCCCGACGCCCTGCGTCACTTCTATCCGGCGACGGCTCCCGCCGGCGACGGCCAGGGCGTCAAGGTCGGCGTCGTCGACACGGGCATCGACGCCGACCATCCCGACCTCGAGGTCGCAGGCGGGGTAAACACCGTGTCCGGCGAGTCGGACGGCCTGTACGGCGACAACGGCATCGGCCACGGCACCCACGTGGCGGGGATCGTCGCCGCGCGTGGCAGCGCCCCGACCGGCGTCCGCGGCCTGAGCCCCGCCGCCGAGCTGTACAGCCTGCGCGTCTACGGCGACGGGTCGCGCACCGCTTCGGGCTTCGCGATCATGAAGGCGCTGATCCGTGCCCAGGATCTGGGCTGCGACCTCGTCAACCTGTCGCTCGAGGCCCCGGTGGACGACATCGTGGTTCAAGAGGCGATCGCCGACGCGGCCGACAACGGCATCGTGACGATCGGCGCGGCGGGCAATGACGGTCGCGAGCCCGTCGCCTCGCCTGCGCGTTACGGCTCCGCGGTGACAGCGCTAGGCCGGCGCGGGACCTTCCCCGCGGGGTCGCTCGAGGAGAGCCAGATCGCGACGCCGAGCGGCACGCACCCGGACGACTTCCTGGCCGGGTTCTCGAACAGCGGGCCGGAGGTCGACTTCACAGCACCGGGGGTCGGCGTGATCTCGACCGTGCCAGGCGGTGGGCACGCGCCGGACCAGGGGACTTCGATGGCCGCGGCGGCGGCAACCGGCATGGCGGCGCGCCTACTCTCGGCGAACCCTCGGATACTCGCCATGAGACGCGACCGCCGCCGGACCACAGCGATCCTCGACCTGCTCACAAAGGGCGCGCAGTCGATGGGCCTCGGCTTTGACTTCGAGGGCTACGGGATGCTGCGGTGACGTGCGCTACGCGCGAGGGGAGCGCGCAGCGGGAGACGGTCCGGATCGAGGAGAGCGCGGCGGAGCTAGAGCGGCTTAGGCGTGAGTTCGGGACGTGGCGGGCGCAGCGCGAGCAGGCGGACCTCCACGGGCGCCACGCGACCCAGCTGGGAGCACTCGAGGAGCTGGTGACGCGCTGCCTGGACATGCTCCGGGTGGAACTCGAGCGGGCACCCCGCGCCGGCCGCGAGGTCCACGACCGCTGCCGTGTCGTCGATCGCCAGGTGGTCTTCGTACGCAGGCTCTGGTCGTACTTCCGCGAGAAGTGGAGCCAGCGCGACGACTACCTCCTGGGTCCCGTCCTGGCGGCCGCCGACGAGATCGTCTGGAGCTGCTACGCGCCGCCCTTCCGGCGCCTCGACCGTGATCCAGGCCCGCCCCCGCTGCCGTTCGTCGACGACGACCACTCGCCCTACGCGATCCCGCTCGCCTACCTCCCGGTACAACTGCGGTCGAGCGATGAGCTGCTACGGCGAACGCTCGACGAGCTGCCGGTACCAGTGATCGGCATCCCGCCGGTCTGTGTGTCGCGGCCGTGGTGGCTGGTGGCGATCGCGCACGAGGTCGGTCATCAGCTGGCCTACGCCTTCGACGCCGCCCCCGGCCAGGCCGCGCGCAACGCGATTGAGACGGCGGCCGCGAGCACCGGCACCGGCGCCCAGGACCTGTGGGGCAGCTGGACGCACGAGTTGCTCGCCGACGCCTACGCGATTGCGGCAATCGGTGGCGCCCACCACCGGGCACTGGTCGCGTTCGAGCACGGTGGCGACGCGACGATGACGCGTTTCGTCGACCGCTACCCACCGCCGATCGTCCGTCAGGCATTCGCCGCGAGCGTGCTCGCCGAGCTGGGACTGGCGGCCGAGCTGGCCTCACCGCCGCTCGCCGCCGCCGTCGAGCTCGACGAGATCGAGCTCGAGCGCGACGAGCTGGCCTACCTCGCAGCGCTGCTCAAAGACGTCCCGGCGGTTGCGGGGGCCTTGGTCCGAACGCCGCTCGTTGAGGACGTCACCCTCGCCGGGGCAACGGCGTTCGACGAAAAGCGCCTGTCGGGAGACGGCGAGGTCGACTGGTGGGCACGCCAGCTGCTCAAGGACACGCCGCTCCCCGTCTCGGAGACGCTGACCGGCGCCCGCCTGGCAACGGCCGGCGCGCTGACCGCGTGGACCCGCGTCGCGGAGGAGCCGGGAGTCGAGCGTCGCGCTGCGCGGGCCGAGGCGCTGCGCAGCCGGACGCTGGCTGCGGCGTCGGCGAACCGCGACGAGGGCCAGCGCGAGGACGCGGGGGCCTCCGTCTTCGACGCCGACGCGCTAGCCGAGCGCGTCCTGCGCGGCGTCGCCGAGCTACCCGACCTCGACCAGTCGGGACCGTCCCGGTTCGCCGCCGGTCGGGGGGGTGGCTGAGCGATGCGGATATGGATCACGGTGTCTGAACCGGCGGACGGCAGTCGCGACGTCGAGATCGAGGTCGACGGCGAGTCGGGCCCCGCACTCGCCAGCCACAAGATGGACGCTCGGCCGGAGGCGGTGGCCGAGGTGGCGGCGGTGATGAATCGCTTCGAGCAAAACAAGAGCGCAGCCGGCGACGTCAAGGCGATCGGCCACCAGCTCTTCGATCACCTGCTCGGTACAGCGGCCTGGGACGCGATCCTCGCAGCGGCCGACCGCCGTGGAACGCGCTCGATCGAGTTGGCGCTGGCATGGCCGGCGGGCGAGCACGCTCTGAATCGGCTCCCTTGGGAGGCCATGCACGACGGCACGCACTTCATCTGCGGTCACCAGCGGCTGTGTGTCGCCGTCACGCGCATCGTGACCGACGCCGACCAGACGCTCTGCGCCGCACCGGTGCCGGCACCGGTGCGGGTGCTGTTCGTGCTCGGTTGCGACCTGTCGAACCGCGACATCCGCAACGGGACGGAGGTGCTCGGGCTGCTGCGGGATGCCGAGCGCGGCGCCGGCGCAATCGATCCGCTGGTCGTCGACAACGCCTCGCTCGACCGGCTCACGGCCGCGTGCGCCCGCTTCCAGCCCCAGATCGTGCACATCGTCAGCCACGGGACGTTGAAGACCGGCGGCAGCGGCATCGTCCGGCTCAAGGCCGACGACGGCCACAACGGCGAGGCGACAGCCGAGGACCTGCTCGGTGCGTTCGCCGCCGCCGACGAGCTGCCTCGGCTGGCCGTGCTGACGGGCTGCGACACCGCCGCGTCCGGAGAACACATGGACTCGCTCGCCGCGGCGTTGGTCAAGGGCGGCGTGCCGAAGGCGATCGGCATGGCGGGCCGGATCTCCGATCGGGTTAGCCGACTATTCGCGCGGCGCTTCGGAGCGGCGCTCAACGCCGGCGAGTGCCTCGTCGAGGCGATGGCCCACGGCCGGCGGGCGGGCCTGCGGAGCCAGGCGGATGCGGCAGCGGACGAGCCCGCGTGGGCGATGCCGAGCATCTACCTCGCGCCGTCGGTCCCCAGCGATCACGCTCCCGTCGACGCCGGCGCGCAGACCGCCGTCTTCGAGCGCATCGACCGCTACGACTTGCGCCAGGACCCGGTCTTCTGCGGGCGCCAGTCCTTCCTTCGACTGTTCGACAGGCTGCTCGACCCCAACGACCAGCTTCAGGTAGCGATCGGCTACGCCGACGACCAGCACGGCCTGGGCAAGACGCGTCTGCTGCACGAGTTCGCGCGTCAGGCGCTGCGCGGCGGCAACGTCGTCGTGATGATCGACGACGACGGAAACACTCCCCAGCTCCCGAAGACCCAGGTGGCGCTGGCAGCCAAGCTGGCGCGAGAGATCACCGAGACGCGCCGGCGCTTCGAGCTCGCCATTCCGGAGCAGAGCATGCTGATCGCCGAGCTTGCCGCCATCTTCGACAAACAGTGCAGCTTCGTCGGCGCCGCCTCGGACGACGCGCGCGCCGCGCGAGTGTTCGGCTTCCTCGGTGCCCTACCGGTCAAGTCGAAGGGCTTCGCCATCGACGACGACGCGCTGCGAATCGCGCTCACAGCCGACCTGGCGGCGCTCGCCGCCGATGCCCGCAGCTCGGCCGACGAGTCCGTCGGAGAGGGCAGTCAGGCTGTGGTCATACTCGGGGGAATCGGAGAATGGGGCGAGGCGGCAAGCACGCTGCTGGACGTGCTGCTTCAACCGTCGGGACTGGGCACCACCAATGATCCCGTACCGGTGTTCGCCGTCGGGTCGCACGCCGAGATCGGGACGCTGCTGAGGGGTTCGAAGGTGGAGGGCAAGTCATGGGCACGCACGCTGCGCCTCGCGCCCTTCAAACAGGACGAGGCGACGCTCGCCTATCAGACGGTCCTGCTCCACCCCCGTGCGACCGCGGAGGAGGACGAGATAATCCCGTTCTCGAACCTCGTCTACACGCCGACACGAGGCCACGAGGCCACCTGGCACGAGAAGTTCAGCGCCTACATCGGCGGCGTCCCGGCGAAGCTCAGCACCGACACCTTCTACGCGATCGCGTCGTCGCTGAGTGACGGGCCGACCCTGGTGGCGGACAACGACGTGGCGGCGCTGGCGAGCTACGCCGACGAGCTCGCCGCCGAGCAGGGGAGCTGATGGAGGCCGACGAGATCGCCGTCGATCCCGACATCGCCCAGCGCGCTGCCGAGATCCGCGGCGCGCGAATGCGCGCGCTCGGCGACGACGCGCTGCGCTGGTTGGCACTCCTGCCGGAGTGGACCGACTCGCTCGCGGTCGCCTGCGACTTCCCGACCGGCGACGACACGCTCGAAAGGGTGGTCGAGCGCGCGGGTGGAATGCGCCTGTGCGAGTCCCGGCGCGATCGCGACGCGAACGGCAGGCAGGTGCTCCGGTTCTGGATGCCGGAGCCGACGCGCTCGTCGCTGATCGCCCAGTGGCAGCAGGAGGACGGCCCATCGACGCGCGCCGCGGCGGCGGTGATCGCCGCGAAAATAATCGGAGCGACCGCGGCGGGTGCACAAGCCGCGGACGGAGTCCACTACTGGGCGCGGCTGGCCAGTCGCGAGCTGACGCTGGGAGCTGTGCCCGGAAGATGCCTGAGTCGCGAAGTCGGTGACGCGCTGGACGCCGGCGACACGGCTTCGGCCCTGGAGTGGATCCTCGCCGGCGAAGAGATTGTCAAGCTGCTGGGCGCCGAGCTAGACCTCGCCGTGACGCGTGCACGGCGCCAACTCACGTCGCGTTTCCGCGCCGCCCAGGACGAGCAGTACCTGACGCAGTTCGTCGAGCGGGCGGAGCCGCTGGCGGAAGTGCGCCGGGTCCTCGAGTCCGACGACGAGTGGGCGCTGCACTTCATCGGCCCGAGCGGAGTGGGCAAGACGATGCTGCTGCGCTACCTGACGACCCGCCACGCGAAGGCTCGCCCGGTCCCGTCCGCGAGCCTGATCGACTTCGACTACATCGACCCTCGCTATCCACTGGAGCAGCCCGCGCGACTGCTCGAGGAGCTGGCCAAGGGACTCGCCGACTGCATCGAGGACGACGCCCAGGAGTCCCTGCTCGAGGACTTCCGCGAGGCCGCCGCCGAGGCCACCCGGGCTGGGCTCGCCAAGGGCCACGACCCGCTCCACGCCCTGCGGACGGACGAGCTCGCGCGAGTGATCGAGGCGTTCGCCGCCTTCGTCGCGGAGCTTCCCCAGCCGGTGCTGCTGATCCTCGACACCTGCGAGGAGCTCGCCAAGCTGCACCCCGCCGGCGAGGACGTCCCCAGCATCAACGCGACCTTCGAGATCCTCGAGCGGGTCCACGAGCGGGAGCCGTCGATCAGGGTGCTCGTCGCAGGCCGGCGCTGGCTGACTCCCGAGGCGTCCAACAAGCAGCGCACCGGGGCAATGCCGGGCTCGGTGATGAGCCTGAAGAAGCGCGGCTACCTGTTCATGTACGAGGTTCGGGGCTACACCCACGCCGAGGCCGTGCAGTACATACACGATGCGTGCGGAGAGCTGGCCCCGGCGACCGTCGACGCGATTCTCGCCAGCTCCGGCGAGCAGGGCCGCGCGCCGAGCCTCGAGGACAACGACGAAAACGACGGGCCGCCGCGCTACAACCCGGTCGATCTCAAGATCTTCGCCGACTGGCTGAGGCGCGATCCGGATCTGAGCGTCGAGACGATCAACGCCGGCAACTTCAGCCTCTACGTTCACGAGCGGATCGTCAAGCGGCTCGAGGACAGCGCCGAGGTCCTCGCAGCGATCCCTGCCGCCGTCGAGCTCCAGCGCTTTGACGGCAGGACGATCGAGCCGGCGCTCGGCGGCGATCCGCACACGCGCGGCCTCGCGCTCGCGGGCCTGATCGAGCAGGAGTGGACGCACCTCGAGGGCGGTCCGGGGCCGGACGCAATCGTGCTCGAGGTCGATCGCGGCCTGCTTCCGAGGCTGCGCAGCTACTTCCACGACGAGCCGGAGCGCGCGCGGCAGCTCGAGCGTGCAAGGGAAATCCTGGCGCCCCATCTCGGCGACCTGCTCGAGTCGCCGCTCGAGGAGCTGGCCGTCGACGTCGTCGACTCGGCGCTGCGTCTGCTCGATCCCCAGGATGCCGTCGACGGCTTCGACCAGCTGGCCGAGCGGGTCGTCCGCGAGGGCGCGTGGTCGTGGGCAGAGGCGACGTGCGGGCGCCTACTGTCCGAGGACCGCGAGCCGGAGTCCTGCCTGAGGCCGCAGCTCATCGCCACCGTACGCGCTCTCTACGTTGCCGCGCTTGCCCAGCGTGGCACGCGCGTCGACCTCGCCGCGCTGTGGCAAGGCGTGGCGGCCGAGGCGCACTGGCACCCCGACCTCGAGCGCGCGGCGATCCTCAAGGCGCGCGGCATGCTCGGAGTCGTGCGCGCAAAGGCGGTCGCGGGCGTGGTCGACGGGAACGAGGTCGCGATCGCCTACGACATCGCCCGCCCGCTGCTGGCCCGCC
Organism: uncultured Thermoleophilaceae bacterium; assembly: GCA_964629855.1. Lineage (GTDB taxonomy): Bacteria > Actinomycetota > Thermoleophilia > Solirubrobacterales > Thermoleophilaceae > JAAYBF01. The sequence continues at coordinate 38,774 of CAZVRI010000009.1, forward strand.
CGAACGCGGTGCCGACGCTCGCGCCGGCACTGGTCTCGACGATCGAGGCGCTCGTCGACCTCGGCGAGACCACCGGCAAGATGATCCCGCCGACGCTCGTCCACGGCTGCATCGAGTGGCTCGACGAGCAGTTCGAGAGCGCCGCCATGCGCGCCTACGTCCTGACGCTGGCGGGCCGCCTGCACGCCACACGCGGCGAGTGGCCGGCTGCGCGCCTCGTCTTCGACCGAGTGGCTCAACTCGACCTCGAGACCGGCGACGTCGAGGTCCGCGCGGCGGACTGGGTCGAGCCGTCCTCGCTTAGGCACCGCGCGCTACTGGAGCTGTTGCGCTTCTCACTCGCCGACCGCGGCCCCGATTCCCAGCTGCTCGACAGGTGCCTGAAGGCCACGCTCATGAGCACAACCAGCCCGGACGCCGCGCAGCTGCTGTCGCTGACCCTGCAGGGCCTGTTGGCCGACGGCAGCCTGACCGAGCCGGTCCTCGCCGCGGCCACCCACCACGAGGAGCACGTCCGGGGCTACCCGCTCTCGGCGCCCTCGCACCGCGTGGCTCCACCGCTGTTCGTCTCGATCGCCGACGGCTGGCTCGCGCTGGGGGACCCGGAGCGGGCGCTTCGCCTGCTCACCCGCCGCGAGCGGCTGGCGATCTCGCGCTACAGCGACGAGGACGCGGCGCGAGCAGCGGTCGCCGGCTCGCTCCGGATCATGCGCCGCTTCCGGCTACGCGATCGGCTCGCGCTGGTGAGCAGTCTCTCGTCGTCGTCGGACGCGGACCTGAGAACGGAGGCGCTCGCCGCCGGAACGCTGATTGTGGGGCTCCAGCCCGCGCTGGGCCGGGCGACCGACCACGACCATGCGGCCTGGCGGGCGCGGAACCTGCTCTCCGCAGACGGCGACGAGGAGGCACTGACGCCGCCGCCGCGAGCTCTCGAGGACGACTCCGGGCAGGCACTCAACGCCGCGCTCGACGCCGCGCTGGACCGTTTCGAGGCGAGGACGATCCGCTGGCGCGCCGCCGGCTTGCGCGGTCCGCAACCGCAGGCCAACGAGGCGCTGCACCTGATCGAGCAGCGTACTGACGACGACTCGGCAACGATCCAAGATCCGCTGCGGGAGCAGCGGATCCGCATCGACCTGCGCATGTACGCGCTGCTTGGCACCGAGCCGCCGCAGATCGCCGGGCGCGGACACGTCGTAGGCCGGCTCGCACTCGACGAGGGCGAGCTGCTCGCACTGCGCCTACCCGACCAGGCCGTGTGCCTGCTGGAGCTGGCCGAGCGGGCGCTCGGGGAGACCGGCGATCATCAGGGAGCGTTCATCGCATGCCTCAGGGCGGCGATCGCCGAGATTCACGCCGAGCTGCCGCAGGCGGCACGGGCTCGCCGCGATGCGGTAGTCGCTCGCTATGAGCGGCTCGAACGTATCGACTCGACCCTTCCTCCGATCCAGCGCGTGGGATCCGTCAGCGGGCTCGAGCGCTCGCCGATGCGTGGCTGGCTACGGCGCCTGGACGTCTACCTCGGCTGGCACGAGAACGGACCCAGCGCACTCGAGGTCGCCGACCTCCACCTCCAGCCGGAGGTTTCGCTCGTGCCCACCCCCGGGCTCACCCACACGGCCGTGGCACCCCACGTGCGCGCCCGCGCGGGCCGCTATGCGGACGATCTCGTGTCCGGCGTGCTGTTGCTGTTCGCCCCACTAGCGGCGCTCTTCATCGCGATCGCGGTAGGCAACAGCATCCTGATCGGAGTCGCGGTGGGAACGGCGGTGGCGGCGGTGCCGCTCGTGGCGGAGACTCTCGGCGCACGCCTCTCGCGGCTGGTGCTCCCGATCAACGGCTTCGACATCTCGGTCGCCGAGGCGCGAACCCGGGCGATCGGCGGCGAGGCCGAGGCGGAGCTGCGACTGCTGCCGCGCACTCGCTGGCGAACCGTAAAGGCATACCTGCATCTGCTGCGCTGGGTGCGGCGACGGCGCTGGACCACCACGATGCCGATCCTGCACGACCCCGCTGGCGCCGTTCCACCGCTTGCGGTCACACGCACCCTGCGACCGCGCGTCGGGCGCGGCTACTTACCGATCCGGCTGGTCGTGACACCGGACCTGGCGCCGTTCGCCTGGGAGCGACGGTTCGCCACTCAAGCGATCGCCGACCTCGAGGTAGACGCGCGACGCTGGCCGCGCATCTGGAGAGTCCGTCCCGAGGGCGTCTTCCGCCAGCCGCCGACCGAGTTCTCGACGGAGATTGCGGTGGCATGCTCGCCGCGCTGGCAGCCGTTCGTCGAGCGCCTCGCGGCCGATCCCGTGCGGGTCCTGGATAGCACCGACCCGCAACCCGAAGAGCCCGTCGTGCGGCCACTTCCCGCATGCGCCGTGATTGCCTTGGGGTCGCCGGCGGTCACCCGCGGGGGATGGCGCCTGCGTCTCGACGACGAGAACTACGACCCGGCCGATGTCGATGCGCCGCAGCGCGTGTTCAGGTCGCCGGACGCCTTGGTCCGCGAGGCGCCGGTGGTGATCGTGGTCGGTCGCCCCGGGGGCCATCGTCCATCGGTTCGCAGCGGCCTGGCGGACGGCCTGCGTGGCTTTGCAAACGACGCCTTTCTGGCCGGCGCTCACGCGGTGCTGACCGTCCCCGTGCTGCCGACCGAGGCCTGCGCGGCAGTCGTCGCGGAGATCACCAAGGAGACCGCGGGATGGCGTTCCGCGCCGCGCGCGGGCGAGCTCGTCGAGTTCACTAACCGCCTGCGCTCGGTCGTCTACCGCGAGCTGCGGACCGCCGGCGACGGCGACGGCGACGGCGAGCGCTGGCAACGCGTCGAGCTCGCGCTCGACGTCTGTCTGTTCGCGCCGCGCGAATAGCTCAGCGGCCTGGGCGGCGATCCTCCGCGTCGTCGCCCCAGCCCTGCTCGAGGTCGCTGCTGTAGAGGCCGTGGCCGGTCACCAGCATGCGGACCGTGCGGGCGAGGATGCGTAGGTCGAGGGCGAGTGAGCGGTTGTCGACGTACCAGACGTCGAGATCGATCCGCTCGGGCCAGGAGAGGGAGGTGCGGCCGTTGACCTGGGCCCAGCCGGTGATGCCGGGCAGGACCTCGAGGCGGCGGCGCTGGTGCGGCGTGTAGCGGTCGACCTGGACCTGGACGGTCGGGCGCGGACCGACGATCGCGAGCTCGCCCTGGAGCACGTTGAGGAGGTTCGGCAGCTCGTCGAGCGAGAAGCGGCGCAGTAGGCGGCCGACGCGCGTGATCCGCGAATCGCCGTTCTCGATGTAGAGGCCGGCGCCGGTGTGCTCGGCACCGACGACCATCGTGCGCAGCTTGACCAGCTCGAACGCAACGCCGTCGCGACCGACGCGGCGCTGGCGGTAGAAGACCGGTCCGCGCGAGTCGAGCTTGATCGCCAGCGCGCAGATCGCCAGAAGCGGCGAAACTACGGCGAGCGCCAACCCCGCCACGAGCAGGTCGAGCAGCCGGTTCACGCTGCCCGGCCTCGGTTACCGTGGCGCCAACTCACGTGCGGATTCTCTACCTGCATCAGTTCTTCATGACCCGCGACGGGACGGGCGGCACGCGCTCGTACGAGTTCGCACGCCGTCTGGTCGAGGCCGGTCACGGGGTGACGATGGTAACCGCGGGTGACGGCGCCGAGCGCGAGGTCGACGGAATCCGTGTCGTCGAGGCGCGCGGCGGCTACGGCGACTACGTGCGCGCGACTGGGGTCGGCTACGGCCGGCGGCTGCTGGCGTTCGGCCGCTTCGCGGTCGCCGCGACGGTGGCGGCACTGCGCGGGCCACGGCCAGACGTCGTATTCGCGACCTCACCGCCGCTGACAATGGCGCTGCCAGCGATCGTCGCGGCCCGGCGCTGGCGCGTGCCGCTGGTCTTCGAGGTGCGCGACCTCTGGCCCGAGGCGCCGATCCAGATGGGGGCGCTGCGGTCGCCGTGGGCCCAGCGGCTGGCGCGCTGGCTGGAGCGCGCCGTCTACCGCTCGGCGACCGAGATCGTCGCGCTGTCGCCGGGAATGCGCGACGGGATCGTCGCGACCGGCGTGTCGCCAGAGCGGGTCACGCTGATCCCCAACGCGTCCGACCTCGACCTCTTCTCGCCCGACCTCGATCCCGGCGATCTGCGCGAGCAGCTCGGGCTCACGGCGAGCGACTTCGTCTGCGCGTACTTCGGAACGATGGGCGAGGCCAACGACCTCACCCAGGTGGTCGGCGCCGCGGCGCTGCTGGCCGAGCGCAAGGACGTCGCCTTCGTCCTGCAGGGCGACGGCAAGCGGCGGGCCGCGCTCGAGGCCGACGTCCAGCGCCGCGGGCTCGCGAACGTCGTGTTCGTCCCAGCCGGCGACAAGCACGCCGCCGCACGGCTCGCCGCGGCATCCGACGCCTGCATGACGATCTTCAAGGACGTGCCCATCCTCGCTACCAACTCGCCGAACAAGCTGTTCGACACCTTCGCCGCGGGCCGACCGGCGATCGTCAACACGGACGGCTGGCAGCGGGTGCTGGTCGAGGAGCACGAGGCCGGCGTCTACGCGCGGCCGAGCGACGCCGCCGACCTGGCCGAGAAGGTGCTCGCGCTGCGCGACGACCCCGAACGGGCGCGCCGCTACGGCGCCAACGCCCGCGCGCTCGCCGAGCGCGAGTTCGACCGAGACCTGCTTGCCGAGCGGTTGCGCGGCGTGCTGGAGAGGGCTGCCGGGAGCCGCTCGTGAGCGACGTCGATCTCTCCTACTGCGTCGTCAACACCAACGGCCGCGAGTACCTGCTCGCCTGCCTGGCGGCGATCGAACGGACGCATCCCGCCGGCATCTCGCGCGAGATCCTGGTGCTCGACAACTGCTCCGACGACGGCTCGGTCGCCGCGGTCGAGCAGAGTCCGTACGACGTCCGCGTGATCGCGCTCGACCAGCGCGCGGGTAAGGCGGAGAACGACTCGACGCTGCTGGAAGCGGCGAGTGGCCGCTACGGCCTGCTGCTCAACGAGGACTCCGAGCTGCACGCCGGCGCGGCGTCGGCCCTGTACGAGGCGCTCGAGGATGATCCGCGCGCTGCCGCCGCCGGCGCCCAGCTGCTGTCGACCGAAGGCGAGCTGAAGGCCTGCGCCTGGCGACTCCCCGGTGTGACGGCATCGCTCGCCGGTGTGCTGTTCCTGCACAAGCTGATCACGACCCAGAGCCGCGGCAAGCGCACCCGCCGCGTCGGCTGGACCCAGTCGAGCGCGATGCTGGTCCGCCGCGAGGCGGCCGCCGAGATCGGCTACCTCGACCCGGACTTCTTCGTCTACTCCGACGAGACCGACTTCTGCAAGCGGCTGCGCGACGCCGACTGGGAGATCCTCTACGTGCCCGGCGCTCACGCGGTACACCACGACCAGCTGACGACCGACCTACGCCGTGCGCGGCGGCGGATCGTCGAGTTCCACCGCAACCGCGACCTCTACATGCGCAAGCATCACAGCGGCGTCAAGCGGCTCGTCACGCGCATACTCGGGGTCGCCTTCTACCTCGAGCGCGCACTTGCCGCGGCCGTGCTGCCGCGCCACGATCCGCGACGCTTCCTGCTGCACGCACGCCAGGAGCTGACTCCCGGTCGCGGCGAGGGGATCCGCGAGGCCGCCGAGGAGTACAACCGGCGGGCGCGAATCGCACCCTGACCATGGACCATCCCGACCTCGCCAACATCGCCTGCCTGATCGCCGCCGTCGGCGTCGTTCTGCTGCTGGCCGGTCGCGGTCGCGCGATGGTCGTCGGCGGACTGGCGCTGATCGGCCTCGGCGGCGCGGGCCTGATCGACTCGGCATCGGGGATCGGCCGGCTCGACGCGCTCGCCAGCGGTCCCGGCGTGGTGGCGGCGGTACTCGGCCTCGCGGTCCTCGGCGCAGCCGCCGCGCTGCTCGTGCGCAACCCGGCCTGGCTGCCGCTGGCGCTGCTCGTCGCGGCGCCGCTGCGCCCCCCGCTGACACTCGAGGACGGCGGCGGCTTCCCGATCGCACTCGCCGAGAACGGCGAGCTGGGGCGGCTACTGCTGCTCTACTTCGTGCTCGCCGCCGGTGCGCTCGCGCTTGCCTGGCGGGCGTTCAGCGCCCGCGAGCAGGGGACACTGCCGGTCCGCGCGCTGCCGCGCTCGCTGGCGCTGCCGGCCGCGGCGCTGCTCGGCTTCGCCTGCGTCTCGCTGCTCTGGGCCGACTACCCGCGCGCGGGAGTGGAGGTGCTGGTCTTCTTCCTGCTGCCGTTCGCGGTGCTGCTCGGAACACTGGCGCGGTCGCCTTTCCCGGACTGGATGCCGCGCGCGTTGGCGACCGTGACGATCGCGATGGCATCGCTGTTCGCAGTCGTCGGGCTGTTCCAGGCCGCGACGCGCGAGCTGTTCTTCTTCGCGCCGAACCTGGCACTGTCGAACGCAAACTCGAGCTTTTTCCGCGTCACCTCGCTGTTCGGTGACCCGAGCCTCTACGGCCGCCATCTCGTCGTAGGCCTCGCGGTCGTGCTCGCACTGATGGCGCTGCGACGGATCGACCTGCGGTTGGCGACCGGGCTGGTCGTCCTGCTCTGGGCCGGACTGTTCGTCTCCTACTCGCAGTCGAGCATGATCGCGCTGGTCGTCGTGACGCTGGTGATCGCGGCGCTGACTGGAACGCGGCGGATCCGACTGGCGGTGGTGGGAACGTTCGCGCTGGTGGCGGTGCTGACGATCGGCTATCTGATCTCGATCCCGATCCGCGGCGACTCGCTGCGCAACGAGACCGCCGACCGCTCTCAGCGCGTCGAGGAGACCGTGCGGGTGATCGAGCGCCACCCGGCGATCGGCGTCGCCGTCGGCGGCCAGCCGGACGCCAGCAGGCGGCTCTCCGAGCGTGACCGGCCGACGCCGAACTTCGTCTCGCACACCGCTCCGCTGACCGTCTTCGCCGAGCTCGGCGCGGTCGGGCTCGCGCTGCTCGCCTGGCTGCTCTACGGCGCGCTGCGGATGCTGGGCGCCGTGCGCCGGCTCGACCCGGCCGTCGGCCTGGCGCTGCTGGCCGTGCTGCTCGGCGTGTTCGTGCAGTCGCTCTTCTACCCGGGCTTCCTCGAGGACCCGCTGACCTGGCTCGCACTCGGCGTCGGGGCGGGCTTCCTCACCTGGCCGCGGCGCGACGACGGCACCGGCCGCGGCGAAGTGGTCTACGACGGCGACCCCGCGGAGGCCACCGCGTGAAAGAGGCGCTCGGACTGTCCGGCCGGCTGTCCGCCGCCGGCTTCTGGGGGCTGCTCGGCGTCCTGCTGGCGCTGATCGCGATCAACCTGCCGGAGCTGGGCTCGGACCCGTGGCCGTTCGTGCCGGGCGCGGTCGACCCGCAGGGCCTGCTCGGACCGCTCGTGCGCGCGGCGGGTGAGGAGTGGGACGTCGGCATTGCCCGTGCCGCCTGCTTCCTCGCGGGCCTGGCGATCGCCCTGATCGCCGCCTGGGCGCTGCGCCGTCCGGACCGCGACTGGCCGGCCTGGACCGGCACGGCGATCGCCGTCGGCGTCGCGCTGGCGCTACTGCTGCCGTCGACGCTGCTCCAGATCGGCCTGCGTGACGCGACCGAGCCGTGGTTCTTCACCAACGACTCGACGTTCCAGATCGACCTCGCCGGCGACCTCGTCCTGCACGGCGAGAACCCCTACGGCCACGACTACCGCTTCTCCGGCATGGAGCGCTTCTACAGCTTCGACGGCGAGGCCTCCCAGCGGATCCGTGAGCGCGAGGTCCCGCTCGTCCACTACGCCTACTTCCCCGGCACGGCGATCAGCGCCGCCGGCTGGCAGGCGATCGCGCCGGCACCGTTCGACGACTACCGGATGTTCGTCCTGCTCGCGACGCTCGCCGGCTTCTTCGCCGTGCTCGCTTTCCGTGGGCCACTGGCCTGGCGGCTGGCGCTGGGGGCGGCCGTCGTCGCCAACCCGATCGCGGTCCGCTCCGCGTGGTTCGGCCAGAACGACGCCCCGGCGCTGACCCTGACGATCCTCGCCTTCGCGCTCGCGACGCGCAGCCGCTTCCGCTGGGCGGCGGTCGCGCTCGCGGCCGCCGTCCTGTTCAAGCAGTTCGCCGTCGTCGCGATCCCGTTCCTCGCGCTGATGGCCGCGAAGCAGGGCGCGGGCGTGCGCGAGTCGGCCGCCGGCGGCTCTCTGCGCGAGCAGCTGGCCGGCGGAGTCGGCCGCGAGCTGCTGCGCTGCGCCGCCATCTTCGCCGCGGTGATCGCCGTCGCCTGCCTGCCGTTCATCGTCGCTGACCCGACGGCCTTCTGGGAGGACACGGTCGAGTTCGGCGCCGGCACCTACAAGATCGTCGGCTACGGCCTCTCGGCGATGCTCGTCCGCGCCGGCATCCTCGCCGACCGCGACGGCGCCTACCCGTTCGCGCTGATCGCGATCCTGACCTGGCTACCGCTGACCGCCTACCTGCTCTACACCGTCGACCGCGCCCGCCAGCTCTGGCCGGCGGCGGCAGGATTCGCCATCTCGATCCTCGTCCTGCTCTTCATCGGCCGTACCTTCAACAACTACTACCTCGTCTGGCCGCTCACCGGCGCCATCATCGCCGCCGCCGTCGCCGCCTGGGAGGGCGCACAGAGCCGTCACACGGCATAGCGGAACCGTTACACGAATCACGCGTATATGCTCTCCCGAGAGCCCCACGACGCGGTAGCCTCGGGGAGGTGCTGACAATGGTGTGGACAGATGAGCGGATGGACGATTTCGCAACCCGCGTGGACGCCGGGTTCGAGCGCGTGGACCGCGACATGCGCGACCTCGAGACCCGGATGGACGCGGGGTTCACGCGGGTCGACAACGAATTCCGCGACGTTAGGACTGAGATGAACGTCCGGTTCGAGCGGGTCGACAACGACATCCGCGACCTCCACAGGGAGGTCAGGGGCTTTGGCATCGCACTGATGGTCGGGCTCGTCGGCGTGATCGCGGCACTGATGGGCGCGATCGCAACCGGCGCGCTCGCGGGCTGAGCGGCCCTAGGGCTTCGCCGGCGCGGCGGTCTGCTTCTGGATCTGCCGGAACTTGGCGCGCTGCTTCGCCTTTACCGGCTTCATGCCGTACACCATGCTGCGACCGACGAGGTAGACGCGGTCCTGATCGGCGACGATCGGCGAGGAGTACTTGCCGGCGGGGTTGCGCCAGACCTGCTTGCCGGTCCTGGCGTTGAAGGCCGTCGTCGAGTCGACGCCGTTCTTGACATAGCGCTGCGCGGCGGAGCCGCAGGTGGCGCAGGTCGCGACGTAGACGAGGCCGGCCATCACGACCGGCGGGGCGTGGACCGAGCTGGGCATGTCCTTCTGCCAGACCACGTCGCCGGTGGCGGCCGACAGGGCGTAGAACTTGCCGTCGTAGCTGCCGACGTAGACCTTGCGGTCGAAGATCGCCGCCGAGGAGTAGACGTAGGTGCCGAGCGGCTTGGCCCAGAGCAGGTTGCCGGTCTTCGCTCCGTAGGAGTACATCGTGCCGTCGGTCGACCCGATGAAGACACGGCCGTAGGCCACGGTCGGAGTCGCGTAGTAGAACTCGGTCGCCTCGCCGGCACTCCAGAGCCGCCGCCCGGTGCGCGCGTCGAGCGCGTGCAGCGTGCCCGTGTAGTCGGCGGCGAAGATCCGGCCGTCGGCGTAGGCGAGCGAGGCGTTGACCTTGCTGCCGATCGAGCTGCTCCAGATCGGCTTACCGGTGCGCGCATTGAGCGCGTAGACGTTTCCGTCCCAGGAGCCGACGAACAGCCGCTTGCCGCGCAGCAGCGGCGACGCCTCGATCGGCTTCGACTTGAAGCGCCACTTCTGCCGGCCGGTGCGCGCGTCCATCGCGATCACGAAGCCGTCGGGGTTGGATGCGTCCTGGGGACAGGGGTTGGAGAGATCCCCGACCGGGTGCATGTAGGACTGATAGACGGTGTGGTTGGGCCCGACGGTCGGCGACGAAGCCGCGCAGCGGCCGAAGTTCTTCGTCTTGAAGGCGGGCTTGCCGGTCTTGCTGGACAGCGCGAAGAACTTCCCCTTCTGCTGGGCGATGAAGACCGTCCCGTATCCGACCGCCGGGGGGAACTCGACGGTGTCGCCGGCGTCGATCCGCCAGGTGCGGCGATACGGCGGCCGGTGCTTGTACGGCGCGGCCTTCGTACGCGCGACGTCGTAGCCGAAGGTCGGCCACGGCACCGCGATCTCCTTGCGCACCGGCGGCGACTTCGGCGGCGTGGCATCGGCGTCGAACTCGACCGTCGCCGAGCCGCGCTTCTCCGGCGGGTCCTCGTCGCTCAGGTAGAGGTACGCACCGGCGCCGACCACGATCAGGACGACGGCGGCGCCGATGATCAGGAGGGCACGGCGCATCCGTCCGCAGGATGGCAGACGGGGCGGCGTAATGCGGGTCAGCGGCCGAGCAGCTGCCAGATCCGCTTTGTAATGCGCGGAACCTCGACGTCGAGCGCCCGCTCGTCGAGCTGGCGGGTCCACTGCGGCGATCCGACGCGGATCACCGTGCCCTTGCCGAGCCGGTAGCCGACGAAGGCCGGCTGGCCCGGATCACGGCCGGCTGCCGACAGCAGGCGGGCATCGTCGGGCAGAGCTACAGAGCGCTCGATCACGCTGAACTCGCCGAACAGGCTGTCGACGCTCGCGAAGAGCCGCAGCTGGTCCTTCTCAACCGCGAGCGGCGCTGGCGGGTCGACGCGCTCGGTACGGATCCGCTCGCCGAACAGGTCGTCGGGACGCGGCGGGCTCGGGAAGCGCAGCCGATCGCCGGTCAACGCGACGCTACGGCGCAGCGAGTCGCCGCCGAAGACCGCGACCGCCTTGCCCTGCTCGGTCACCTCGGCGCGCAGGCGGTCGCGCAGGCGGCGCGGCAGCCAGATCGCGCTGCCGCCGACGGCGATGCCGGGCGCGTTGCCGAGCGCCGGCCCCTCGCCGCGCGCGAGCGACAGGTCGGTGGTCAGGTCGTAGGCCAGCCGCGCGCGATCGAGGAAGCGCAGCAGTGGCTCGCTCTGGCGGACCAGGGCGGCGGGGAGCTTCCCGCCGGCGTAGGGCCGGTCCGCCGGGATCGAATTCCCGTCCACGAGCGTGTCGGCGAAGCCGTCGAGGTCGGAGTCGAACGGGTTGACGCCCTGCCAGGAGATCGCCGGCAGCACGACGACCGGCCGCGGCCGGTCGGCCGCCACACCCTTCGGCGGCAGCCCGGCGACTACTAGCGGCCAGCGCGCATCGCGGCCACGCGACCGGACCCGCACGACGTAGACGCCGCTACGCGCGTCATCAGGCATCCGCACACGCAGCGCCGTCGCGCCACGGCGCTCGCCCTGCTTCAAGACCTTGCTCGAGCCGAGCCGCGTCAGCTCCCACTCGAAGCGTCGTGCGTCCGGCCCGACCTTCAACCGCGCCAGCGAGCCGGCCGTCACCACACCACCCGGGCCCTCGAGCGTCAGCCGTCGCACCGCGACCCCGGTGCCGGGGCGGGCCGTCTTCGCCGACGGAATGCCAGGCGGCGCCAGCGCCTCGTTGCCGGCCTTGTCGCGGACCCGGACCTGGAACGCGTAGTCGCCGTCGACGGCGTAGTCGCCGCTGATGACGCGGCCGTTCCAGACGCCTTGCCGCCGCTCGTTGCCCCGGAAGCGGTCGACGATCCGCGGCTCGCCGTCGTCGGTCCGCCAGACACGGAACTCAGGGCCGCGCGTGCTGGGGCCCTGGTAGCGGATCGTCACCGCCACCCGCTTGCCGTTCGACGGGTCGACGACGCCCGGCTCGGCCGAACGCAGCGTCACCCGCGGCGCGGTGGTGTCGACGACGACCTCTTTGAACGAGTCGAGCCGGCGGCCCTCCTTTCGCCGCACGACGCGCAGCCGGTAGACGCCGTCGGGGACGACGTTGCCCTCGTCGTCGCGGCCGTCCCACCAGAAGCGCCAGCGCTTGTCGCCGGCGAGCTCGCGATCGTCGACGAGCTCGCGCACCTCGTTGCCGTTCATGTCGATGATCGAGAACGACACCTCTGCCGTCTCGGAGAGGTCGAAGCCCACCCGTGCCCGGTCGCGCACCCCGTCACCGTTCGGCGAGAAGTAGATCGGCGCGACCGAGAAGCGGAGCACGACCGGCATCTCCGTCTTCAGAACCTGAGTCAGCACGAAGGCGCCCGCGGTGACGAGCACGAGCGCGGCGAACACCACGCGGACCAGGCGGCTCGATTCCACGTCGCGGAACGCTATTCGAGCCGGGCGGCGGCTGCGCGGGACGGGGCGCAACCGCCCAGCCGCCGTCGCGCGATGCACGCAGCGGCGACAATGCCCGCCGATGCGCGTTCGGCTCGTCGACCCCCCGGCCTACACGCCGCCGTACGACCACTCGCTGGCCGCTGCCCTCGCACGCGCGGGCGCGAGCGTGGAGCTGTCGACCAGCCGGCCGACCTACGACGCGCCGACCGCCGACGGGTTCACGGTCCGCGAGGACTTCTACCGCCGGGCGATGGCGCGCGACCGCTCGACGAACGTGCGGCGGGCGCTGCGGCTCGCCGAGCACCTGCCCGACATGCTGCGCCACCGCCGCGACGGCGGGCGTGATGTCGACGTCGTCCACTACCAGTGGCTGACGATCGAGGCGCTCGACGCGGCGCTGCTAGCGCGCGGGGTCCCGCGAGTGTTCACCTCGCACAACGTGCTGCGCCGCGGCGGCGGCCGGCTGCGCGAGGCGGGGCCGCGCCGTGTCGCGGCGGCAGCTGACGCGCTCGTCGTCCACACCCGCGGCAGTGCCCATGCCCTGACCGAGCGCTACGACGCCGACCCGGCGAAGGTCCGCGTCATCCCCCATGGAGCCTTCGACTACCTCGCCGCCCAGCCCGACGAGGCGCCGCTGCCACCCGATCTGGCGGCTGTCGAGGGTCCGGTGATCCTGAGCTTTGGCATCTTGCGCCCCTACAAGGGCGTTGACGTGCTGATCGACGCCTTCGCCGGCCTCGAGGGGGCCGAGTTGTGGATCGTCGGTCGACCGTGGATGGACGTCGAGCCGCTGCGTGCCGCCGCCGCGCGGGCCGGAGGCACCGTCCGCTTCGTCGACCGCTTCGTCGCCGAGAACGAGCTGCCCGCCTACTTCCGCCGCGCCGACGTCGTCGCGCTGCCCTATCGCGACATCGACCAGTCCGGCGTCCTCTACACCGCGCTCGCCTTCGGCAAGGCGATCGTCGCCTCCTCGATCGGTGGCTTCACCGAGGTCGCCGAGGACCACGGGGCACTCGTCCCCGTCCCCCCAGGCGACCCCGCCGCCCTCCGCGACGCGCTCGCCACCCTGGTCGCCGACCCCGCCGACCCCGCCGCCCGCGCCGCCCAGGAGGCCCGCGCCGCCGCAGCCGCCAGCGGCCCCTACTCCTGGGACGAGGCCGCACGCCTTACGCTGGCCCTCTACGAGGAGGTGGCAGGGCGATGAGGTGCGTCTACATGGGCAAGCACAAGCGCTCGGTGGTGGGCGGGCTCGAGCATCTGCTGGCGACGGGTTGGGAGGTCGTGGCGGTGGTGGCCCCGCCGGCGGACGAGCGGGCGGCCGAGGCACAGCGGCTCGACCTGGCCGCCGAGCGCGCCGGGCTGCCGCTGGTGTCCGACGACGACCTCTACGCGGCGATCGAGGACCCCGACGGCGCGGCAGTCGACCTGACGGCGATCGACGCGGTCTTCTCGTTCCTGTTCTGGAAGCGGATCCGGCCGCCGTTGATCGAGCTGGGAGCGCGCGGCTGCCTGAACTTCCATCCGGCGCCGCTACCCGACATGCGCGGCCTGGGCGGCTACAACGTCGCGATCCTCGAGGACTGGCCCGAGTGGGGCGTCTCAGCCCACTTCGTCGACGCCGAGTTCGACACCGGCGAGCTCGTCCGGGTCGACCGCTTCCCGATCGATCGCGACCGCGAGACCGCCCTGTCACTCGACTTCCGCAGCCAGCGCAAGCTGCTCGAACTGTTCCGCTGGACGGCCGACGAGCTGGCCGCGGGCCGCGAGCTGCCGCGCACCACCCAGGGCGACGGCCGCTACGTCACGCGCGCCGAGTTCGAGGCGCTGCGAGCCGTCCGCCTCGACGATCCGCCCGACCTGACCGCCCGCCGCATCCGCGCCTACTGGTACCCGCCGCACGACGGCGCGACGCTGGAGCTCGACGGCCAGACGGTGACCCTGGTCGACCGCGGCCTGCTCGCGGAGGCCGCCGAGGCCTACCGCGACGCCGGCGTCCAGCCCTGAGCGGCGCGGCGGCGCGCTTACTGGTTCTGGTCGGCGCCGGCGACGACCACGACGGTCGCGTCGCCGGCCAGCGCCTGGCTCTCGGCGTCGATCGCCTCGCGCTGGGAGATGTCGAGGCGGCGGCTCACGTCGGCCGCCTCGGCCTCGGCGCCAGGGGCGTAGAGCACAACTGACTCCGCCTTCTCCTGATCGAAGTTGTTCGTCACGGTGCCGAGCTGGAAGCCCTCGCCCGCGACCTTGTCGCCGACGGTTGCCGCGAGGCCTGGAACGGTGGTCCCGTTGAGCACGGCGACGGTCACCTGGGACGGGTCGATCTTGGGCTCCGAGCCGCCGCCACTCGATCCGCCGCTACTGCTGCCGCTTCCACCCGTGGCAAGGCCGGCGTCACTGCCACCGCCGTCCGAGCTGTCATCGCCGCCGGTCAGCTGCAGGACGCCGAAGGCGACGACCGCGATCGCGACCATCGCCGCCACGACGAGCAGGATCGGCCGACGGCCACCGCCGTCAGACGGAGCACCACCATCGGAGTCCGGGCGGCTCTCCTCGTACGGGGGCAGGATTCCTCCGCGATCGCGCGCGTAGCCGGTCGCTGGAGCCGGAGCGCCACGGCGCTCGTAGGGCCGGGGCGGCGTCGGCGGACGTGGCGTGCTCGCGGCCGGGGTCGCCGGGACGACGTCGTGCTCGTCGGTGAGGTCGATGTCGGAGTGCTCGTCCTCCGGGCGCCACTCGCCAGTCCCGGACTCATCCTCCGTCAGCTCGTCGCTCTCGCCCGTGTCGCCGGGACGGTAGACAGCCGTCTCCTCGGCTGCGAAGGCGTCGTACTCGCCTGTCTCGTCGACCGCCGGCTCGTCCTCGGCGTCGTGCTCGAGCTCGTCGTCGAAGCCCTCGTCCGCCTCCCCGGCGGCACCGACCACGCCGTCCTCGCCATCGCCGTCCTCGTCGTCATCGGCAAGTGGGCTGGGCGGCGGATGCACGACGGTGTCCATCGCCGTGACGTCCTGCTCCAGATCCTCGTTGGCGTCCTCGCCGTCGTCCTCGCCGGCCGCGGAGGCACCGGCAGCCGCTGGCGTGGCCGGCGCGGGCCCACGCGCGATCGCTGGAGCTGCGCCGGCGGCCGACGCTGCGGCAGCGCCAGGCGTGGCGGGACGCGCACCGGGCGGCCGCGGCACAGGCGGCGGGGTGCCGCCCGGCACAGGCCGAGAAGCTGGCCGAGCGATCGGCTGGGCGACGACGCCACGCGGCTCGGCCGGCACCGACGGCGCCGGCCCGCGCTCAGGCGCTCGCCCCGCCCACTCGCGCAGCCGCTTGACGTCACGCGCCTGAGAGAAGTAGAGCGCGGACAGCACGGCGAGCCCGAGGACGGCTGCGAATCCCGCATACGAGCCGATCTCTTGGATGATCTCCATAGAAGAAGTCCGTGAACTCTAGTCCGCGTCGACGGCGGCAAGCGCACGCTCGGCCGAAAGCTCGGCGACGGCGCTTGCCAGAGCGGCCGCGTCGCCGTTGTAGACCAACTCCTCGATCCGCGCGAAGGCGCTCTCGACCCAGTCCGGATCGAGGCGCGGACGGACCGCGGCGACGATCTTCTCGGCCGGCGTCGGCTGCGGCCGCTCGCCGGGGTCGAACAGCTCCTCGTGGATCTTCTCGCCCGGACGGCGTCCGACGATCTCGACCGCGATGTCGACGTCGGGCTCCTTGCCGGACAGCCGGATCATGTTGCGCGCCAGGTCGACGATCTTCACCGGGTCGCCCATCTCCAGGACGAAGACCTGCGAGCCGGTCGTGAGGTCGCCGGAGCGGATGATCAGCTGGACCGCCTCGGGGATCGTCATGAAGTAGCGCGTCATCGCCTCGTCGGTCACCGTCACCGGGCCGCCAGCAGCGATCTGGCGGCGGAAGATCGGCACGACAGAGCCCGACGAGCCGAGCACGTTGCCGAACCTCACAGCCGCGAAGCGCGTGCCGTGGAAGCGGTTCTGGGCCGCCTCGATCGCCCACTCGGCGAGTGCCTTCGACGCGCCCATCACCGTCGCTGGCGCGACGGCCTTGTCGGTCGAGACGAGGATGAACCGCTCGGCGCCGCACTCACCGGCGGCCGCGGCGACGATCCGGGTGGCGACGGCGTTGTTGCGCACCGCCTCGACCGGGTTCTCCTCCATCAGCGGCACGTGCTTGTAGGCCGCGGCGTGGAAGACGACGCTCGGCCGCTCTTCGGCGAACAGCTCGCCCATCCGCGTCGCGTCCTTGCAGTCCGCGAGCACGGCGACGAGGTTGCCGTAGTGACGGTCGTCCTCGAGCTCGCGGCGGATCTCGAAGAGGTTGTTCTCAGCGTGGTCGACCAACACCAGCCGTTTCGGCTTGACGCGCGCGATCTGGCGGCAGAGCTCAGAGCCGATCGAGCCGCCGGCGCCGGTCACGAGCACGACTTCGCCGGTCAGGTAGGCGCCGACGCGGTCGACCTCGACACGCACCGGCTCGCGGCCGAGCACGTCCTCGACCTGGACCTCGCGCACCTGGCGCAGCAGGTTCGTCCCGCGCGACAGCAGCTCGAAGGTCGTCGGCAGCGTGCGGACCGGAATGTTGCGCTCGCGGCAGGCGGTGACGACCTTCTGGCGCAGCATGCCCGGCGCTGACGGGATCGCGATGACGACCTCGTCAGGCTTGGTGTCGTCGAGCACACGCGGCAGGTCGTCTGTGCGGCCGTGGACCCGGTAGCCGCCGACGACCATCCCCTGCTTGCGCGGGTCGTCGTCGACGAAGCCGATCACGGCGGTCGACAGCTCCGGGTTGCGGCGCAGCTCCATCGCCACCTGCTGGCCGCCGTTGCCGGCACCGATGATCAGGACCTCCGTCGTCGCGCGCGCGACCAGCGGCCGGCGCAGCTTGCGCTCGACGAGCGCCCTTACGGCGAAGCGCGCACCGGAAACGAGCGCCAGCGTGAGCAGGAAGTCGAGCGCGATCACGCCGCGCGGCGGGTCGACGCTGCCAGGCGAGAAGAGGAAGCTCAGCCCGATTAGCGCGAAGCTCGAGACGATCACCGCCTTGACGATCGACTCGAAGTCGGCCTGGTCGACGAACCGCCAGAGCTTCGAGTAGAGGCCGAACGCCGCGAACAGCGCCAGCTTCAGGACGACGACGAAGACGATCGTGTCGCCGAGCAGCTCGTCGTACTTCGGCGGGATTCCCTCGTCGAAGCGCAGTACGTACGCGAGGTAGTACGCGAGCGCGACCAGGCACGCGTCGACCGCCACTTGGCCGATGCGTCGCACGCCGACAGACGATGTCAGGCGGGAGGGCAAGGGGTTCAGGGTACCGCCGATAGGAGCATCTGGGCGAGATCGCGAGGATTCCGCCGGATGCGCTCACGGGAGGTCTCAGTGCGCTTCTCGACGTCGATCGCCTCGGGATCCTCGAGCCGGCGTAGGCGGCCGTCGCGCAGCAGTGCCTCGTCGACGGCGCCGAGGCGGCCCTCGAAGGTCGTGAAGACCGGCGTTCCGAGCGCCACGGCCTCGCGGTTCATCGTGCCGCCACCCGACACGACGAGGTCCGCGTGGGCGATCAGGCTCTGGGCGTCGATCGCGTGCTTCGGGACGATCAGCCGCCGGGTGCCCGGCGCCGTCGCCTTGAACTGGCCGCCGGCGATCGCGTCGATCTCCTCGCGCTGGCGCGGCGTCCGGGGCAGCACGACGGTCTGCGCGCGGTCGCGCAGCCGCTCCAGCACGCGCGGAAAGACCGGACTCTCGTGGCGGTGGTACAGCGACGCGTCCGGAGGTGTGCGCACGACGGCGATCGGGACAGCTGGATCGAGCCCCAGCTCGTCGAGCACCGCCGTGTCCGGCTCGAAGTCGGCGAGGTAGTACTCCTCCTTCAGCCCCGGGTAGCGCCGCAGCTTGCCGCGCGCTCCGTAGCGGTCGAGCCGCTCCGGCGGAATCGCGTCGGGCACGACCACCGCCCGCGCTAGCCGGCAGTTGACGCTGTGCTGGACCGTCGCCCACTCGTAGTCGAACGCGGTCGCGGACGGGATCCGCAGCAGCTTGGCGGCGACCATCACGTCGTTCGACGCATGGCCCATCGCGACGTTGAAGTAGCGCCCGCGCGCCCAGCGGGCGAGCGCGAAGCTGCGGCCCGCGAGTCCGGCCGCCTTGGCGGTCAGCTTGTCGCCGGCGTGACTGCCGATCGCCGTGTGCGCGATCCCGAGCCGGTCGCACAGCTCCAGTGTCTGCGCGAAGTCGCGCGCCGTCACCTCGACGTGGTGGCCGTCGGCGCGCATCGCCTCGATCAGCGGGCGCATGACGAGCACGTGCGGGCTGTTGGTGAGATCGATCCAGACGCGCATCGGTGCGGGCATCCTCGCGGGTGCGGCGGCTAGCCGAGTACGTCGGCTACGGCGGTGACGACCTCGCGCACCTGCGCCTCGGTCAGCTCCGGCCCCATCGGCAGCGCGAGGTGGGTCCGCGCGACCTGATCGGTTCCGGGTAGCGACAGGCCCTCTGGTGCGTACGCCGCGGTGGCCGGCTGGCGGTGGATGGGCGTGCGGTAGTAGCCCCGGGATCCGACGCCCCGCTCACCGAGCGCGGCCGCCAACTCGTCAGCGCGCTCGCTGCGCACGACGTAGAGGTGGTGGACATGCTCGGCGCCGGCGACGTCCACCGGCAGCTCGACGTGCTCGCCGAGTCCCTCGCGCGCGTATAAATCCGCGGCGTCGCGTCGGGCAGCGTTCCAGCCGTCGAGCTCCAGCAGCAGCACGCGCAGGACCGCCGCCTGCAACTCGTCGAGGCGCGAGTTGTAGCCGACGTCGACGAACGTCTTCTTGTCGTCGGAGCCGTGAAAGCGCAGCCGCCTGACGGCCGCCGCGACGTCGTCGTCGTTCGTCGTCACCGCGCCGCCGTCGCCGAGGCAGGGGAGGTTCTTCGACGGGAAGAACGAGAAGGTCGCCGCGTCACCGAGCGCGCCGGCACGAGCGCCGTCCAGCCGCCCCCCCGTCGCCTGAGCAGCGTCCTCGAGCACCGGTAGCCCGAGCTCACGCAGCTCCGCCATCGGCGCGACGTTGCCGAACAGGTGGACCGCGACGATCGCCTTCGTACGTGGCGTGATCGCGGCCTTGACGGTCTCCGCGGTCACGCACATCGTCTCGGGATCGACGTCGCAGTAGACCGGCGTCGCACCGGCCGAGATCGTCGCCTCGACGGTCGCGTAGAAGGTGAACGACGGGCAGACCACCTCGTCGCCGGGACCGACACCGAGCGCACGCAGGGCGATCGTGATCGCGTCCGTCCCATTGGCAACGCCAATCGCGTGCCGCACCCCAAGGTGCTCGGCGAACTCGCGCTCGAACGCCTCGACCTCAGGACCGAGGATGTAGCGCCCACCGTTGGCGACCGCGGCGAGGCGCTCCGTGAGGGCCGGCAGGTACCGGTCGAGACTCGTGGCAAAGAGGGGAACAGCCATACGAGCCCGCACCCTAACGCTGGCGGCTTGCGCGAAGCCCCCTTACGCTGGAACTAGCGGGAGCTATGGCGACCATGGACGACATCACCAAGGCCCTCGCGGGTCCAAGCACCGACGAGCAACAACGGCGTATCCCTGGCGATCCGCTCGATCTCGTCTTCGAGCACCTGCGCCGGCTGCTGCGCGCCGACGCGGTGATCTTGATGTCGATCGACCGCGAGCGGGAGACGGTCGAGCCGAGCGCATCCTGGTTCTCGTCGGCTGAGCTCCACAGCGCTGTCACTCCGGCGCTGACCCGCCCGTACGACCGCAACCGCCCCGGCCTGACAGAGGCGACGCTGGAGCGCGGGCGCCCGCTGTTGCTGCCCCGCTTGGAGGATTGGGAGGCAGCCGGCTTCCCGCGCGAGATCGTCACCTCAGCCTCCAGCGAGCACGCGTGGGAGCTGATTCGCCGCGCATCGGCGATCTGCTGTCCGGTGCGGACGCCGCTCGGGCGCGCCCTCGGCGCGATCATCGTTCTCTCAGTCGACCCACTGAGGCCGTTCGGGCGCACCGACCTCGACACCGTCACGGTGCTCGCCGACCTTGCCGCGCTCGCTTTGGAGCGTTCCGAGCTGCTCGCCATGGAGGCGGCACGTGCACGCGAGGAGCTGCTGCTCAAGCGGGCCGCGGAGGGCACCGCCGGAACGCTCGAGCCATATGAGGTCGAGCGCCAAATAGTTACCCACGCGGTCGAGCTGTTGGGCGCCGACCACGGCACGCTCAGCCGGGTCCAACCGGGATCACAGCGCCTCGCCGCAGTCGCGCGCGCGGGAACCGCGACAGCCGACGCGGCGACACTCGGCGAAGTCGTCCGCTCACGTGTCCCGGTCGCGACGGGCGGACCGACGGCGTCGGTTCACGTACCGATCGAGTTGGGGCCGCGAATGTTCGGCGTTCTCTCGCTCGTCCGCGACGATGGACGAGAGTTCGGTCGCGACGACATGGCGCTGATCTCGAAGGTCGCCCGGATCTCCGCCGCGGCGCTGGCCAACGCCGACGCCTTCCAGCAGG
Source organism: uncultured Thermoleophilaceae bacterium (assembly GCA_964629855.1). Lineage (GTDB taxonomy): Bacteria > Actinomycetota > Thermoleophilia > Solirubrobacterales > Thermoleophilaceae > JAAYBF01. The sequence continues at coordinate 59,501 of CAZVRI010000009.1, forward strand.
AGCGCCACCTCGCGCGGACGCTGACCCACGGCTTCGTGCCCGAGGCGCTGCCGCGCGTTCCGGATTGGGACGTCGGCGTCCTCTACGAGCCGGCCGACGATCAGCCAACCGGCGGCGACCTCTACGGAGCGTGGCCGCTGCCCGGCGGAGACGTCGCGGTGGTGATCGGAGACGTCGTCGGCAAGGGAGTCGAGACCGCCGCACTGAGCGCGATGGCGCGCTTCTTCATCGAGGCACGCAGCTGGGACGTCGCCGACCCGGCGCAGGTGCTGACGCAGGTCAACACGATGCTGCACAGCCGGCTACCGAACGACCGGTTCGTAACCGCCTTCTTCGGGCTACTCGGCCACCGCCGCCTGCGCTACGCGAATGCCGGCCACCTCGCCCCGCTCGTGCTGCGATCCGACGGGACACTCTCGGAGGCGATG
>CAZVRI010000010.1:0-54489 GCA_964629855.1 uncultured Thermoleophilaceae bacterium
GCGCGCAGGCGTAGCGAGCGGAGCGTCCGGGCGGAGCCCCTCCCGTCGATTACGTCAGAACCCTCAGCCGACAAACCGCGCCAGGGACGGGGCGTAGTCCCAGCGGAGCCGAGCACGGAAACCAAAATCGGAGACAGGACCCGCGGCCGGGCGGTCAGAGCCCTAGCCCGAAAGAACCGCGCCGCCTAACGGCTAAGCCGCGTCAGCGGTGTCTTTGCGCAGGGCGCGGGGGACGACGAAGCGGATTCCGGAGCGCTCGTCGTCGATGGAGCAGGTCTTGTTGTCGATCATGCCGATGCGCTTGGCGACCGGGACGATCTGCATCTGGTTGACGTAGCGCTCGTGGCCGCGCTTGCGGGTGATGACCCACAGGTAGCCGGAGTCCTTGATGCGGGTGCGGTAGCGGACGAGCGTCTCCTTGGCCTCGTCGAGTGTCTCGACGAGGACGATCGCGCCGTCGAGCTCGCCGGCGCGGACGAGGCCGCGACCGATAGCGGCCTTGACGCCGTCTCGGAGGCCGGGACCGACGTCGCCGATGACCTCGATCCGCTCGCCCTCCTTGACGCCTAGCTTCTGGACGGTTGTGCGGTGGCTGTAGTCGCGCTCAGGCATTCTCGACCGTCCATTGTGACATTTCCGACAGACGGTCTGACCAGTCTGCAAGCGCCATGCCGTTCGAAGGCGCGCACGGTAAGGTGCCCTGCGTGACGATCTCGGGCATCCTCACCGCGATGGTGACCCCGTTCGACGCCGATGGGGCGCTGGCGGAAGAACCTACGGCGGAGCTCGTCCGCCATCTGCTGGCGAACGGCTCGGACGGTTTGGTACTGACCGGTACGACCGGTGAGGCGTCGACGCTCAGCGACGACGAGAGGGCGCGTGTCTGGGACATCGGCCTCGAAGTGTCGCGCGCCGAGCGTCCCGATGCGCCGGTGATCGTGGGAACGGGCACCAACGACACGCGCCATTCGATCGAGCTGACGGCCCGTGCGGCCGCTGCCGGCGCCGATGCGGTGCTCGTCGTGACGCCCTATTACAACCGTCCCAACCGGCGTGGGGTGGTGGCCCACTATGCGGCGATCGCGAACTCGACCGACCTGCCGATAGTCGCCTACAACATCCCCTCGCGGACCGGCGTGGACATGCCGAACGACCTGCTCGCGGAGCTCGGCCAGTTCGAGAACATCGTCGCCGTCAAGCAGGCGCGCTCGGAGGACGTCGCGCCGATCGACGGTCTCGACCTGCTCGCCGGCAACGACGACCTGCTCGCCGCGGTGCTCGACATGGGCGGCGCCGGCGGGATCCTCGTCGCCTCGCACCTCGTCGGCGGCGAGATGCGCCGGATGATCGACGAGCCGGGTGAGCGGCACGCGATCGAGCAGCGCCTGGCGCCGCTCTATGCGGCGCTGGCTGTGGCGCCGGCCTGCGTTTCGACCAAGGCGGCACTGAACTTGCTGGGCCACGACGTCGGCGGCGTGCGCCTGCCGATGGTCGAGGCTTCCTCCGACGAGCTTGCAGCGATCCGCGGCGCCCTCGGGGCGCACAAGCTGCTGGAGAGGGTCTAGCCACTTGTCAGGGAAGCTGCGCGTCCTCCCGCTCGGCGGGCTGGGTGAGATCGGGAAGAACATGACGGTCCTCGAGTACGAGGACTCGATCGTGATCGTCGATGTCGGCCTGCGCTTCCCGGCGCCGGACCAGCTCGGGATCGACCTCGTGCTGCCCGACTTCGCCTACCTGCGCGATCGCGTCGACGACATCGAGGCGATCTTCATCACGCACGGCCACGAGGACCACATCGGCGCGCTGCCGTACGTGCTGCGCGAGCTCGACATCGCGCCGCCGATCTACGGCGGGCCGTTGACGATGGCGATGGCGCGTTCGAAGCTCGACGAGCACAAGCTCAAAGACCAGGCGGTGGAGTACATGCGCCCGGGCGATGTTCGCCAGGCGGGGCCGTTCGAGGTCGAGGCGATCAAGCTCGCCCACTCGATCCCCGACATGTACGCGTTCGCGCTGACCTGCGACCTCGGCACGACGCTGCTGACGGGCGACTACAAGTTCGACCAGACCCCGGTGGACGGCGTGCCGGCCGACATCGCGCGTCTGGCGGAACTAGGCAACGAGGGAATCCTGCTGCTCTGCGGCGACTCGACGAACGCTGACCGCAGCGGCTGGTCGCTGTCGGAGTCGCTCGTCGGGCCGAAGCTGGAGGAGACGTTCTCGCGCTGCGACGGCCGGATCGTCGTGACGTCGTTCGCGTCGAACATCCACCGCGTCCAGCAGGTCGTCGACGCCGCCGAGCTGCTCGGTCGCAAGGTGGCGCTCGTCGGCCGCTCGATGCGCAAGAACGTCAACATCGGCAGCCAGCTCGGCCACATCCACATTCCGGACGGGATGCTCGTCGAGCCGCGTGAGATCGAGGACTTCCCCGATCACAAGCTGATCATCCTCTCGACTGGCAGCCAGGGCGAGCCGCTGTCGGCGCTGCGTCGGATGGCCCATGGCGACCACCAGCACGTCAAGCTGCACGAGGGCGACACGGTCGTCTTCTCGGCGACTCCGGTGCCCGGCAACGAGCGCGCGGTCAACGACACGATCGACCGGCTGTTCCACATCGGTGCCGACGTCGTGACGCCGCGTGAGTCCCCGATCCATGCCTCCGGTCACGGCTACGCGGAGGAGATCAAGCTGATGCTGAATCTCACGAATCCGCAGTACGTGATGCCGATGCACGGCGACTACAAGCGGATCAAGCTGCACGGCGAGCTCGCCGAAGCGGTCGGGATCGAGCCTGAGGCGATCTTCAGCGGCGACAACGGCCTGCCGCTCGAGATCGACGCCGACGGCGCGTCGTTCGGCGAGCCGGTCCAGGCCGGGATGATCTTCGTCGACGGTCTTGACGTCGGCGACATCGAGGACGTCGCGCTGCGCGACCGCCGGATGCTCTCGGCCGACGGCATCTTCATCGTCGTGGCCACGGTCTCGGAGCAGAGCGGCCGCTCGGTCGCCGAGCCGGAGATCATCTTCCGCGGCGTCCCGTTCGTCGACGAGGAGGATCAGTTCATGGTCGACCTGCGCGGTGCGGTGATCGGATCGCTGGCGCGCAGCGCCCAGGACGACATCCGCGAGATCGACCTGATCCAGTCGCGCCTCCACGACGACGTCGCCGCGTTCGTCTACAAGAAGCGCAAGCGCCGCCCGATGGTACTGCCGGTCGTCGTCGAGGTCTAGGGAACCGGAGCGACGCGCCGGAACGAGATGCCGTCGAGCACGGCGTCCGCGCCGTCCGCCGTGACCGTTCCGCTTGCGACGACGGTCACGGTGGCCGTGCCACCGCCGTCGGTCGGAACGCGGAACCGCGCCCGTCCGGCCGGGCGGTAGCCGGCCGGCAGCGTGAAGAGCTCGCCCGTGCCATCGACGGCGCCTTGAAGATGGGTGGTCTGCCCCTCGCCCCAGAATCCGGGCGCGAGGTCTCCGCCACCGAGCGCGGACACGCCGGACGCGAACTCGACGGCCTCACCGCTGGCGCCGACGACACGGACCGCTTGATCGCTGCGCGCGTAGTCCTTCGCCGGCACACCACCAAGCGCGGCGGCGTCAGGCACTTGGCCGAGCTTGGCCATGTTGATGTTGTCGCCCGTCAGGGTGCTCTTGGCGACGTCGCGCCCCTTGATCGTGCCGTTGCGGATGTCGATGTCGCGGATGTCGTTGTTGCGCAGGTCGCGCGAGTAGACGCTGTTGTCGCGGATGTCCTTGCTGCGGATCGTGTTGTCGGCGATCTCGCGGCTGTCGATCGAGCCCGTGGCAAGGCCGTAGGAGACGCCGCCGAGCGCGACGAACAGCGCGATGCAGGCGATCACGAGGGCTGGACTGGGGCGGAGGGCGGCAATGCGCTTCACGGCTGGGCGGCTCCCTTGACTGCGGTCGATTGGCTGCTCTCCCCGTCCTGAACACCGGTCGTGGCGGATCGGATCGCCACCGGGAGGTCGATCTCGAACAGTGCCCCGCCGCCTTCGGCGTCGCGCACGGTCGCCGAGCCGCCATGGGCCTCGGCGACGGCGCGCACGATCGCGAGGCCCAATCCGGTCCCGCTGACCGTGCTGCGATCGCTCTCGGTGCGCGCGAAACGCTCGAAGACCCGGTCGCGCTGCTCGGGCGGCACACCGGGGCCGCGGTCGGCTACCTCCAGTCGGACGCGATCGCCATCGCGGCGTACCGAGGCGACGACCGGAGTGCCCGACGGCGTGTGCAGGAAGGCATTCTCGACGAGGTTGAGAACCAGTCGGTGCAGGTCGTCGCGCCCTCCCTCGACGGTGGCGAGTCCGGGCTCCTCCGGCAAGTCGAGGGTGAGCGGGTGGTCGCCGCCGATGGCGCCGGCCTCACGCGCGGCCTCACGCGCAACCTCGGCGAGGTCGACCATCTGTGGACGCTCGCGGCGACCGGCATCGGCGCGAGCGAGCAACAGGAGGTCGCCGACGAGTCGCCGCATCCGCTGCGAGGAGCGCAGCGCCGAGCCGGCGATCTCCGCCGCGTCGTCCTTGTCGCGCAGGCCGCCGGGCCGTTCGAGCTCCTCCTGGAGAAGCTCGAGGTTGGCGAGGATGCTGGTAAGAGGCGTGCGCAGCTCGTGCGACGCATCGGCAACGAACTCGCGCTGGCGCTCCAGCGTTGCCTCACTCTCGCTGCGCGCCGCCGCGAGCTCGGCGAGCATCTCGCTGAGCGTCGTCGAGAGGTCGGCGATCTCGTCGTTGGCGACCGGCCGCGGCAGCACCGTGCGGGCGGGATCGCGGGTCATGGCGACCTCGCGTGCCGCGCGGGTGAGGCCCGAGATCGGCCGCATCGCGCGGCGGGCCACCCAGAGGCCGACCAGGAACGCAAAGACCGTCCCGATCACGACCCCGAGCAGCAGAAAGAACCGGACGCGGCCGATCGTCGCGTTGAGGTTGCCGGTCGGCTTGGCGTACTGGATCGCAGCTACGGCGCCGTCGAACGGGCGCGGAGTCGAGCTCTCGAAGCTTCCAGTGGTGGTGAGCGACCGGACGAACAGTGGCCGGGCAATGACGCGGTAGTTGCCGACGTCGCGGATCCCCTCGTAGAGCGGGCCCAGGCGTGGACGGTCATTCAACGCCCAGACTCTTCCCGTGACGCGGTTCCAGACGCGTAGCACCGCGCCTCCGGCGGCCGCTGCCCGGAACTGGTTGATGTCGATCTCGGAGCTGACGCCGTTGACCTGGAACTCGCTCTGGAGGTCGGCGGCGGCCGCGCGCAGGTCGCTGTCGAAGCTGGATTGGAGCTTCTGCTCCGTGAACGCTCCGACCACGAGAGCGAACGCGAGCAGGATCACGAACGTCAGGCCGCCCGATACGACGGCCAGCTTGAGCCTGATTGGCAGCCGCAGCCGTGCGCCGGCCAGCGGGCCTCTCATGCGGCTCCCGCCTTGAGGACGTAGCCGGCGCCGCGCACGGTGTGCAGGACACGGTCTTCGTCGCCGGCCTCGAGCTTGCGGCGCAGGTTGGAGATGAACACGTCGACGGTGTTGGTCTCGGCGAACGGGTGGTAGCCCCAGACCTCGTCGAGCAGCCGCTGGCGCGAGACGACGAGCCGCTCGTTGCGCATGAAGTACTCGAGCAGCTCGAACTCGCGCGTGGTCAGCTCGAGCTCGCGGTCGCCGCGGAACGCCTCGTGGGCCTCGGCGTTCAGCTTGAGGTCGCCGACGACCAGCGACGCGCTGCCCCGCGGCGGCCTGCGCCGCAACAGTGCGCGCAGGCGGGCGAGCAGCTCGCGCCGCTCGAACGGCTTGACGAGATAGTCGTCGGCGCCGGAGTCGAGCCCGTCGACGCGGGCGTCGACGCCATCGCGGGCGGTCAGCATCAGGATCGGCACGTCGCCTTCGGCGCGCAGCCGCCTGCAGACCTCGACGCCATCGAGCTTCGGCAGTCCGAGGTCGAGGATCACCGCGTCCGGCTCGAAGACCTCAGCCTGGGCGAGCGCCGCCTCGCCGTCGCCGGCGAGCCTGACCTCGTAGCCGTCGAGGTCCAGTGAGCGGCGCAGGACGTCCGCGATATCGCGGTCGTCCTCGACGACTAGGACCCTCGGGGAGCGCTCCATGCGCCTGATAGTAGGGAGGGGCCGGGCCAGCTCCGTCGAAGGACGGATCTCAGTCATGGCACGCGCCAGCGGTACACGTAAGAGCGGCAAGCGCAAGCCCGCCCGCAAGCGCCCCGCGGCGCGGCGGCGCGGCGGCCTTGGCTTGCCCGCGTTCGAGCAGCACCACCGCGATCTGCTCGGTCTCGGCCTGATCGCCTTCGGCTGCTTCCTCGCGGTCGTGCTCTACGGCGGCGAAACCGGCGGCCGCGTGGGGGAGGCCACCAGCGACGCGCTGCGCTTCCTGCTCGGCGGCGTCGCCTACCTGGCGCCGATCGGATTCGTCGTCGGTGGGGTCGTCTTGGTCGTCGACGACGTTCTGCCGTCGCTGCGGCCGTTCCGCGCCGGCGCGATCTGCCTGACCTTGGGCCTGGCGCTCGGTCTGTCTGCCGGCTCGCTCGGCCTCGGCCCGGGCGCGCTGCCGCACGACCCGCTGTTCGAGGCCTCCTACGTCTCCGACCGCGGGGGAGTGCTCGGCGAGTTCCTCTTCTGGGGCTCCAGCACGCTCTTCTCCGAGATCGGCTCGCACATCCTCTTCCTCTTCCTGATGGTTGGCGGCATCCTGCTGCTGACCGGCGCTTCGCTTGCCAGCATCCTGCGCGCCACCGGCACCGGGGTCGCCACGACGGGCCGCGTCATGCGCCAGTCGACGTCCGATCTGACCGCCGTGCTGTCCGGCGATCGCGGGCCACTGAGCTATGCCGCACGGCGCGCTGAGCCCGGCGACGCTCCCGCGCAGGTCGCGGCCCCGCTCGACGGGCCGCCCGAGCCGCCTGGAGTCGAGCCGGTGGTCCACGCGACCCATGTGGAGGCCCCGGCGCTCGACGCCGAGGACCGCTTCCCCGACCTGTTCGGCGACGACGAGGATCACGAGCTGGAGATCGAAGCCGCCGAGGACAGTGGAGCGGAGTGGGCCGACGAGGAGCCGTTCGAGTCCGCCGAGGGTGTCGAAGCTGTTGCCGAGGACGGCGACGTCGCCGGCGAGACCGCCGACCTCCCGGCGCTCGATGCGGTCCAGGAGCCGCTTACCCCGATGGGCAACCGCCGCACGGACGGCGTGACCGAGGCCGACGACGTCGACTACACGCTGCCCACCGACAAGTTCCTCAAGCGCTCGCCGGCCGGTCGTAAGGCGGACACCGCAGCGATCGACAAGGTTGGCGTCCACCTCGTGGAGGCGCTCGGCCACTTCGGCGTCGAGGCGAAGGTCGTCGGCACCGTCAGCGGCCCGCACGTCACCCGCTACGAGATCCGGCTCGCGCCCGGAATCAAGATGTCGAAGGTCGCGAACATGCGCGACGACCTCGCCTACGCGCTGGCCGCGGACGACGTCCGCATCCTCGCGCCGATCCCCGGCAAGCGGGCGGTCGGCGTCGAGGTTCCGAACACGGTCCGCCAGATGGTCCACCTCGGCGACGTCTCTCAGAACCCGCCCGAGGGCTGGTCGCCGCTGGCTGTCTGGCTCGGCAAGGACATCGACGGCCGCGCGATCGGCATCGACCTCGCCCAGCAGCCGCATGTCCTGGTCGCCGGCACCACCGGCGCCGGCAAGTCCGGCGCGGTCAACGCGATGCTCGCCTCGATCCTGATGCGCTCGTCCCCGAACGACGTCCGCCTGGTGCTGGTGGACCCCAAGCAGGTCGAGCTCAACCTCTACGAGCAGATCCCGCACCTGCTGACGCCGGTCGTCACGAGCCCGCGGCTGGCCGCGAACGTGCTGCAGAACCTGATCGGCGAGATGGAGCAGCGCTACTCGCTGATGAGCAAGTCGCGCACGCGCAAGCTCGAGGAGCTCAACCGGATGCGCGTCCGCAACGGCGAGCGGCCGCTGCCGTACGTCCTCTGCGTGATCGACGAGCTCGCCGACCTGATGATGATCGCCCCCGGCGAGGTCGAGGACGCGATCATCCGCCTGGCGCAGAAGTCGCGCGCCGTTGGCATCCATCTGCTGCTCGCGACCCAGCGTCCGAGCGCCGACATCATCACCGGCATGATCAAGGCGAACGTGCCGGCACGGATCGCTTTCGCCGTCTCGTCGCAGACCGACTCGCGCGTGATCCTCGACCAGAACGGCGCCGAGTCGCTGCTCGGCAAGGGCGACATGCTGTTCAAGCCCGGCAACGGCTCGAAGCTCAACCGCATCCAGGGCGCCTTCGTCGACGAGGAGGAGATCGAGAAGCTCACGGCCCACTGGCGCCGTCAGGGCGAGCCAGAGCTGCACGAGGAGCTGCTCGAGGCGGTCGAGAGCGAGGAGGAGGAGAGCGACCGCGGCGACTACGACCCCGATCAGGACGAGCTGCTGGCCGAGGCGATCCGCACCGTCGTCCAGATGGACACCGCCTCCACGTCGATGCTCCAGCGCCGTCTACGCGTCGGCTACACCCGCGCGGGACGGCTGATCGACATGCTCGAGCGGCGCGGAGTGATCTCCGGCTACGAGGGCTCGAAGGCGCGCAAGGTCCTGATCACCGAGGCCGAGCTGCCGCGTGTTCTCGACGCGCTCGGTGAGGCGGCCGGCGCGGAGCCCGTCATCTCCTTGCACGAGGGCGCCCCGCAGTAACCCTGTGTGCCCGCGTCGGTCAGAATAGGCCGCTGCTATGCCTCCGATCGGGGAAACCCTGCGCGAGGCGCGGATGCGCCAGCGCCTGGACATCGCGGATGTCGAGGAGCGCACGAAGATCCGTGCGAAGTATCTGCGCGCGCTCGAGAACGAGGAGTGGGGGCTGCTGCCAGGTCCGACCTTCGTCAAGACCTTCCTGAGGACCTACGCCGAGGTCGTCGGCGTCGACCCCTATCTGCTCGTCGAGGAGTACCGGCTCACCCAGGAGCACACCGACCCGCCGGAGTTCCAGGCCCTGGCGCCGATGCAGCCGCGCGACCGCGGGCGTGACAGGGGACGGGGCGGTCGCCGTCCGCAGCAGCGGCCGCGGAGACGCGGCGGGCTGATCGCGGCTGCCGTGCTCGTCGTGGTGGTGGGTTTCCTGCTCGTGCTCGGGCTGACCGGAGGCGACGACGACTCCGGCGGCGGGGGCAGCAAGCAGGCCGCTACGACGCAGACGACGACCACCAAGCAGCAGAAGCCTTCGAAGCAGAAGCAGCGCCAGAAGCCGGCGCCGACCGGCGTCAACGTGAAGATCGGGCCGGTCGAGCCGACCTACGTCTGCGTCGACAACGGCCCGGGGACGGCGGTCGTATTCGAGAACACGCTCGACGCGCCGCGTACGTTCCGCAATCCCGAGCAGGTGCGGCTCAACCTCGGCAAGCGCTCGGCGACGGTCACGCTCAACGGCAAGCCGGTGGCGATCGAGCAGAGCGCCGAGCCGATCGCGCTCGTGCTGAACCGCGACGGATCGAGCGAGCTGGACTCGGGCGAGGCGCCCTGCGCATGAGCGCCCGCGCCGGCGTCGTCGTCACCGGGACCGAGGTGCTGACCGGCCGCGTGCGCGATCGCAACGGGCCGTGGCTGTCCGACAGGCTGCGTGAGCTGGGCGTTGACCTGGCCCACATCACGATCTGCGGCGACCGCCAGGAGGACATGGAGGCGCAGCTGCGCTTCATGGCCGACCAGGGCGTCGATGTCATCTTCACCAGTGGCGGCCTTGGTCCGACGGCCGACGATCTGACGCTGGAGATCGTGGCGCGCTTCACCGGCCGCGAGCTGTCGCTCGACGAAGCGCTGTCGGAGCGGATCGCCGACATCGTGCGCCCGTTGATGAAGCGTTGGCCGAACGTCGACGAGGAGGCGATCCGGGCGGCGAACCGCAAGCAGGCGCAGGTTCCCACCGGCGCGACCGTGATCGAGCCGGCCGGCACGGCACCGGGCATGATCGTTCCCGCCGCCGACGGGCTGCCGGCGGTCGTCGTGCTGCCCGGCCCGCCGCGCGAGCTGCACGCGATGTGGCCGGCGGTGTTGGAGTCGGACGCCTTCCGAGAGGTGCTCGGCCGCGCGACCGACTACGAGCAGACGATGCTGCGCCTGTTCGGGATCCCGGAGTCGGAGATCGCGGAGACGCTGCGGGTCGCCGAAGAGCAGATCGAGCGGTTCGACGCGCTCGAGATCACGACCTGCCTGCGCCGCGGCGAGGTCGAGGTCGTGACGCGCTACGAGCCGGCCGCGGCTGCCGCCTGGTACGAGCTCGCCGCGCTGATCGCCGAGCGCCATGCCGACACGCTCTTCTCGACCGACGGGTCGACGATCGAGGAGCAGGTCGATTCGCTGCTCAGCGAGCGCCGGCTTGCGGTGGCCGAGTCGTGCACCGCCGGCCTGCTGGCGGCGCGGCTGACCGAGCGGCCGGGCTCGTCCGGCCACTTCCTCGGCGGTGTCGTCTCGTACGCCGACGAGGTGAAGAGTGAGCTGCTCGGCGTCGATCCCGATCTGATCAAGCGCCACGGAGCGGTCTCCGGCGAGGTCGCCGAGGCGATGGCCGACGGTGCGCTGGAGCGGTTCGGAGCCTCGGTCGCGGTCGCGATCACCGGGATCGCGGGACCTGGCGGAGGCGGTGAGGACAAGCCGGTAGGAACGGTCTTCTGGTGCGTCAAGGAGGCCGGTGGCGAGAAGATCGTGCGCGGAATCCGCCTGCCCGGCGACCGCGCCGACATCCGCGACCGCTCTACGACGGTGGCGCTGCACCTGCTCCGCCGCCTGCTTCTAGGCCATTCGTAACGGCCCTGTAACCCGGCTGTGACAGAGCTGTTGCACGAACGCATGTTCGTCGTCCGATCGCCGGCCTAGCCTCTGGTCTCCGGAATACCGGGAATTCGTGGAGACAAGAGGAGACGTCATGGACAAGGACCAGGAGAAGGCCGCGAAGGCCCGCGACGCCGCTTTGAACAGCGCGCTGGCGCAGATCCGCAAGGATCACGGCGAGGGCGCGATCATGAAGATGGGCGACGAGAACGCCGCCGTGCGCGTCAAGGCGATTCCGACCGGGGCGCTCTCGCTCGACATCGCCCTCGGAGTCGGCGGTCTGCCGCAGGGCCGGATCGTCGAGGTGTTCGGCCCGGAGTCCTCCGGTAAGACGACGCTTGTCTACCACGTGCTCGCCGAGGCCCAGAAGCGCGGCGGCATCTGTGCCTTCATCGACGCCGAGCACGCGATGGACCCGGCTTACGCGAAGCGGATCGGCGTCGACGTCGACGAGCTGCTGGTCTCCCAGCCCGACTACGGCGAGCAGGCGCTCGAGATCGCCGACATGCTGATCCGCTCCGGCACGATCGACGTCGTCGCGATCGACTCGGTCGCCGCGCTGACGCCAAAGGTCGAGCTCGAGGGCCAGATGGGCGACCAGACGGTCGGCCTCCAGGCTCGGATGATGAGCCAGGCAATGCGCAAGCTGGCCGGCAACCTCAACCGCACCAACACGCTCTGCCTGCTGACGAACCAGATCCGCGAGAAGATCGGCGTGATGTTCGGCTCGCCGGAGACCCAGCCGGGCGGCCGGGCGCTGAAGTTCTACTCGTCGCAGCGACTCGACATCCGCCGCATCGAGACCCTCAAGGAGGGCACCGAGGCGGTCGGCAACCGCGTCCGCGTCAAGGTCGTCAAGAACAAGGTCGCGGCGCCGTTCCGCCAGGCCGAGTTCGACATCGAGTACGGCCAGGGCATCTCGACAGCGGGCTGCATCCTCGACCTCGGAATCGAGCACGACATCGTGTCGAAGTCGGGCTCGTTCTTCTCCTACGGCGACCAGCGGCTCGGTCAGGGCCGCAACAACGCCAAGGGCTACCTGCGCGAGAACCCCGAGATGATGGCGGAGATCGAGCAGAAGATCTACGCCGCCGTCGGGATCGGGGACGAGGCGCCGATCGCCGCTGTCGAGCCGCCGGCCGGAGTCGATCCTGAGACCGGCGAGGTCCGCGAGGCGGCCTGAGCTGTTTTGAGCGTCGCTCTCCGACGTCCTCAGGAGGCCATGGGCTGGCGCCCTATGGCCTCCCTGCGTCCTCGGATAGCTCGCTCCAAACAGCTCAGAACGGAGTTGTGAGATGACGGACGAGCAACGCGCGCTCGACCTTGCCTACAAGGCGCTGAACCGGCGCGACCGGACGGTCGTCGAGCTGCGTGGTTATCTCGAGGGCAAGTTGGTCGAGCCAGCGGCGATCGACAATGCGATCGCCGAGCTCGAGCAGGGTGGCTTCCTCGACGACGCGCGGTTTGCGCAGCGCTTCGCCGAGGACAAGCGGACACTCGAGCGGTGGGGGACGGAGCGGATCGAACGCGAGCTGGCGCGGCGCGGCGTTCCGCCCGACCTCGTCGAGACGGCGCTCGCCCAGCAGGACCGCGAGGGCGAGCTCGACTCGGCGCTGGCGCTGCTCGCGGAGAAGGTCCGCGAGCCGCCAGCCGACGACCGCGCGCGCGACCGCGCCTGGCGGATGCTGGTCCGCAAGGGCTACGCGCCCGAGCTGGCCTACGACGCGGTCCGCGCTCACGCAGCGGGATAGACAGCCAGGCGTAGCGGGAATCCCGGGCTTGTCCATCTGGTAAGCCACCGTTTGCGGGGCGGCGGCTTCGTCACTACCCTGATCTCCAGACGGCCAAATGGCTGGCCGACGTTAGGAGATTGCATATGGAGATCCTGTTGGCGGCTTTGGTCGCGGCGACTGTGTCGGGGGGCGCGGTACTGCTCGCGCCACGCCTCCGGGGGCGTACCGCCCTCGCCAACGGATCCGAGGCGGCGGTTGCGCTCGAGCAGGGGCGTCAGCGTGAACTGCGCGAACTGGAGCGCGCCGCCGGTCTGAGCGTCCCCGAGGCCCGCCGAGCGCTGATGGCGGAGCTCGAGGACGAGCTGCGCCACGAGCGCGCGCGGCTGATCCGCCAAGTCGAGGAGGAGACGCGCCACGACGCCGAGCGCCGTGCCCGCAGCATCCTTGCGACCTGCATGCAGCGGATCGCCAGCGGCCACTCGGCCGAGTCGACCGTGACTTCGGTCCAGCTCGACTCCGACGAGCTGAAGGGACGGATCATCGGCCGCGACGGACGCAACATCCGCGCGCTGGAGGCGCTGACCGGGATCGACGTGATCGTCGACGACACGCCCGGGAGCGTGGTGCTGTCCGGCTTCGATGGGGTGCGGCGCGAGGTCGCGCGGCTGACGCTCGAGAAGCTGCTCGCCGACGGCCGCATCCATCCGGCGAAGATCGAGGAGGCATACGGCCAGTCCAAGGCGGAGCTCGACCGCCGGATCGTCGAGCTCGGAGAGCAGGCGGCGCTCGAGGCCGGCGTCGGGACGCTCCATCCCGAGCTGACGCGACTCGTCGGCCGGCTGCGCTTCCGGACGAGCTACGGCCAGAACGTGCTCGAGCACTCCGTCGAGTGCGCGCGGCTCGCGACGCTGACGGCGAACGAGCTCGGCGCGAACCCGAAGATCGCCGCCCGCGCCGCGCTGCTGCACGACGTCGGCAAGGCGGTCTCGCACGAGGTCGACGGCCCGCACGCGATCGTCGGCGGTGAGTTGGCGCGCCGCTACAAGGAGTCCGACGCCGTAGTCCACGCGATCGAGGCCCACCACAATGAGGTCGAGCCGCGGACCGTCGAGGCCGTGATCGTCCAGATCGCCGACGCGCTTTCAAGCGCTCGGCCCGGCGCGCGCGGCGCCTCGCTGGAGCAGTACGTGACGCGCCTGCACGACCTCGAGGGCGTGGCGGCCCGCCACAGCGGCGTCGACAAGGTCTATGCGATGCATGCCGGCCGCGAGCTGCGCGTGATCGTCAAGCCAGACGAGATCGACGACGACGGCGCGACGATCCTCTCGCGCGAGATCGCCCGCGAGGTCGAGCGCGAGCTGGAATACCCGGGGCAGATCAAGGTCACGGTGATCCGCGAGAGCAGGGCCACCGAGATCGCCCATTAACCGTCTGTAATCAGTAGCTTTGGGGCGATGCGCCGCTACCACCTGACCACCTTCGGGTGCCAGATGAACGAGCACGACTCCGAGCGGATGAAGGGGATGCTCGACTCGCTCGGCTACCAGCAGTCCGACGAGCGCGCCGACGCCGACCTGATCCTCTTCAACACCTGCTCGATCCGCGAGTCGGCCGATAGTCGCTTCATCGGCCACCTCGGCGAGGCGAAGCGGCTCAAGACCGAGGACCCGACGCGGATCATCGGCGTCGGCGGCTGCTGGTCGCAGTCGCTGAAGGAGAAGGTCTTCGAGCAGTTCCCGTTCGTCGACGTCGCCTTCGGGCCGGGCCAGGTCCACCGGCTCGCCGAGTTCCTCAACAGCGACCAGCTGACCGCCCAGGGCTACTTCGAGTTCGAGGGCTTCACCGGCCATCTGCCGATGAAGCGCGAGCGCGACTTCCAGGGCTGGGTCCAGATCTCCGTCGGCTGCAACTGCGTCTGCTCCTACTGCATCGTGCCGTCGACGCGTGGCCGCGAGGTCTCGCGGCCCGCCGACGAGCTGGTCGCCGAGATCGAGCGCCTGGCCGCCGACGGCGTCCGCGAGGTGACGCTGCTCGGCCAGAACGTCAACTCCTACGGGCGCGATCTGCCGGTCGGGGCGAAGGTCGCCTTCGCCGAGCTGCTGGCGATGGTCGATGCGATCGACGGCATCGACCGCGTCCGCTACACCAGCCCGCACCCCAAGGACATGCGCGAGGACGTGATCCGCGCGCACGCTGAGCTGCCGAGCGTCTGCCCGCACATCCACCTGCCGCTGCAGTCCGGCTCCAGCCGCGTGCTGAAGGCGATGCGCCGCACCTACAACCGCGAGCGCTACATGGACCGCGTCGCGCTGATTCGCGACATCGTCCCCGACTGCTCGATCACGACCGACATCATCGTCGGCTTCCCGGGCGAGACCGCGGCCGAGTTCGAGGAGACGATGGAGGTCGTCGAGGCGGTGAAGTATGACTCGGCGTTCACGTTCATCTTCTCGCCGCGCCGCGGGACGGCCGCAGCCGAGCTCGACGGCCAGCTGTCGCACGCGGTCAAGCGCGAGCGGATGGAGCGCTTGGTCGAGGCCGTCCAGCGGCTCGCCACCGAGCGGGCGCAGCGCTTCGTCGGCCGCACCGTCGAGGTGCTCGCCGAGGGCCCGTCGCGGACCGATCCGTCGAAGATCCGCGGCCGCACCGCCCACGGCAAGACGATCAACTTCGAGGGCCTCGCGCAGCCCGGCCAGATGACCCACGTCGAGGTCACCTCCGCCACCAGCACCACACTCGCCGGCCACGAGTCGCTGCTCGCCCGCGTGGGCGCTTGACGCACGTAGTCGCGCTGTTCGGGCCCACGGGGGTGGGAAAGACGGCGGTGGCGCTGGAGCTGGCCGACCGGCTGCGTGAAAGCGGGGAGGATCCGGTGGCGATCTCCTGCGACGCCTTGCAGGTCTACGAAGGCCTTGCGACCCTGACGGGCACGGCCACTGACCAGGAGCAGCAGCGCCTCGAGCACCGCCTCGTCGGGATAGTCCCCGTCACCGAGCCGTTCTCCTTGGGCGACTACATGCCGCGCGCGCACGCGGAGATCGACGACGCCCTGGCCGCCGGCCGGCGGCCGATCGTCCTCGGCGGCACCGGCCTCTACCTGCGCGCGGCGCTCGCCGACCTCTCGCTGGAGAAGGTCCCGCCGAACACCGAGACCTCCGAGCTCTGGTCGCCGGACACCCGCCATCCGACAGCGATCTTCGGCCTGACGATGGAGCGCGAGCAGCTCTACGGGCGGATCGACGCCCGCGTCGACGCGATCGTGGCGGCCGGAGCGGAGCAGGAGGTCCGGCGCGCGGAGCAGCTCGGCCCCTCGCACACCGCCCGCAAGGCGCTCGGCTTCTCGGAGCTGCTGGAGGGCGACGTCGACACGATGAAGCGGCGGTCGCGCAACTACGCGCGACGACAGATGACCTGGATGCGGAAGATGCCGAACGTGCACCGGATCGACATGACCGAACGGTCGCCTCAAGCCGCCGCGGAGGAGATCCAGACAGCGCTTGGGCGGTAGACGAAGACGCTCCTATACTCGCGACAGCGGAGAGGCGTCGTGAGCGAGTCGAGGAGGCCGTCACGTTGCGCAAGTCCTGTCTACCCCTGTTCGTGCTCAGCCTGCTGGCGGCGCTCGCCGTCGCGCCGGGGGTCGCGAGCGCCGCGCCACTCGATTTCGGCGGCACGGTGCGCAACGTCCTGCCGCCCGGCCAGTCGGGCGCGGTGCCGGCGGTGCCGAACAGCACCGATCAGATCTCGCTCTATGACGGCTTGACGCCACTGGGTGGCAACGTCGGGCCGGGGGCGGTGACGCGCTTCTTCAAGTCGGCGGCGTTCGACATGCCGCGCGGCGGGCAGACGGTGCGGCCGCGCAAGGGCCTGCGGATCAGGCGCGACCGCTTCGGCGTTCCGCACATCCACGGCCGGACACGGGCGCTGGTGACCTTCGGCGCCGGCTGGGTCACGGCCCAGGACCGCGGCCTGTTCATCGAGACGGTGCGCGGCCCGGCGCGGATCGCCGCGCTGGACGCTCCCGGACTCGACGCCTTCGCGCTCGCAACCTCGCTGCGCCCGTTCACGCCGAGCGCCGCGACCGAGCGCTTCCTCAACCGCCAGGCGGGTCCGCTGCGACGCGCGGGCCGCAAGGGACGGCAGGTGCTGCGCGACATCGACTCCTACATCGCGGGGATCAACGCCTACTACCGCTCGACCGGCAACTCGGCGCGGCCGTGGCGGCGCGCGGACCTGTTTGCGGTGACGTCGCTGATCGGCGCCGTGTTCGGCAAGGGCGGCGGCAACGAGGTGCGCAGCTCGCAGCTGCTTTCGGCGCTGCGGGCGCGGCTCGGCGCTGCGGGCGGGACAGGTGTCTGGCGTGACCTGCGCGAGGCCCAGGACCCGGAGACTCCGGTCACGCTGTCGAAGCGGTTCCCGTATCCGTCGGGCGGCAGCGGCAGCGCGCCCGGCTCGCGCGCCGTCGACGCCGGGTCGGTCAGTCCGTCAGCCGCGCGTGCGGCGACCGTCGACGCGCGCCAGCGCCGGCAGATGTCGAACGCGCTGCTGGTGGCGCGCAACCGCTCGACCAACGGCCGTCCGCTGGCGGTGATGGGACCGCAGGTCGGCTACTTCTACCCGCAGTTCCTGATGGAGCTCGACCTGCACGGCGGCGGGATCAACGCCCGCGGCGCGGCCTTCCCGGGCGTCTCGCTCTACGTGCTGCTCGGCCGCGGCCGCGACTACGCCTGGAGCGCGACCTCCTCGGGCTCGGACAACATCGACCAGTACGTCGAGCAGCTCTGCAACGCGGACGGCAGCCCGGCTACGCGCGCCTCGACCGGCTACGTCTACAAGGGCCGCTGCCGCCAGATGGGCAACTTCAACGCAGGCACGCTGGGCGCGGGAGGGGGTGAGCCGGCGCGGCCGGTGAGCTTCCGCCAGACCGTCCACGGGCCGGTCAGCGGCACGGTCACCGTCGGCGGCCGTCCCTACGCCGTCACGTTGAAGCGCTCGACGCGCGGCCGCGAGCCGATGAGCGCGATCGGCTTTGCAGACCTCAACGCCAACCGCGTCCGCTCGGCGCGCGACTTCGCCCGCGTGATGAACCAGGTCGAGTACACGTTCAACTGGCACTACGCCGACAACCGCGACATCGCGTTCTTCTCGTCGGGGCGGCTGCCGGTCCGGCCGCGCAACGTCGATCCCAGCCTGCCGACGCTCGGCACCGGCCCGTACGAGTGGCGCGGCTTCCTGTCGCGCGCGGCGCACCCGCAGGCGGTCAACCCACGCGGCGGCGTCATCCGCAACTGGAACAACAAGCCGGCCGCCGGATTCGGGGCCGCCGACGACGAGTTCAGCTACGGCGCGGTTCAGCGCGTCCAGCTGTTCAAGGGCTTCAAGCGCAAAATGCGGCTCAACCAGCTGATCGGCGTGATGAACCGCGCGGCGACCCAGGATCTGCGCGCCGTCGAGGCGTGGCCGCAGGTGGCCGCCGTGCTGCGTGGCGGCCCGGCGCCCGACGCGCGCGCGCAGCAGGCCGCCGATCTCGTCTCCGCGTGGGCCGGTCGCGGCGGCAGCCGGCTCGACCGCAACCTCGACGGGACGATCGACGACCCTGGCGCGGCGGTCCTCGACGGGGCCTGGACCGGCATCGCCGATGCGGTGCTGGCGCCGGTGCTCGGGCCGCTGACCACCGACCTGGCGCGGATCGTCGGCCGCGACAACGCGCCCAGTCCGCGCGGCAGCGCCTACGGGTCGGGCTGGTACGGCTACGTCGACAAGGACCTGCGCACGCTGCTCGGGCGCAAGGTCGAGGGCCGCTTCAGCCGCCGCTACTGCGGTGGCGGCAACCTGGCCGCCTGCCGGGCGTCGCTGTGGACGGCGGTCAAGCAGGCCGCGGACGGGCTCGCCGCCACTCAGGGCGCCAATCCGGCGGCCTGGCGGGCGAACGCCAGCGCCGAGCGGATCGTCTTCCAGCCGGGCCTGCTCGGCCCGTCGAACACGATGCGCTGGACGAACCGGCCGACGTTCCAGCAGGTGATCTCGTTCGCCGGCCACCGCCGTCGCCGATAGCCCTCGCATAGAGTCCCGCGCCGTGAAGTTCGAGAAGTGGAACGCGCTTGGGAATGACTACGCCATCGTGGAGGCGCAGGCGCTGCCGTTCGAGCTGACCGCCGCGCGGGTGCGTGCCCTCTGCGCGCCGCACAGTGGCGTCGGCGCCGACGGCGTGCTGCTGCTCGACCAACCGACGGAGGCCGGCTTCGTCGCGTCGCTGCGGATCTTCAACCCCGACGGCTCCGAAGCCGAGCTGTCCGGCAACGGCGTCCGCGAGGCCGTGATGTACCTGCGCCGCTCGGGTTGGACCGACAACGACAGCTTCGGCATCCAGACCGCCGCCGGCGAGATCCGGCCGCGGATCACCGGCCCGACCACCTGCACCGTCGACATGGGCCGGGCAAAGCTGACCGCCGACGCGTTCCCCTCCGGTCCCGACGACGGCCGCGCCACGCTGACGGCGAACGGCCGCGACTACGACTTCCAGTTCGTCTCGATCGGCAACCCCCAGTGCGCGATCGAATGCCCTGAGGGGCTGGAGGAGCTCGACCTGCCGGCGATCGGCCCGGCGCTCGAGCACCACGAGCTGTTCCCGAATCGCACCAACGTGTCCTTCTGGCGGCGCGAGTCCGACAACGAGATCAGGGCACGGATCTTCGAGCGCGGCGTCGGCGAGACGATGTCGTCTGGAACCGGCGCCACCGGCGCCGCGGTCGCCGCCGTGCTGCGTGGCGTCGACAGTCCCGTCACCGTCCATCTGGATGGTGGCGACCTCGAGGTCGAGGTGGGGGAGGACCTGCACGTCAACTTGACCGGCTGGGCTGTACCCGTGTATGCGGGCGAGCTGAGCCCCGAATTCCTGGAGGCATTGAGAGAGGCATGAAGACGAGCGCGCGGCTGGACCGTCTGCCCCCGTACCTGTTCGCTGAGCTGGAGCGAAAGATCGCCGAGAAGAAGGCGGCCGGCATCGATGTGATCAGCCTCGGCATCGGCGATCCGGACACGCCGACGCCGCAGCTCGTCGTAGACGCGCTCGCGAAGGCGGCGGCCGACCCGGGCACGCACCAGTACCCGTCGAACCGCGGCCGCGCCGAGCTGCGCCAGGCGTTCGCCGACTTCTACGCCCGCCGCTTCGGCGTGACGCTCGATCCGGAGACGGAGATCATCCCGGCGCTCGGCGCCAAGGAGTGCGTCTTCAACCTCAACCTCGCTTTCCTCGACCCGGGCAGCGTCGCGCTCGCCGCCGACCCCGGCTACCCGGTTTACACGGGCGGTCCGCTGATCGCCGGCGCGGAGAGCGTTCTGATGCCGCTCGTGCCGGAGCTCGGTTTCGTGCCGGACCTCGACGCGATCCCGGCCGAGGCTCGCGAGGCGGCCCGCCTGATGTACCTCAACTACCCGAACAACCCGACGGGCGCGGTGGCGCCGGAGGGGTTCTTCGAGAAGGTCGTCGAGTTCGCCCGCGCGCACGACATCCTCGTCGTCCACGACGCCTCGTACACCGAGACGACGTTCGACGGCTACGTCGCGCCGAGCTTCCTGGAGACCCCGGGCGCCAAGGAGGTCGGCGTCGAGATCTTCTCGCTCTCCAAGGGCTACAACCTGACCGGCTGGCGGACCGCCGCGATCGTCGGCAACGCCGAGGCCGTCGCCGCCTACTGGAAGCTGAAGACCAACATCGACTCCGGCATGTTCGAGGCGGTCCAGCTCGCCGCCGTCGCAGCGCTGTCGGAGGAGGGCGACCAGATCGCGCGCGACATGAGCGCCGTCTACGCCCGCCGCCGCGACCTCGTCGTCGACGCGCTGAGCGCGATCGGCGTCGACGTCCGCTCGCCGCAGGGCACGATCTACGTCTGGGCGCCCGTACCCGAGGGCCACACCTCGGCCTCCTACTGCGAGCTCGTGCTCGAGGAATCGGCCGTCGTCGTGTCGCCCGGCGGCGCCTACGGACCCAACGGCGAGGGCTTCTTCCGCATCTCGCTGACGGTTCCGGACGACCGCCTCACGGAGGCGATGGAGCGGCTGCGCTCGAGCCTCGGCGGCTGAGGCTTGCCCGGCTGGACGAAGAAGAGCTTCGGCCAGCTCCGCGACGTCAGCCCGGAGGACGTGCCGATCCAGTGGCGGTTCGCGCGCGACGCGCTCGGCTCGCCCGAGCTCGGCTTGAGCCGCTTCACCTATGAGCCTGGCGCGCGGATGCCGTGGGGCCACCGGCACCGCGAGCAGGAGGAGGCCTACGTCGTCGTATCCGGCTCGGGGCGCGCGAAGCTCGACGACGAGGTCGTCGATCTCTCGGCCTGGGACGTCCTGCGCGTCGCGCCGGAGGTGATCCGCTCGTTCGAGGCCGGCCCGGACGGCCTCGACGTCATCTGCGTCGGCGGCCGCAAGCCGGCGGGCGGCGACACCGAGCGGTTCCCGGACTTCTGGCAGTAACCGGAGCCCACAGACGGCCGGGTTGGTGGGTCCTCACCGTCACGACCTACCGTCGCCTACTTGGTAGAAGCCGGCGAAGGCGCCCGTAGGTTGAGGTCGGTGTCGTGTTCGTGAGGTCGAGTCGGCGAGTGCGACGTTCGGGTCTTCGACGACCTCCGGACTCTCGAGGGTCTGGCTGGCGATGTCGGCCCGGAGCACGCCCGCCGCGGTGATCGATCCGTGGGCCGCCCCGGAGCGGATGTAGCTGCGGAACGTCGTCTTGAAGCCAGCCTGACTAAGCGGTGGCGGTCGCGTACCAGCTGCGGGCATCGAGGGAGAACGAGCCTGCGGGTAACTGGGCGCGAATCGCCTGCCTTACGGCGGTCTTCTGGTCGTCGTCGAGGCTCTCGAAGGCCTGGCCGGCGGGCCCGACTCCGAATGTGAACGGCTCCCAGAAGTCCTCGAACCCCGAGTACTGGACGCTGACCTCGAGCGCGCCGCCGGCGACGTCGCGAAGTCCGGCACGCGTTAGTCGCAGAGCGATGTCGCCCTCCGCGGTGCCCGCCCGCAGTTGCTCGCCCTCGACATCGGGCTTCACGGCTTTCATCGCACTCCAGAACAAACGCAGCATCGTCATTCCGCCACCTTCGATGTCCCACATGCAAACGCCGAGCTTCCCGCCCGGCCTGGTCACTCTTGCCATCTCCCGCAGGCCGGCGTCGGCGTCGTTCATGAAGGCGATCACTAGACATGAGAGCGCGGCGTCGTACGTGTCGTCCTTCCAGGGCAGCGCCTCGGCGACGCCCTGGCGAACATCCGCGCCCGGATTGCCCTGGCGACAGGCAGCGACGAACTGTTCGGCTGGGTCGATCGCGGCGACGCTCTGCGCTCCAACGCGATCCGCCAACTCGCGGGTGAGTCCGCCCGGACCACAGCCAACGTCGATCGCCTCCATCCCCTCCGCCACTCCCACTTCGTCCGCCAGGGCGCGGGCGAGCGGAACGGTGTACCGGCCCATGAAGCGATCGTAATGCTCGGCCGGGGAGGCGAACTCGGGCACGGCACCGATGCTAGATGCGTATCGGGGCTGCGCCAAGGGTTCGATTTGAGCGACGCAGAACGGACACCGCTCGAAGGTTCGCGACGGCGCGGACGGGTAGCTAGGGCGGTACGCACCCGACGGAGCCTCGCGATGACGTCACCTCTCCGGTTTGTGAAGGGCTCTCCCGGCAAGCCGCTGCACCCGCCTCTGACCGACGCCAGCATCGGCGCGTATACCCTGGGGTTCGTCGCGCTGGTCGCCGGCAAGGCCGGGCTGCAGACGCCGGAGATGGCGCACGCTGCGCTGATCGCCATCTCCTTCGGGTTGATCCTCGCCCTGCCAACGGCGATCACCGGGCTGCTCGACTGGTTGGACCTCCCGAAGGGCACGCCGGCGCGGACGACCGCCACGCTCCACCTGTTCGCGATGGTGGGTGCCACGCTGCTGTTCGCGCTGACCTGGCTGGCGCAGCGGCCTGGCTACAACGAGGACGAGGTCCGGACGCTCGCCCTCGTGCTGGGGATCGCCGCCCAGGCCCTGCTGGTGGCGGGCGGGAGCATCGGCGGCGCGAACGTCTTCGTATATGGCATTCGCGTGCTCAAGCGCCCCGAGACGCCGGTGGCGAAGGCGCTCAATCCACTCGGGGTGGCGGAAGTGGACACGAGTGCCAAGGCCGAGGCGATGCCCGACGAGCGGATGCCACAACCGGCCCGCCACCGCCGGCGAGAGTGAGGCAGCCCTGCCGAGTTGGGAACATCGCCCGAGCGGGGCTAGAGTCGAGGGCAACCCGACGAGAGAGGGAGTTCGATGAGCGTCCTTATCCGCTTCGTCCCTGAGTCTCTGACCGCGGCACAGTACGAGGAGAGCATCCGCAAGCTCGAGGCCGCAGGTGACTTTCCACCCGCCGGGCTCGATTACCACGTCTGCTTCGGCACGGAGGGCAAGCTCCGCGTCAGTGAGATCTGGGACTCAGAGGAGCAGCTCTCTGCATTCGGCGAGCGCCTCATGCCAGTGCTCTCAGAGGTTGGCATCGAGCCCGGCGAGCCGGAGATGATCGAAGTTCACAACATCGTCAAGCGCCCGGGGTAGAGCCCGAAGCTCAGCCCGCTGCGGGCTCGAATAGGGTCCAGCCGTGGGGCACGCGACGGTGCGAATCGAGTTCCTGAAGAAGGAGACTCGCCGGTACGAATCCGTGCTGCACCGTCCCGACGGGATCGCCGTTGCCCTCGAAGGCGGCAGCTACAACAAGCTCGGGTCTCGCCACGGGGCGGAGGTTCCTCACGACCTCGCCCACCTGATCGTCGAGGATGAGCTCGCACTGCGACACGGGGTGTGGGGGGTGCTGGTGCAGGGCGGGATGTTCAGGCACGCCAGGGTGATCGCCGGCCGTCAAGCGCCCCACGCCACCGAACGCGGCCGCGCCGTAGTCGTTGAAGCCGGCGACCGGATCATGCAGGCAGAGATGCTGACTCGAGCGGTCTGCGACGTGTGCTCGGACAAGATCCCCGCGGAGCCCCACGCGATCAAGCGCACCTTGGGAGGCCGCTGGTGGTCTGACACCGTGACCCAAGCCGCGCTTGACCGGGCGTGTGCACGCCTACGCACCGCCGCCGACCGTTGGGCCCAGTTGGTGCCGGGTGGCGCCTTGGAAGAGACATGGCCCAGGTGAGGAGCCGCCGCCGGCGACCTTCGGGTTATGAGCCGACGGTCAGGCCGCTGGGAGCGTGTCGCGCAGGCCGGTGTCGAGGTCGCGTGGGGCGAAGCCGAGCTCGCGGCGGGCCTTGGCGTCGGTTGCCCAGTAGGTGACGCCGTCGGAGCTGGCGATCAGCTCGCGGAGGTTGGGCGGGAAGCCGAGCAGGGGACCGACGAGCGGACCGAATGGGGCGGAGGCCTTGAGGACGAAGCCGGGCATCGTGAAGCGCGGCGGCTTGCGCCCCGCGATCGCGGCGACCTTGTCGATCAGGTCGCCGATCGTCGACTGCTCCGCGGAGAGGACGTAGGACTCGCCGACCGTCCCCTTGTCGAGTGCCAAGACGATCCCGGCGGCGATGTCCTCGACGTGGCAGAACATGAAGCCGGCGTCGGGGAACATCTTCGCGGGCAGCTTGCCGGTGCGGGCCTGCTCGATCATGTTGCCGACCTCGGAGTGGTCGTCCGGGCCGTAGACGCCGCCGGGCTGGACGATCACGATCGGCGCGCCGCCGGCGATCCGGTCCTCGGCAAGCTCGTGAGCGAGCGTCTTGGTGCGCTCGTACTCGCTCGGGAACGGGCTGTCGCGCTTGAAGCCCTCCTCGACCACCTTGCCGTCGGTGTTGCCGAAGACAGCGCAGGTCGAGACGTAGACGATCTTCGACACACCGGCCGAGACGGCAGCGTCGAGCACACGCTCGGTGCCGGCGACGTTGGCCTCGAACATCGCGGGGTACTCGGACTTCGGGATGCCGACCTTGTAGACCGCGCCGGCATGGATCGCCGCATCGGCGCCCTCCAGACCGCGCGCGATCGCCGCGGCGTCGGACAGGTCGCCCTCGACCAGCTCGCAGCCCAGCTCACGCAGAGTGGTCGCCTTCTCGGGCGAGCGCACGAGCACGACGACGTCGTCACCCCGCAATCGCAGCTGGCGCACCACATGCCCGCCGATGAACCCCGTCCCTCCCGTCACAAAGATCTTCATCGGGCGATCCTAACCAGCGCCTAGACTGGTCGATGGATGGATCGAGGACGCAACGGACGCACCGGCCAGAGCCGCTACGGCGAGGGCCAGCGAACGCCGCGCGCACGTCAGCGTGCGCTGTGCATCGCCGCCGGGCCCGACGAGGCCGATCTCGGCGAGCTGCGCGAGCTGCTGCGGACCGCCGGCGCGGCGGTCGTGGGCGAGATGACGCAGAAGCGGCCGGAGCCCGATCCAGACCGCTACTTCGGCAAGGGCAAGCTCGCCGAGCTGAAGCAGGCGGTCAAGGACGCCGACGCCAACCTCGTCGCCTGCGACGACGAGCTGCTGCCGCGCCAGGAGCGCAACCTCGAGCAGGCCGTCGGTGTGCCGGTGATCGACCGCACGGCGATCATCCTCGACATCTTCGCCGACCATGCCCACAGCGCCGAGGGCATGCTCCAGGTCGAGCTTGCGCAGCTCGAGTACAACCTCGCGCGCATGCGCGGCCTGTGGACCCACTTGGAGCGCCTCGGCGCCGGAATCGGCACCAGGGGGCCGGGCGAGAGCCAGATCGAGACAGACCGCCGGCTCGCGCGCGACCGGATCAGCGCGCTCAAGCGCCGGCTCGACCACCAGCACGGCACGCGTCAGGTGATGCGCCGCGAGCGCGACCGCGCCGCGCTGCCGACCGTCGCGCTCGCCGGCTACACCAACGCCGGCAAGTCGACGCTGCTCAACGCGCTGACGGGTGCCGAGGTCGGTGTCCGCGACCGGCTCTTCCACACGCTCGATCCGACGACGCGCTCGTTCGAGATCGCGGGACGGACCTACTTGCTGACCGACACGGTCGGCTTCATCCGCAAGCTGCCGCATCAGCTCGTCGACGCCTTCGGGGCGACGTTGCAGGAGGCACTCGAGGCGGATCTGCTGCTGCACGTGGCCGACGCGTCGGCGCCTGAGGAGGAGCTGGCGGAGATGCTGGAGGCCGTCGAGTCCGTGCTCGCGGAGATCGGCGCCGGCGAGCGGCCGCGACTGTTCGCGCTCAACAAGGTCGACTTGCTCGACGAGGAGCGCCGTCGCGAGCTGAGCTTCCGGTTCCCGCAGGCGGTGCAGGTGTCGGCCGAGACAGGGGAGGGACTGGAGCATCTGCGTGAGGCGATCGAGGCCCGCTTTTTGTCTAGTCTGCGGCCGATGGACCTGTTGGTGCCCTACGAGGAGGGCGGACGCCTGTCGGAGCTGCACGACCTCGCAGGCGAGATGGAGCGCGAGGACACCGCGGAAGGTGTCCGTGTGCGTGCGCGGGTGCCAGTCAGCGCGGCGTCGCGCTTCGAGCGCTTCGAATCCGACGGCGCCGCCTCGTCGAACGGCGCCGGATGAGGCTGCGCTTCGCGCGGCTGACCGAGACCGCCGCCGCACCGACCCGCGCCCACGACGACGACGCCGGCTACGACCTGCGCGCGTCGGAGGCCGCGACGCTGCCGCCGGGTGGGCGCGCCAGCGTGGGTACCGGCGTGGCGGTCGCGATCCCCGAGGGCCATGCCGGACTGGTGCTGCCGCGCTCTGGACTGGCCGCCCGCCACGGGATATCGCTCGTCAACGCACCCGGCCTGATCGACGCCGGCTACCGCGGCGAGCTGCGCGTGCTGCTGCTGAACACCGACCCCGAAGCGAGCTTCGAGGTCGCGCCCGGCGACCGGATCGCGCAGCTGGTGATCGTCGCCCACGAGGCGCCGGAGCTGGTCGAGGTCGACAGCCTCGACGAGACCGTCCGCGGCAACGGCGGCTTCGGCTCCACTGGGCGCTGAGGTTCACCCGCTCAACAATCGCCGTCCGCTGCCGATACCCGAACGGTGTCAGGAGCCACTGCCGATCAATCCAGTCCCGTTCTAGCCGGCTTCACGCCGCCGATGCAGCGCGGAGGTGGCGCCAAGCGGATCGGCGACGTGATCGTCGCACTCGGCTTCGCCAGCCGCGAGGCCGTCGAGCGCGCGGTCGAGGAGGCGCGCACCACCGGCTCCACGACAGGGCGCACGCTGCTCGCGAGCGACACCGTGACCGCGGATCAGCTCGCGCGGGCCGTCGGTGAGCGCTACGGCGTCGAGCACGTCGACCTCAACGTCGCGAACATCGACCCGACCGCGACCTCGCTGGTCGACCCTTCGGTCCTCCGCCGTCACCGGGCGGTCCCGATCGCCTTCGCCGACGAGCGCACGCTGATCGTCGCGACCTCCGATCCGTCGAACATCCTCACGGCCGACGATCTGGCGATGATGACCGGCTACGACGTCCGGCTCGTCGTCGCGACCGATGACGACATCGAGTTGCTGCTCGGCCGCCTGACACGGCTCGACAGCGCCGTCGCCGAGGTCGAGGAGCAGCCCGAGGCCGAGGTCATCGACCTCCGCGACTCGGCCGATGATGCCCCCGTCGTCAAGCTCGTCCACTCGATCGTCGCGGAGGCCGTCGAGCGCGGCGCCTCCGACATCCACTTCGACAGCGAGGCCGGCGCGATGCGCGTGCGGCTGCGCGTCGATGGCGTCGTCAGCGAGTCGACGACCGTGCCGAAGGCGATGGTCTCCGGGCTCGTATCGCGCGTCAAGATCATGGCCAACCTCGACATCGCCGAGCGGCGGATGCCCCAGGACGGTCGCATCGGCCTGACCGTCGACAACCGCGTCGTCGACATCCGCGTCGCGACGCTGCCGACCGTCCACGGCGAGTCCGTCGTGATGCGCGTGCTCGACAAGGGCCGCGGCATGCTCGACTTCGACCATCTCGGCCTCGAGCCGGACGACCTCGACCGGTTGCGCTCGACGATCTCGCAGCTGCACGGCTGCCTGCTCGCGACCGGCCCGACGGGCTCCGGCAAGTCGACGACTCTCTACGCGGCGCTGAGCGAGCTGAACACCCCGGACCGGACGCTGATCACGATCGAGGACCCGGTCGAGTACGAGCTCGCGGGGATCAAGCAGATCCAGGTCAACCCGAAGATCGGGCTCGACTTCGCCGCCGGCCTGCGCTCGATGATGCGTGCCGACCCAGACGTGATGATGGTCGGCGAGATCCGCGACCGCGAGACCGCCCAGATCGCGATTCAGTCCGCGCTCACCGGCCACCTCGTCCTCTCGACGCTGCACACCACCGACGCGCCGCTGAGCGTCGCCCGCCTGATCGAGATGGGCATCGAGCCCTTCCTCGTCGCCTCGGGCATCAGCTGCGTCCTCGCCCAGCGCCTCGCCCGCCGCCTCTGCGAGAACTGCCGCGTCGAGACCGACATCACCACCGACGCGCTCATCGAGAACGGCTTCACCAGCGCAAGCGAGCCCTTCACCGCCTACGACGCCGGCGACGGCTGCGTCCGCTGCGCACAGACCGGCTACCGCGGCCGAGTCGGCCTCTACGAGCTGATGGAGATCACCGACGAGATCCGCGCCCTGATCGTCGAGAAGCAGTCCGCCGAGGCCATCGCCGCCGTCGCCGTCCAACAAGGCATGCGCCGCCTCCGCGACGACGGCCTCGCCAAAGTCCGCGCCGGCAAGACCTCGATGTCGGAGCTATTGCGGGTGTTGGGTACTACGGCTTAGAGCGAATCCAGGTCGGAACCGCTTTCTGGAATTCCACCCTTAGTGCAACTGAACTCCACCGACAACGTAGTCCCGCGGTTGGACTCTGCGCTACTTGCGAGGCTGGAAGCCCAGTGGGCGGCCCGGGGCGTGCCCATCGTCGACCACCTCGCGCCTGGACTGACGGAAGACGAGATGAGCGAGATCATGTCGCCGCTGGGGTTGCGTCTGCCCGTTGAGGCGCGTGCCTGGTGGGGTTGGCACGATGGAGTTCCGTGGCGTCCCGACGGCGGGCCGACCCCAGAGCGAGCTCTTGGGCCGGGTCTGGAGTACATGCCGTTGCGCGATGCGGTTGAGGCCTACCTGATGGACAGGAAGATCTTCACGGAGGTCGAGGGCGATCCCGAGCCGTTCAGGCCGGCCGCGTACTTCCCGATCACCCGAAGCTCGGGCCCGATCCTCTGCGACTGCTCCGTTCCAGACGGAGCGCTGTCGCCGATCTACTATGCGCACACGCACGACTCGCAGCCAGAGGACATGCAACGGCCCGGGGCACGGTCGTTTGGCGAGATGGTCAGCTGGTGGATCGACGCACTGGCCGGCGGGGGCTGGCAATGGGACTCGGCCCGTGCAGCGTGGAAGCGCGACTACGAGCGCCTGGACTCCGCGCACGAGGTCACTGGACTGCTGTGAAGGCGGTCAGACGCCTGCGGCGCGGCGGGCGGAGGCGTGGGCGGCGGCCTCGACTTCGTCGCCTGGGAGGGGTTGGAGGTCGATGTCGAGGGCGAGCTCGATCAGGCGGTCGGCCAGCCAGACGTTCTTGGGGAGGAGGGGGCCGTGGAGGTAGGTGCCGATGACGTTGTGGGAGTGGACGCCCTCGAATCCGTCTTTGCCGTTGTTGCCGTGGCCTGAGAGGACGCGGCCGAGCGGTTGCTCGCCGGGGCCGAGGTAGGTGCGGCCGCCGTGGTTCTCGAAGCCGGCGATCGTCTGGGGGCCGTTGCCGAAGTCGGCTTCGATCGCGCAGTTGCCGATCAGGCGCGGGCCGTCCTCGCGGACGGTCTTCAGGTCGACGAGGCCGACTCCCGGCAGCTCCTCGTCGCCGAGCTGGTAGCTGTGGCCGAGCAGCTGGTAGCCACCGCAGACGGCAAGGACGACGGCGCCGTCGTCCCGCGCGGAGTGGAGGGCGTCGCGCTTGGTGGCGACCATGTCGGCGGCGACGGCGGCCTGGTCGCGGTCCTGGCCGCCGCCGATGTAGAAGAGGTTGTGGGCGGCCGCGTCGAGCGGATCGCCGAGGCTCGAGGAAGCGAGCTCGAAGCCGATGCCGCGCCACTCGCAGCGGGCGCGCAGGACCGCGATGTTGCCGCGGTCGGCGTAGATGTTCATCAGCTCGGGGTAGAGCGCGCAGACGCGCAGCGTGGGGGAGGTCATCGCGGTGCCTCCAGCATGACGACGGTGCTGCCGACGTAGTCGACGGTGGGAGGGACCTGGCGCGCCGGGAGCACGGTCAGTCCGGCGGCGCGGCCCTCGTCCTCGAGCGTCGCAGGGGCGCAGTCGTCGAGCGTGATCGAGGACAGCTCCTCGGTCAGGTCGCCGTCCGGCGAGACCGCCTCGCGGATGCGGTCGATCGCCACGGCGTCGCCCTGGTCGCGAACGGCCACCGGCGTCGACGAGAGGACCCAGCCGTCGATCTCGAGGACGTCGGGAAGCGGCGGCCGCGACTCGCCTGGCTCGACCGCGTCGAACGGGTCGGCGATCGCTAGCGCGATCAGGCCTCCCGGCTCCAGGTGGCGCGCCAGGGTGGCGAGCATCGTCGCCCGTCCGGGCGGCCCCCCGAGCAGCTGGGCGACCTGCATCGGGACGATCGCCAGCGGGAAGCGGCGCTCGAGCGTGAAGCTGCGCGCGTCGGCCCGCAGGGCGCTGGCGGGAATGCCGGCCTTTGCCGCGCGCACGTTGAGCGCCGTGACCAGCGGCTGGTCGGCGTCGAGACCGATGACCTCATGGCCGGCTGCCGCCAGCTCGAGCGCGACCCGGCCCGTGCCGCAGCCGATGTCGAGGATCGGCCCGCCGCGCTGCTGCGCCAGCTCGCGCCAGAGCGGGAAGTCCGCCGTGTAGGAGCCGCACTCGACGTCGTGCCAGGCCGCCTCGTCGGTCGCCATGCTGGCGGCGGTCATCGGCACCGCTCCTCAGGTCGCAGATCGACGCGCTCGAGGTCCGCCAGCGGCAGGCTGTCGAGCTCGGTGGTCGCCACGAAGTGCTCGTACTCGGCGTCGCCGAGCCGGCGGAAGCCGTCGTGGACGTGGTCGAGATAGCTCCGCTGAACGACGGCTGTGCCGGCCGCGATGCCGGCCTCCAACCGCGCACGCCCGTCGGGAGAGCCCGTATAGGCCCAGACGCGGCCGTCCGGCGGGTTGTCGAGCGCGGCC
This sequence comes from uncultured Thermoleophilaceae bacterium, assembly GCA_964629855.1. Taxonomy (GTDB): domain Bacteria; phylum Actinomycetota; class Thermoleophilia; order Solirubrobacterales; family Thermoleophilaceae; genus JAAYBF01. Next base: position 30,688 of record CAZVRI010000010.1, read on the forward strand.
GTCACGTCGATCCGATCGTAGTTGCGCTCACGCCGGTCGAGGTCGGCGAGATCGCCCGGATCGACCCGCGCCAGCACTCCGTTGACGACGGTGTCCGGAGCCTCGACGATGTCGAGGAAGGCGACGTAGACGTCGGGGTAGATGCTGTCGCCAGGTAGCCGGTAGCGCTTGTAACCGGCGATCGCCTCGGAGTTGTCGGCGGCGACTCCGAAGACGCGCCGGTAGCCGTGCAGCCGCTTGACCTCGACCTCGGTCAGGAGGTCGCGTGCCAGCGACCCGTAGCCGAAGATGAAGTCGGGACTCAACCGGCCCATCGGTCCGCGAGGCCGCGGCCACTGAGTAGATCCCTCAGCTCGATCAGCGCGGTGTAGGTCGGCAGGGCATAGAGCGGCTGGCCGGGATCGCCGGCGGCCACCGCTCCGTCGAGCGCGACGCCGAGATCGCGATCGACGGCGGTCTCAGCCGCGATGCCGGCGTACTTCAGCCGCAGCGCCAGCTCCTCGGCACGAGTGCCCGAGCAGACGACCCGGCGGACGTGGCCGGCCAGCAGCTCGAAGTCCGCGTCCCAGATCCAGGAGACGTCGCGGCCGTCGGCGATCTTGTCGTTGAGCGCAATCCAGAGGTCGATCGGCTCGCCGGCGAGCGTCAGCGTGCGCAGGACCTCGTTGGCGCCGGCCGGGTTCTTGATCAGCAGGATCGAGACCGGGCGCTCGCCGCCGGCGGGGTGGGGGACGGCGATCGTCTCGACGCGGCCGAACGCGCCGCCGAAGCCGGCGAGGGCCTGCTCGACGTCGTCGAGCGAAGCGCCGAGGTCGAGCGCAAGGGCGGCCGCCGCGACGGCGTTGTAGACGTTGTAGAGGCCAGGGAGGGGAAGTCGGAAGTCGATCGTGCCCGCCGGTGTGCGCAGGGTGACGTCGGCCGAGCTCATTCCGTCGAGCGCAACCCGGGTCGCCACGACGGTCGGCTCGGGGCGGGACCGGCCACAGCCGGGGCAGTGGTAGCGGCCGAGGTGGCCGAGGTAGATCGCGTCGTAGACGTAGGACGTGCCGCAGTTGCGGCAGTGCTTCGAGTCCGCCGCGTGCTGCAGCTCGGGCAGCGCCTGCGAGTCGTCCTCGACACCGAAGTAGACGACGCCCTCGCGGCCGCGACCGAGGTCCGCGACGAGCGGGTCGTCGGCGTTGAGCACGAAGCGCGCCTTGCCATCCTGCTCGGCGACGAGGCCCGCCCAGCCGTCGGCGAGCGTCTCGAGCTCGCCGTAGCGGTCGAGCTGGTCGCGGAAGAGGTTCGCCAGCAGGTATGTGCCCGGATGCAGAGCGCCCGCGACCTGCGGCAGCCAGGCCTCGTCAACCTCGAACAGGCCGAGCTGGCCGCGCCCGCGACGGGCGTCGAGCAGCGCCGTCGCGACACCCCAGCCCATGTTCGAGCCGGCGCTGTTGTGGACGATGCGCTCCCCGGAGCGTTCGAGGATCGCCGCGACCATGGCTGACGTCGTCGTCTTGCCGTTGGTCGCGGACACGACCGCCGCGCCGTCGTCGAGCTCCTTGCCCATCCGGTCGAGCGCACCCGGGCTGACACGCAGCAGCAGGCGGCCGGGCAGCGTCGTGCCGCCGCCGCGTCCGAGCCGGCGGCTGAGCGCGCGCACGAGACGGGCGAGCTGGCGCCAGAGGCCGAACATCAGCGCGGGACGATCACGCGTAGGCAGCGCGGCTCGACCTCGACGCGCGCCGGCACGTCGCCAATCGGGTCGCCATCGGCGTAGATCGTGAACGGGCGATCCGCCGCGAGCTCGATCGTCTTGCCCCGCCAAGCCCGCACGGCGGGCTCCGACAGGTGAGTGCCCTTGAAGACCTTCGGCATCAGGCCGAACAGGAAGCGCGGCTTGGAGATCGCGCCGAGCGCGAGCACGTCGACCATGCCGTCGTCGAGCTCCGCGTGCGGGGCGACGTACATACCACCACCGTAGGCGCGCGAGTTGCAGACGCCGACCGAGTAGCCGGACACCTCGTGGCGCTCTCCGTCGATAGTCAGCGTGAAGTTGGCGTCGCGCCAACCGAGCAGGGCCCGCAACGCCGCGTAGAGATAGACGACGTTGCCCTTGACGAGACGCGCCTCGTTGGCGATCCGGTTGGCGTCGGAATCGAAGCCGAAGCTGGCGATGCCGAGGTAGGGCTCGCCGTCGACGGTCGCCATGTCCATCTGCCACTCGCGTCCCTCGACGGCGATCCGCGTCGCGGCCGCGGTGTCGGTCGGGATCTCGAGCACGCGGGCGAGGTCGTTGCCACGGCCCCCGGGCACGATCGCGAGTACCGAGTCGCTACCGCGCAGCTCGGCCGCGATCGGGCGCAGCAGCCCGTCACCGCCGATCGCGATCACGTCCTCACCGGCGCTGACAGCCGCCCGCGCCTCGGCGCGCGCATGCTCGATGTCGCGCGTCTCGACGACGCGGTGCTCGGCGCCCAGGCGCACCAGCTCCGCGACCGCGAGCGGCAGCCGCTTGCGGCCCCGCCCGCCGCCGGCGACCGGGTTGCAGATGACTGCGTAGCGGCGACTCACGGGCGGCAGTCTATGGGCGCTGTCGGGGGAGGTACGCGATGGACGATGCGCGCGGTAAGCCGGGGGAAGATGGATGTCCCATCCGCTTGGGAACCGCTGCTGGGACACCCATCTTCCCCGGCTCGACCGACCGTGCTGGTGGACGGGTCAGCCGCCGAGGACGAGCGTGTGGAGGTCGGGAGCGATCGTGATCGGCTGGGGTGCCCCGTCGGCGGCAGCGGCGACTTGGGCCTCGTCGGGGGTCATGCCCCCGCTGAGCACCAGCGCGGCGTCGAGGCCGGCGGATGTGGCGGCTGCGATGTCGGTGTCGAGACGGTCGCCGACGGCGAGCGTGCGGCCTTCGCCGAGACGGTCGAGCGCCGTGTAGAAGAGCTGGGGCTGGGGCTTGCCGACGATCTGGCCGGTGATTCCGGAGGCTGTCTCGACGGCTGCCAGCAATGCGCCGGTTCCCGGCCAGTGACCGCCTGGCATCGGCAGCGTGGGGTCGCGGGCGGTGGCGAGCAGGTCGCCGCTGCGGCGGGCGGCCAGTGTCGCGACGCGCAGGTCGTCGTAGGTGACGGTGTCGGTGCCACCCATGACCACGACCTCGGCGTGCTCGGCCTGCTCGGTCCCGTTGAGGACCGTTAGTCCTGCGTCGGCGACATTGGCGTGCAGCGACTCGCCACCGATCACGAACGCACTTCGGCCCTGGCGCGTCTCGTTGAGCAGATGCTGCATCGCACCGCCGACGGTGACGACGTCGCTGAGCGACGCCTGGATGCCGTGGCCCCACAGCCGTGCGACCTGGTCCTCGGCGGGGTGCCAGGAGTTGTTGGTGGCGAACGCGACCCGCTTGCCGGCCTCGCGCAGCGCGGCGATCGCCTCCGGCGAGCCCGGCACCGCCTCGTCGCCGATCCAGACGCAGCCGTCGAGATCGAGGATGACCTGGTCGTAGCGCTGGAGGAGGGGGGAGAGGTTCATTGGCGCCTCGCAACTCTAGAGACGGTTAGTGTCGGCTCCGTGATCCGTACGCCGATGGTCCTCATAGCCCTGCTCGCCGCCCTCTTCGTCGCCGGTTGCGGCGACGACGACTCCGATACCGCCGCCAAGTCCGGCGGGGGAGCGGAGACGGCCGCCCAAAGCGACCAGAAGTGCGCACAGGTCGAGGCGCCGGCACCGAAGCCCGACGGCGGCGCGAAGAAGCCGACCGACAAGCTCGACGCGGCCAAGACCAACACCGTCACCTTCAAGACGAGCTGCGGTGACTTCACCGTCACGCTCGACGTCAAGGGCGCGCCGAACACCGCTGCCTCGTTCGCCGCGCTTGCGGAGAGCGGCTTCTACGACGACACGGTCTTCCACCGCATCGTTCCCGGCTTCGTGATCCAGGGCGGCGATCCGACCGGCACGGGAACGGGCGGGCCCGGATACCAGACCGTCGACAAGCCGCCCGCCACGGCCACCTACACGCAGGGCGTCGTCTCGATGGCCAAGACCGCGGCCGAGAAGCCCGGCACCTCAGGGAGCCAGTTCTACGTCGTCACCGCGCAGGACGCCGGCCTGCCGCCCGAGTACGCGATCGTCGGCAAGGTCACCGAGGGCATGGACACAGTGATGCGGATCGAGGCGCTCGGCACGCCCAGCGAGCAGCCGTCGCGCCCCGTCGTGATCGAGAAGGCGACCTTCACCGAGAGCTAAAGCGGAGGGCGCAGGCGGACCGGTCCTACAGCTGCACGTCGCAGCTAGCGGGAGCGAGGTCCGGCGAGTACCGCAGCAGGGTTATCAGCCGCCGGCGCGTGCGGCGGCGGCCTTCGCCTGCCGGCGGCGGCCGAAGAGGGCCAGGCCGCCGAGCACGGCGGCGACGATGATCAGGCCGAGCAGCAGGCCGCCGATCGTTCCGACGCCGCCGAACGGCAGCGCGATCAGCTTGGCGAGGCCGAAGCCGATCGCGAGGATCGCGATGACGATCAGGACGAGGATCAGGATGCCGCGGACGCGTGCCATCACGCCGGCGCTGGCGGCGGGGGCGATCAGGCCCATCATCCGCAGCATGAAGAGCTGGCGGCCCGACGGCGGCGCCTGGCCGAGCTTCTCGACGGCGGCCTTGAGGTCGTCGGGACGGCGCTCGGCGAGCGCCATCGACGCGGCCATCATCTGACGCAGCGCTGGGCGCTCCTGCGGATGGCAGCCGGAAAGCGCCTCGTTGAAGTACTTGCGTGCCGTGGCGGCGTCGTAGCGCTCGGCGGCGCGCGCGGCGAGCAGCGCCTTGGCTGCGACGCGGTGCTTGGACTCGCTGATCAGCTGCTCGTCGGTCCGGTCCTCCAGGAGCTGGATCGCCGCGAGCGAGCCGACCTGGACCTGCTGCATCTTCTGTTGCCTCTGCTTGGCCACGGCCGGGGAGTGTATTTGACTGGGGGCTCGCGCCCCCAAGACCCCCGCGATATGTGGCCGGTGGGCGGGTATGCGTAGGATCGCCGCCGTGTCCGAGGCGTTCTACACCCCTGACGGCGAGGGTTTCCTCGCTTCAGAGCTGACGCGCGGCCCCTGGGACGAGCAGAGCCAGCATGCGGGCCCGCCGTGCGCGCTGCTCGGCCGGGCGCTCGACCTCGCCGGCGCGATCGAGGCCGCGCAGCTGGTGCGGGTGACCTACGAGATCGTGCGGCCGGTGCCGATCGCGCGGCTCGAGACCCGAACCGAGATCGTCCGGCCGGGACGCAATGTGGAGATGCTCGAAGGGACGCTGCTGCATGAGGGAGAGGCCGTGATCCGCGCCCGCGCCTGGCGGATCCGCACCGCCGACGTCGAGATCGACACGGCGTCGCCCGAGCCGCCGGCGCTGCCCGGTCCCGAAACGGCGGCGGCCGAGGCGTTCTTCCCGGTGCCGTGGGAGGCCGGCTACCACGTCGGGATGGAGGTCCGATTCGTCGAAGGCGGCTTCGTCGAGGCCGGGCCGGCGCGTGCCTGGCTGCGGATGCGGGTTCCGCTGATCGAGGGGGAGGAGCCGACGCCGCGCGACCGCCTGCTGGCCGCCGCGGACTCCGGCAACGGCGTGAGCGCCCCGCTCGACTACCGGCGCTACATCTTCATAAACACCGACCTGACGGTGAACCTGCGGCGGCTGCCGGAGGGGGAGTGGATCGGCCTCGACGCCGTGAGCTACGCGGAGCCCAGCGGGGTCGGCTTCTGCGACAGCGCCATCCACGACCGGCGCGGCATGATCGGACGCGCGACTCAGGCGCTGCTGGTCGCCGAGCGCGGCTCCTGAGCCGGCGCGTCGCTGCGCTGCAGCCGCGCCTGCTCTAGATCGAGCTCGTGCTCCACGGTGCGCCGGACCTCGTCGGTGATCTGGCCGCTGTCGCGTAGGCCGCGCAGCGTGGTGCGCTGGGCGTCGATCACCTCGTTCATCACGTGCCGGTAGAGCGTGGCGCGCCGCTCGTAGTCGAACTCGTCCTCGGGCGCGTGGTCGTCCAGCCGCGAGCTGAAGCGCCGGCGGCGATAGTCGTACATCGCGCGGACGCGCTCGACGGTGTCAGCCGGCACCCTTTCCTCCTCGCTGAGCTGCTCGATCCGGTCGAGCGCGGCGTAGGCGATCTCGATCCGCGCGGTCAGCTCCTCGTCGGCGTCGGAGGTGTCCTCGTCGAGGTCGAGCGCACGGATCACCGCGGGGAAGGCGAGGCCCTGGAGGACCAGCGTCGCGATGATCACCGAGAAGGTCAGGAAGAGGATCAGGTCGCGCTCCGGGAATGGCGCGCCGGCGTCGGTCTGGAGCGGGATCGCGAGCGCCGCGGCGAGCGAGACGGCGCCGCGCATGCTCGACCAGGCGACCAGCGCGACCTCCTTCCAGCCGTCGCCGTCGCCGGCCGAGCCGGCGATCTCGCGCCGTACGCCGCGGTCGAGGAAGCTCAGCGCGAACACCCAGGCGATCCGCACGGCGATCACGACCGCCGAGACCAGCACGGCGTAGCCGAGCAGCTCGCCGTCGTCGCGCCCCTCGAGCGCGTCGAGCGCGACGTGCATCTGCAGCCCGATCAGCACGAACAGGACGGCGTTGAGCAGGAACTGGAGGATCTCCCAGACCGCGAACGCCTGCAGGCGCGTCGTGTGGTTGGTCAGCTCGGAGGCGCGCCAGCCGAGCACGACGCCGACGGTGACTGCCGCGATCACACCCGAGAGGCCGAGCTCCTCGGCCGGCAGGTAGACGGCGTACGGCGTCAGCAGCGAGATCGTGATCTCGGTCGGCGGGTCGTCGAGCCGCTTGCGCACCGCGGCGATCGCGAGGCCGCCGGCTACGCCGATCGCCACGCCGCCGACGCCGGTCAGGATGAACTCCGGGCCGGCCTCGGCGAGCGAGAACGTGCCGGTCACAACGGCGGCGATCGCGAACTTGTAGGCGACCAGCGCCGTCCAGTCGTTGGTCAGGTTCTCGCCCTCGACGATCGACACGACACGGCGCGGCACGCCGAGCCGGCGCAGGATCGTTGCGGGCGCAACTGCATCGGTAGGCGAGACGATCGCGCCGAGCACGAACGCGACCTGCCAGTCGAGGCCGATCACCCAGTGGGCCACCGCGGCGACCGCGAGCATCGTGATGACGACCAGCCCGATCGCCAGCAGCCCGATCGGGCGCGCGTTGGCGCGCAGCTGGCGCAGGTTCGAGAAGAACGCGGCCGCGTAGAGCAGCGGCGGCAGGAAGACGAGCAGTACCAGGTCCGGATCGAGCTCGATCTCCGGGAAGTCCGGGATGAACCCGATCGCGAGCCCGCCGATCACCAGCAGGATCGGATACGGCACATGCACCAGCCGCGCGACGACCGCTAGGGCGGCGACGGCAACCAGCAGCCCGAACACGACCAGCTCGAAGTGCTCGGCGGTGGAGACTGCGACGGTCAGACCGGCGCTCCTGGCCGCGATTCGATATCTGAGTTCACATAATTCCCGTTATCGAGCATTGGCTTTTCAGCCGTCCGGAAAGGGCTGAATGGCCATTCCGTGGTCCCGCTCGCGCATTCCAAGCTCGTAGACCGCCGTCGAGGCGAGTTGGAGCGTCAGCGGCGACTGCGCGGGCCGCGAGACGGTCAGGACGAGGTTGGCGATCGAGCAGTTGACGGTGTCGTGCTCGGAGCCGTCGGGATCCGCGTAGATCCAGCCGACGAAGTCCCTGCGGTCGGCGCCGACCTGGCCCTGGACGGTTATCTCGTCGCCGGCCAGCGTGAACGTCGCGCCGTCAGGGCGCTCCGCGACCTCCGTGCGCCGCACGGAGCCCAGTCCGCCGAGCCGGTGACGGATCCCACCGAGCGACAGTACGCCGTTGGCGACCCACGGAGTCGTCCATCGGCCGACCTGGATCCGCCCGAGGGCGGCGTCGAGCCAGGCGTCTTGGCGGCCTTCGAAACCGGCCCCGTGCAGCCAGATCCAGCGCTCGGCGTGCTGGGCCCCCCAGTTGTGCCCGACCATCCCCCGCCAACCGGTTATGTCAACCTCACGGCCGCCGGCGGTCACGCGCCCGCTGAAGCGCGCGTCCGGGTACGGGCTTAGCAGCTTCGTCCGCGGCAGCGGCGCGCGGTACATCCAGCGGGCCGGCAGGTGGCGAAATTCGGGCTCGGCGGACTCGAACGCCAGCTCCCAGCTGGCCTCCCCCGGCACCGCGCCGAACGCTCGGCCGGGCGCCAGGACGGCCTCCCCGACGCGGATGTGCTCGCCGGGCGCGGCGCCCACGTCGGCGGTCGACGCCTTGGTCGCCCACGGCCCGCCGGCACGGGCGTCGAACAGCGTCATCCACAGCGAGCCCCGCGCCGCCGCGCCTGGCCGCTTGTGGACGGTGTAGCGGATCCAGATCGAGAGCGGCTCGTCCGGGTGGCTGGCCTTCAGGTAGAAGCTCTCGTAGCCGCCGTCGCCCGCTCCCCAGCGGGGAAAGCGCGCCTGGTCCAGTGGTTGCCCCCGCATTCTCCGGGGAGCGTAACGGCCGTCCGCGGGTCCGTCGGGACCATATGCCAGTGTGACCAGGCTGGCGGGGCTCAAGCCATCGGTGCCAGTGGCCGATCAAGGGGCCGCGAGGGGTCAGCCGTCGCGCACCAGGCAACAAGGAGCCAGCAGAGTGAACAACACCCACGCGGTGCCGCGCCGACCCCGGTCGCGAAACTCCGTCCGCCTCGCGGGTGCGCTCGTGGCCGCCGTCGCGGTGCTGCTTCTGCTCGGCGCGCCGGCAAGCGCCCAGACGCCCCAGGTCGCGAAGGGGTTCTCGCCGGACTCGGTCACTCTCGGCGACACGACGACCCTCACCTTCACGATCGACAACCCGGACCTCCAGCCCCACAGCTGGTCGTTCACCGACTCGCTCGACGCCGGCCTCAGCGTGGCGAGCGTCGCGCACTCGACGACCTGCTCGGCGACGACGGTGACCGCGCCGCTCGGCGCCACCTCGATCCAGGCCAGCGGGACGGTCGGCTTCGGGCAACCCCAGTGCACGATCGCCGTCCAGCTCGCGGCGACGCGTGTCGGGACCGTCACCAACGGAGCCTCGAACTTCACCTCGCTGACCGGCATCCAGGCCCCGAGCGAGAGCGCCGAACTGACCTGCGCGGCGCCCGACGACGACACCGGCGGGCTCGGCGACGTCTTCTCCAGCTGCCCGTTCAACGACACGCCCCCGGCGACCGACTTCACGATCCAGGAGGCCTGGCGCACTACCGGGACGACGACCGTCAGCTACCAGACGCCGGTGGTCGGGGACCTGTTCGGCACCGGCAAGCCGGCGATCGTCGTCGGGTCGAACCGCACCAGGACCGACGGCACCGTGCACGGCGGGCGCCTGGCCCGTGACATGCAGGTCTTCGACGGGGCGACGGGCGCTCTGCTGCAGACGATCGTCACGCCGCGCTACAGCTGGACCAGCCACGCCGTCGCGACGATCGCCGACCTGGACGGCGACGGCGACGGCGAGATCGTCTTCCGCGCGGCCAGCCACAGCCAGGGCCAGGTCGACGCCGACGCGGCCGGAGTCCCGACCGCGGCCGACGTCGCCGGACGCCTGATCGCCTACGAGTTCGACTCCGACAGCGATCAGTGGCAGGTCATGTGGGTCTCCGACCAGCGCTACGACCACGTCCCCGCCGTCAGCGCGACGGCCGGCGCGCGCGGCGGCCACGGCGTCGGGATCGCCGACTTCAACGGCGACGGCGTGCCCGAGGCCTACGTCGGCAACCAGGTGTTCAACGCGCGCACCGGAGCGCGGCTCGCGGCCGGGGCGGCCAGCGAGCCGTCGGGCTGCGCGTTCAGCACCGGCGAGACCCGTTGCATGTGGGGCCAGGTCGCGGCGGCGGACATCGACGGCGACGGCAAGCTGGAGCTGGCCGCGGGCAACGCCGTCTACAAAGTCGAGATCGACAACCCGGCCGGCGAGGCCGGCAACTCGATGCCGATCTGGCGCGAGGCCGATCCGAGCAACTCCAACGTCCGCGACGGCTACACCGCCGTCGCCGACATGAACATCGACGGGACGCCCGACGTGGTCGTCTCCGGCCGGCTCGGCGACGAGGCTTCGGCCACGGTCGTCTACGCCTGGGACGGCCGGACCGGAGCGATCCTCGGCCTGCGCACCGGAAGCCAGATGGTCGGCGCCAACGGCAGCCGCGGCGGGCCGCCGATGGTCGGCGACATCGACGGCGACGGCCGGCCCGAGATCGTCGCGATCACCACCAACCGGCTGCGCGCGTTCCAGGTCGTCCCGGGCGGGGCGACACCGGCGGCCCGCCTCACAGAGGAGTGGACGCTGACCACCGCGGACGGGTCCGGGACCACGTCGATGTCGATGTTCGACTTCAACAACGACGGACGCCAGGAGATCGTCTACCGCGACGAGCAGAACATCCGCATCCTCGATGGCGGACCGAGCCCCGCCAACCCGGCGACGCGCAACCTGACGACCTTCGCGTGCGGCTCCGGTACCGGAATGGAGACGCCGGTGATCGCCGACATCGACGGCAGTCGCGAGGCGCGCATCGTGGTCAACTGCCACGGAAGCTCGAACGTCCTCGACGGCAACCTGCGCGCCTACGAGACCGCCAGCTTCCCGTGGGCGAACACCAGGCCGGTCTGGAACCAGCAGAGCTACTACGTAGCCCACATCAACGACGACCTGACGGTGCCGGCGAACCAGTTCGAGCACTGGACGGTGTTCTCCGACCCGCACCTGCGCTGCTCGAACGGCGCGAACCGTCCACTGAACGCCTTCCAGCAGCAGGTGACCGACCTCGACGGCGAGACCGGCTGCCCGGTCGAGTGCACCGACCCGGAGCTGGTGGTCTCGAAGACGTCCGACCCGCCGGACGCGTCGTTCGTAGCCCCTGGCCAGACGATCCGCTACGAGATCGAGATCGAGAACCCGAGCGAGGGCGATGGCTTCGGCATCGAGGTCACCGACGACCTCGGCGACGTGCTCGACGACGCGACGCTCAGCGGTGGGCCCACTGTCGACCCGCCGAGCGCGGGCACCGTGTCGGTGACCGGCGACACGCTCCTTTTCAAGGGCGACGTCTTCCGTCACCAGACCGTCACGGTCGCCTACGAGGTGACCGTCAAGGCGCTCGAGGAGCTGGTCGACGGGGACCTCGGCAACGTGGTCGAGGCCCAGTACTCGGGATGCCCCGGCGGCGATGGCTGCCAGACCAGGCACCGCGTGGTCTCCCTGACCAAGGACGCCACACCCCGGACGGCCGTCGCGGGAACCGAGGTCACGTACACCTACAGCCTCGGCGGGAGCGGGCTGGCGGGCAGGTCGGTCGACTTCCGGGACGAGCTGCCAGCCGGGATGACCTACGTAGCGGGCGGCGTGACGGTCACGCCGCCCTTCGGCACCGTCAACGGATACGGCGGCACCGACACGCTCGAGATCTCGGGCACGCCGGCGGCGCTGCCGACGACGATCTCGGCCAGGGTCGCGCTCGCCTCCGACGCCGACTGCGGTGGGAGCCTCGACAACCAGGCCGGGACGACCTTCGAGGACGACGGCGGCGACCCCCTGACCTTCGTCTCGGACGATCCGACGACCCCCGACCACCTCGACCCGACGACCGTGACGGTCACCTGCCAAGCCGACCTCGCGCTGACCAAGGCCGGACCGGCGGTCGTCGTGCCCGGCGACTCGCTGACCTGGACGATCGCCGTCACCAACGAGGGTCCGAGCGACAGCAGCGGATCGACGGTGACCGACGAGCTCCCCGACGAGGTGTCGAACCCGCAGACCTCCACCCCCGGCTGCACGATCGACGACGGCGTGCTCAGCTGCGACGTGGGGCCGCTCGCCGTAGGCGAGAGCCACGAGATCGAGGTGACCGCCAACGCCCCGGAGGGACCGTCGATCTGCTTCGCGAACACCGCCGCCGTGGCGGGCGACGACGCCGACCCCGTCCCCGAGAACGACTCCGCGACCGCGCGCAGCTGCACGCCACCGGTCGCCGACCTGGCGATCGAGAAGACCGGCCCGGCCGTCGTCGCGCCGGGCGCCGCGGTCGCCTGGGTCGTGACCGTTCGCAACCAGGGCCCGTTCGCCAGCGGCGGCTCGACGGTCACCGACGAGCTGCCCGCCGAGGTGTCGAATCCGCAGACCTCCACCCCCGGCTGCACGATCGCCGACGGGGTCGTGACCTGCGCGGTCGGCCCGCTCGACGTCGACGAGACGCATGAGATCGTCGTGACCGCAGACGCGCCCGACGAGTTCTCCACCTGCTTCGAGAACGTCGCGACCGTCACCGGCGACGAGGGCGACAGCAACCTGGACAACAACGTGGCGAGCTTCCTCAGCTGCACCGACCCGCTGGCCGACCTCGCCGTCAGCAAGTCCGGTCCCCCGGTCGTCGACCCGGGCGGCAAGGTCAGCTGGACGATCGAGGTCGTCAACCACGGGCCCGACCCGAGCGCCGGCTCGGAGGTCCGCGACGTGCTGCCGGGCGCGGTCTCCAACGGGGAGACGGCGACCCCCGGCTGCGCGATCGACGACGGCGTCGTCACCTGCGCGGTCGGCCCGCTCGACGTCGACGAGACGCATGAGATCGTCGTCACCGCAGACGCGCCCGACGAGTTCTCCACCTGCTTCCAGAACCTCGTGACCGTCGAGGGCGACGACGAGGACCCGGACGCCGGCAACGACGAGGCCTCGGCCGAGACCTGCACGCGCGACGTAGACGCGGACCTGTCGATCGCGAAGTCGGGACCGCCGACCGTCGATCCCGGCGGCGTGGTCAGCTGGACGATCGCGGTGACGAACGCCGGTCCCGACCCGTCCACCGGCGGGACGGTCACCGACACGCTCCCGCCCGAGGTCTCCAACCCGCGCACCGAGACGGCGGGCTGCGCGATCGAGGACCACGTCCTGACCTGCGCGGTCGACCCGCTCGCCGACGGCGGCACGCACGAGATCGTCGTGACCGCCGACGCGCCCGACCAGTTCTCGAGCTGCTTCGAGAACTCGGTCGTGGTCGAAGGCGATGACGCCGACCCAGACTCCGGTGACAACAGCTCCTCGGTCGACACCTGCACCCGCGACGCGCTCCCCGACCTTTCGCTGGCCAAGTCGGGACCGGCGACCGCCGTGACCGGCACCGCGGTCTCGTGGACGCTCACGGTCGCCAACGCCGGCCCCGACCCCTCCACCGGCGCCACGGTCACCGACGCCCTTCCGGACGGTGTCGCCAACCCGCGTACGGAGACCGCGGGCTGCGCGATCGACGACGCCGTGCTGACCTGCGCGGTCGCCCCGCTCGCGGCCGGCGAGACGCACGAGATCGTCGTGAGCGCTGACTTAACCGCCGCCGCGGGGAGCTGCATCACCAACGGCGCGTCGCTGTCGGCCAACGAGGACGACCCGACGCCCGACGACCAGGCCGCCAGCTGGGAGACCTGCGTCGAGCCGGGCGCCGACCTCCGCCTTGCGAAGTCCGGTCCGGCCACGGTCGCGGCGGGCGGCGAGGTGATGTGGACGCTGACCGTCACCAACGCGGGCCCCGACGCCTCGAGCGGGTCGACGCTGAGCGACACGCTGCCGGCCGGCGTGACCGGCGCGCGCACCGACGACCCGGACTGCGCGATCGACGGCGACGTCGTCACCTGCGCCGTCGGGCCGCTGGAGGTCGGCGCCAGCCGCGACGTCGTCGTCACCGCCAACGCGCCCGCCAGCCATTCGACCTGCGTCGAGAACACCGCGACCGTCAGCGGCGCCGAAACCGACCTCGAGCCTGGCGACAACGACGCGAGCGCGCGGACGTGCACGGACCCGCCGCCCGCCGGGCCGAACGGTCAGCCGTCGCCTCCCCACACCCCGGTCGGCCCGCCGTCGCGGCCCGCGCCGCGCGTCTCGATCGCCAAGCACACGCGCAGCGCCACGGCCTACGTCGGGTCTGTCGTCGCCTACCGGATCACGATCCGCAACCGCGGCAACGCGCCGGCCCGCTCCCTGCGCGTATGCGACCAGCCGCCGCCCGGGCTGCGGATCATGCGCGCGCCAGGCGCCAAGCGCGCCAAGGACGGCAGCGCGTGTTGGAAGGTGCGGCGGCTGGAGCCCGGCAGGGCGCGCCACTTCTTCGTCACGGCCCACGTCGAGACGGCGCCGCGCGGACTGCTGCGCAACCGCGCGATCGTGCGCGGCCTGAACGTGCGCCCGGCGCGGGCGCGCGCCGGCGTGCGGGTGCGCTCCACGCCCAGTGCCTGCGGCGCGGCGCTGGCGCGGGCGGCCTGCTGACGGCCGCGGAGGCCGCCGTGGGCGGGCGTATCGTGGGAGGCGATGTCCTCCGACGACGCGCGCCGCATCGCTCACCTCGACATGGACGCGTTCTACTACGCCTGCGAGCTGCAGCGGCGGCCGGAGCTGCGCGGCAAGCCGGTCGTGATCGCCGGCAGCGGGCCACGCGCGGTCGTCACGACCGCCAGTTACGAGGCGCGCAAGTTCGGGATCTTCTCGGCCACCCCGGCAGCGCGAGCACGGCGGCTGTGCCCGGAGGCGATCTTCGTGCCGCCGGAGTTCGAGTACTACCGCGCCCGCTCGCGGGTCGTGATGGAGGTGCTGCGCGACCACGTCGACCGCGTCGAGCAGATGGGCCTCGACGAGGCCTACCTCGACCTCACCGGCATCGAGCGCTGGCGGGCCGCCGCGCGGCGGCTCAAGGGGGCCGTAACTGACCAGACGGGGCTCGCCTGCTCGATCGGGATCGGCCCGAACAAGCTGGTGGCGAAGGTCGCCTCGGACGCCGACAAGCCGAACGGCTTCCTCGCGCTGACGCTGGCCGAGGCCCGCGAGCGCTTCGCGCCGGCCTCCCCCGCGCTGATCCCGGGTATCGGTCCGAAGACCGTCGACCGGCTGGCGAAGCAGGGAATCGAGCGGATCGACCAGCTTGCCGCCACCCCTGACGACAAGCTCGCCGAGTGGTTCGGTGGCCGGCTCGGCCCGCAGCTGGCCCGGCTAGCCCGCTTCGAGGACGACCGGCCGCTGGAGACCGAGCGCGTGCGCAAGTCCGAGTCGCGCGAGACCACCTTCGACGTCGACCTCAACGGCCTCGGCGAGCTGGAGCCGGCGCTCGAGCGGCTGGCGCGCCAGCTCTGCGACGAGCTCGCTCGGCACGGCCGCAGCGGACGGACGATCGGGATCAAGCTGCGCCTCGACGACTGGACGACGCTGACCCGCGCGCGGACGGTCGAGCGGCCCTGCAACGACTACGCGACGGTCCACGGAATCGCACTCGAGCTACTGCGCGCGCTCGCCCCGGAGCGCCCGGTCCGGCTGCTCGGAGTGCGGGTCGCGGGGATGGACGAGCGGCGCGAGTCGCACGCCGCCGCCCCGCCTCCTGGACAGCTCGCGCTTTCGCTCTAGAGTGTCGAGTCCGATGCAGGGCGACCGACTCAGCGGGCTGGACGCGTCCTTCCTCCACTTGGAGGACGACTCGGCGCACATGCACGTCGCGTCGGTGATCGTCTTCGAGGGCAAGGCGCCGGGCTACGTCGAGCTGCTCGAGCACATCGACCGCCGGCTGCACCTCGTGCCGCGCTTCCGTCAGCGGCTGGCGTTCGTGCCGTTCGGCCAGGGCCGGCCGCGCTGGGTCGACGACCCCCACCTCAACCTGCGCTACCACCTGCGCCACAGCGGTCTGCCGGCGCCTGGCACCGAGGAGCAGCTGCGCGCCCTCGCCGGCCGCGTCTTCGCGCAGCCGCTCGACCGCGACAAGCCGCTGTGGGAGCTCTCGCTGGTCGACGGCCTCGAAGGCGACCGCTTTGCGTTGCTGTCGAAGACCCATCACGCGCTCGTCGACGGGATCTCCGGGGTCGACATCGTCACGGTCCTGTTCGACACCCAGCCCGATCCCGTCGCCCCCGCCGACCCCGGTACGCAGTGGCTACCGCGGCCGCTGCCCACCCAGGCGCAGCTGCTCGGCGAGGCGCTCGTCGAGCGAGCGACGATCCCCGCCGAGGCGGCCCGCTCCGTCCGCGCGGTGTTCCGCGCGCCGCGCAGGATCGCCCGCGAGGCCGTCACCACTGCAACCGGCCTCGGCGCGATGGCCTGGGCCGGGCTCAGTCCCGCCCCGAGCAGCCCCTACAACCGCCAGATCGGACCGCACCGCCGCTTCACCTGGGTGCGGGCGAACCTCGTCGACGTCAAGGCGATCAAGAACGAGCTCGGCGGAACGGTCAACGACGTCGTGCTGACCGCCGTCGCGGGCGGACTCGGCCGTCATCTGCGCCGCCGCGGCGTCTCGACCGACGGCCTCGAGCTGAAGGCGATGGTCCCAGTCAGCGTCCGCACGCCGGAGCAGGCCGGCGATCTCGGCAACCAGATCGCCGCGATGATGGCCCCGCTGCCGGTCTGGTGCCAGGACCCGGTTGCCCGGCAGCAGATCGTCCGTGAGTCGATGAGCCACCTCAAGGAGGGCGGCCAGGCGGTCGGCGCCCAGGCGCTGACCGAGATGAGCGGCTTCGCGCCGCCGACGATCATGGGCCAGGCCGCGCGCCTGATGAGCCGCCAGCGGTTCTTCAACCTCGTCATCACCAACGTCCCCGGGCCGCAGATCCCGCTCTACCTGCTCGGACGCCGGGCGATCGACCCGTTCCCGCTCGTGCCGCTGGCCAAGAACCAGGGCGTCGGCATCGCGATCATGAGCTACGACGGCCGGATGGACTTCGGCCTCGTCGGCGACTTCGACGTGATGTACGACCTCGACGATCTCGCCACCGACCTCTACGACTCGCTCGCCGAGCTGGCCGAGGCAGCCGGCCGCACGCTGACATCGCCGCCGCCCGACGCCCCCGCCGAGGATCTGCACGCCTCGGACGCGGTCGCGCGCGCGACCTGACCGCTCTGCCAATCGGTATAACGGCGGTCCGCGTTTTGGTCAGACCGACCAATGGCGATTTCCCGGCGGCGCTGGTATCAACTCTGGGAAGCGTTGCGGGAGACGCTGAACCATGAGATCCAAAGTCATCGACAGCGCGCGCGACCTCGGCCTGGACGTCAACGTCCAGCGGCTGCCCGACACCCGTGCCTCGGTAGCCGACACGGCCGCCGCCGTCGGCTGTGGCTCCGCGCGCATCGCGAGCTGCACCGTCTACGTCGCCGACGGTGACCCGATCGTCTGCGTCGCCTCGGCCGACTGCCCGGTTGACATCGATCTGCTCGCCGAGGCGCTCGACGTGGCCGAGATCAGGCTGGCCAGCAGCGGCGAGACGATGGCCGCCACCGGCTTCACGATCGCCGGCGTACCGCCGTTCGGCCACGGTCTCCCGGTCGTCGTCGACGAGGTGCTCCTGACCCACTCGACGGTCTGGGCCGCGGGCGGCGACGGCTCCACGCTCGTCGAGCTCGAGCCCCAGCGGCTCGCCAGCTGCACCGCTGCAACAGTCGCGGCGGTCACCGCCGTAACCGCGTAGCTGAGCGATACTTCAGCCATGTCTGAGCGTCTCGAGCCGCTGCGCTGCGCGCTGGCGCAGATCAACTCGACGGTCGGCGACATCGCCGGCAACGCCGACCGGATCGCCGCCGCGACCGTCCAGGCGCGCGAGCGCGGCGCCGCGCTGGTCGTCTTCCCCGAGCTGGCGCTGACCGGCTATCCGCCCGAGGACCTGCTGCTGAAGCCGCACTTCCTCGACGAGGCGGCCGCGGCGCTCGAGCAGCTGGCGACCCAGGCCGTCGACGTTGTCGCCGTCGTGGGCTTCCCGGAGCGCGCTGACGACGTCTACAACTCGGCGGCGGTGCTGGCCGACGGCTGCGTCGCCGGCGTCTACCGCAAGCTGCGCCTGCCGAACTACGGCGTCTTCGACGAGCAGCGCTACTTCCAGGCCGGCTCCGCGCCGGCGACCGTGGAGATCAACGGGGCCACGGTCGGAATCACGATCTGCGAGGACATCTGGGAGCCCGGCCCGCCCGCGACGGCCGAGGCACTCGCCGGCGCGCAGGTCGTCGTCAACCTCTCGGCGTCGCCTTACCACCACGACAAGGGCCCGCAGCGCGAGCGGATGCTCGCCCAGCGCGCCCGCGACAGCCTCGTCTCGGTGCTGTTCTGCAACGCGGTCGGTGGCCAGGACGAGCTCGTCTTCGACGGTCACAGCGTCGCGATCGACCACACCGGCGAGATCGTCGCCCGCGCGCCGCAGTTCGAGGAGTCGATCACCGTCTGCACGCTCGACCTCGGCGCAATCGCCGGCGGCCGGCTGCGAGACCCGCGCCACCGCGAAGCGGCACGCCGCGCGCGCTCGGGCGGCGACGGCCATGCCGTCGAGCGGCTCGGCTCGCTGCGGGCCTCCAGTCGCGCGACGATTCCCGGCTCGGACACCCTTCCCCCCTTCCGCGCGCCGCTGCTCGAGCCGGAGGACGAGGTCTACACCGCGCTCGTGACCGGCGTGCGCGACTACGTCGAGAAGAACGGCTTCGGCGGCGTGCTGCTCGGGCTATCGGGCGGTATCGACTCCGCTCTGGCCGTCCTAGTGGCCGTCGACGCGCTCGGTCCGGAGCGCGTGCACACGGTCGTGATGCCCTCCCCCCACTCCTCCGACGCGACCCAGTCCGACGCCCGCACGATCGCCGCGAACCTCGGCACCGACCTCTACGAGCTGCCGATCGGCGCCGCGATGGAGGTCTACGAGGAGCTGCTGTCGGATGCCTTCGCCGGCCGCGACTCCGATCTCACCGAGGAGAACCTGCAGGCGCGGATCCGCGGCAACCTGCTGATGGCGCTGTCGAACAAGTTCGGCTGGCTGGTGCTGACGACCGGAAACAAGTCGGAGCTGTCGGTCGGCTACTCGACGCTCTACGGCGACATGGCCGGTGGCTTCGCGGTGCTCAAGGACGTCTTCAAGGGCTGGGTCTACCGGCTCGTCCGCTGGCGCAACGAGCAGGCCGGAAGCGAGCTGATCCCGGCCAGCGTGATCGAGCGCCCGCCGTCGGCCGAGCTGCGTGCCGACCAGCGCGACGACGACTCACTGCCCCCCTACGACCTGCTCGACGGGATCCTCGCGGGCTACGTCGAGCAGGACCTCGACGCCGCCGGCCTGGTCGCGCAGGGCTTCCCGGCCGACGAGGTCGCGCGGGTGATCGCGCTCGTCGATGCCGCCGAGCACAAGCGGCGCCAGGCGCCCCCCGGTGTGCGGATCTCGACACGTTCGTTCGGCCGCGACCGGCGCCTGCCGATCACCAACAAGTACGGCCGGAAGTCGAACCGGGGGCTCACGCCCCCGGACCCCCGCGATTCCGTGGCCGGCCGGCGCTGACTCAGGCGCTCGGCGCCGGGCGCACGGCGATAGTCACGCGCGAGATCGCGCAGACGCGGCCCTGGTCGTCGGTGAACTCGACGTCCCAGATCCAGCTCGTGCGGCCACGGTGACGGCGTGTCCCGTTGGCATGCACCGTTCCTGACGAGACCGGGCGCATGAAGCTCGTGTCGTTGTTCTGACCGACGGCGATCTCGCCGTTGCCCGCCACGGCGAAGTAGGTCCCGACCGACGCGAGCGTCTCGGCGAACGCCGCATAGGCGCCTCCGTGGACGATCCCGAACGGCTGCCGGACGCGATCCTCGACGGCAAACGTCCCGGTGATCCGCTCGTCGTCGAACTCGCCGACCTCGAAACCGAGCACGTCGTTGAGGTTCTCTTTCGGCAGCGCGTTGGCCGCTGGTGCGTCTTCAGTCACGGGCGCAGGCTATCGTTCCCGCCCGCATGGCCTCCTACGACCAGCTGTCGGCGCAGCAGCGGGCAATCGTCGACCTGATCCTCAAGCGGGGTCAGAGCTACGACCAGCTCGCCGACACGCTCGGCATGCCCGAGGCCCGCGTCCGCGAGCTGGCCCGTGACGCGCTCACCAGCCTGGCGCCGGTCAGCGCCGCCGCTGTCGACGACGGCTGGCGCGCTCAGATCGCCGACTACCTGCTCGGCCAGCAGGCAGCGCCGGAGGCGGCGTCCACACGTGGCCACCTGCGTCGCTCCGAGGCGGCCCGCGCATGGTCGGGCTCCGTGCTCGACTCGCTCGAGCACCTCTACCCGAAGGGCGAGCTGCCGACGATCCCGTCCGCCGACAGCGCGCCGGAGCCCAAGCCGAAGGCTGACAAGCCCGCCAAGACTCCCCGCGAGCGCAAGCCCTCCACCCCGCGCGCCCCGCTGACCCCGGAGGCCGCCGTGATCGTCAAGCGGCGCCGCATCGCCGGGATCGCCGCCGGTGCCGTCGCGCTGCTCTTCATCCTGCTGATCTGGCCCGTCGGCCTGTTGCTCGGCGACGACTCCGACGACGGCGCCAAGAAGGCCAGCAACCGCACCGAGATCGTCGGCCAGGTCGTTCTGCGCCCGACGGCCAAGGGCAGCGACGACGCCGGCGTCGGCGTCGTAACGCGCCGCAACGGCAAGTATCAGCTCAGCCTCCAGGCGAAGGTCGAGCCGACCGCCCAGAATCAGGCCTACGAGGTCTGGCTCTACAACTCCGCCGATGACGCCAAGTCGCTCGGCGCCCAGGTCACCGACGCCCAGGGCAACTTCGCCGGCCGCGCCAACCTGCCAGCGAACTACAAGAGCTACCGCTTCCTCGACATCTCCCGCGAGACCGTCGACCGCAACGCCGCCCACTCCGGCACCTCAGTCCTCCGCGCCCGCACCGCCGCTATCCGCCCACCCCAGAACACCTCCGGGTCGGGTCAAAGCGGAACCTCTACGACTCCCTAGTCGTTGGCACGCGCCGCGCGGCGCCGCCTGCTCCGCGCCGACCGCAGGTGGAAGCGCCCCTCTTCGCGGATCTCTTCCCATATGAAGTGCGCGCTGACAGCCACGGCGATCACTGCATAGGTCACTAGATGGAGCACAAGTGACGACGGATCGAAAATCCAAGCGGTACCCGAGATCACTGCCCAGCTAGTCAGGAGGATCGGGATGTCGTGCTTGGTGAACACAGCAGATAGTCTATACGCTCTGGCTCATGTCAAGCACCAGTAGCACCGCGCCCACCAGTGCCCCACCCACGCTTCCATAGGCCGCGGAGCGCTCCCATTGGGAATAGCCCTTATGCATCGCCCATGCGATGCCTAGGACGCTTCCTACCCCTGCTCCACCACCAAGAGCCGTAAGCAACGGCTCAGCTCCCTCAACGGCAGATGTTGCGCTCCGAACCGCAATTGCTAGGTAGCCCTCGCCCATTCGAACAGCGTCGGGGGCATCGCGTTACAGAACAAGACACCCGAGCTACAGGCGTGTCACAGCTGACAGACGTCAGGGAAGCAACTTGCCGGGGTTCATGATCCCCGCTGGGTCCACGCGGTCCTTGACGGTGCGGAGGATGTCGGTGCCGAGCTGGCCGATCTCCTGGGGCATCCAGGCACGGTGGTCGGTTCCGATTGCGTGGTGATGGGTCAGGGTGCCGCCGGCGGCGACGATGGCGTCGCAGGCGGCCGTCTTGGCGGCACGCCACTGGTCGAGCTCCTGGCCCTGCTGCTGGCGGACGATGAAGGTGAAGTAGAGCGAGGCTCCGGACGGGTAGAGGTGCGAGATGTGGCACATGACCGCGGGCGGGGTGCCGCGCTCGGTGAGCGAGCGGCGGAGGGCGTCGCCGACGGCCTTGTAGAGGTTGTGGAGGTTGGTCCAGGTGGTGGCGGTCTCCAGCGTCTCGACCATCACGCCACGGTCGAGCAGCTCGTCACGCAGGTAGGGCGCGGCGAAGCGGCCACGTAGCCAGGAGCGGCCGGGCTTGGTGCCCAGCCCGACGGCGCCATGGGCGCGCAGGATCTCGGCGGTGCGGCCACGGCGGCGGGCGATGTCGTCGGAGGTGCCGTCGAAGCCGGTGAAGGCGATGCAGCCGCCCTCCTGACCGCGAGCGCGGAGGTAGAACTTGCCGACCTTCTCGGAGAGGCCGCCGCTGGAGCCGAGCGCCATCGTCAGACGGGTCTCCTCTTCGTCTGAGAGGCGCGCGACGTCGGGCGAGGCTCCAGCCTGCTCGATCGCGCGGAAGGCCTCGGCGCCGGCCTCGAACGAGGAGAAGGACCAGGCCTCGTAGCGCTGCTCGACCGGCGTCGGCCGCACGCGCAGCGTCGCGGAGGAGATCACGCCAAGGATGCCCTCGGAGCCGACTACCAGCTCGCGCAGCGACGGCCCGGCCGCGCTCGCGGGCGCGTCGAGCGTCGCCAGCTCGCCGGCGGGCGTCACGCAGCTGACGGCCTCGACGAGCTCGTCGATCCGGCCGTAGCCGGTCGACGCCTGACCGGCCGAGCGGGTCGCGACCCAGCCGCCGACGGTCGAGTACTCGAACGACTGCGGGAAGTGGCCGAGCGTCAGGCCGGCGTGGCCGAGCTGACGCTCCAGCTCCGGACCGAAGATCCCCGGCTCAACAGTCGCCGTCAAAGACGTCGTGTCGACGTCGACGACGGCGTGCAAGCGCGACAGGTCCAGCGAGATCGCCGCGTGGTGGCTGCCCGGCAGCGCCTCGACGCCACCGACGACGCTGGTTCCGCCTCCGAACGGGATCACCGCGACCCCCTGCTGGGCGCAGCCGGCGAGCAGCGGCGCGAGCTGCGACGCCTGCGACGGGTAGACGACGGCGTCGGGCGCGCCTGACGCGTCTCCGGCGCGCAGCCGGACAAGGTCGGGATAGCTGCGCCCGGCGGCGTGCTCCACGCGGACGTCGTGGCCGTCGGCGACGGCCTCCGCTCCCACCACCGCGGTCAGAGCCTGACGCGCGGCGGCATTCAGCCGCCCCGGCGGAACGGTGACCGCGTCGAGCTCGACGCGCGTGCCGCGCTCGTCGCCGCTCAGGCCCAGCTCGCCGCGCAGCAGCTCAGCCGCCGCCAGCGGCAGCTCGATCGCGTCCTCGTCACGCCCCCACCCCCACCAGCGCATCACGCGAACAGGCCCTCCAGGCCGTCGAGAGCGCGATCGATCTTGCGCTTTGCCGCCCGCTTGACCTGACCGCCGCCGAGCCGCGAGAATCCGCGCAGGCCCATCTGCTCGCTGATCTTCACCTCGGTCCTCCCCCCTTCGACCGGCTCGAGCCGGATGTCGGTCACCGAATCGGTCAGCACGTGCTCGAACGGCGACGCCGCTACCTCGTGGCGCCAGCTACGGCGGCGCGGATGCTCGGACGCGACGAGGCTGAAGTCGGCGCGCAGCAGCTTGCCGCCCTTCGGCGAGGCCAGCACGGTCGTCCACGCCTTGCCGTCGGACTCCTCGACGCGCTGGACGTTCGGCCACCATTCGGTCAGCCGGTCCGGATTCGCGACGACGTCCCAGACGTGCTCGGGAATCGCGGCGACCACGCGGCTACGGCTCACCGTCGGCACTGACTCAGCCTATTTTGCGATCTTGCGCAGGTCGCGAATCAGCAGCAGGTGCTTGAGATGCGAGGCGATCGCTGCCAGGTTCTCCAGCGTCTCGACCGCCTCCTTGCGCCGCTCCGGATTGCGCGAGCGCAGTGCCGGGGCGAGGATCTGCTCGAGCAGCGCCGCCTCGCGGTCGGCCGAGGTGCGGAAGACGCGCAGGTTGCGACCGCCGACCCCGTAGCGCTTGAGCTCGGTGACGGCGCGGACGATCTCGCGGTCGGTCTCGTCGTAGAGCATCTCGCCGTCGCGCCGCTCGCCGCGGATCACGCCGTACTCCTCGAGCTCCTTGACCAGGCTTGCCTCGGCGCCGGTCTCGTCGAGCACCTCGTCGACCCGGTAGAGCGACTCGGTCGCGCCGGCGACGGTCGCGCGGCGCAGCGCCTTCGGGTCCGGCTTCGACGGCTTCGAGACGTCGTCGCTCTCGGCACGGCCGGAGGCCAGCTCCTGGCGGATC
>CAZVRI010000011.1:0-24631 GCA_964629855.1 uncultured Thermoleophilaceae bacterium
CCGCCGCCGACTGCCCCTCGGTCTTGGTTGCCACGCTCAGCTGCGCTCCTGGATGCGGATCATGTTGCCGGCAGGATCGCGGAGTGCGCAGTCGCGCGAGCCCCAGGGCTGGTCGGTGGGCTCCTGGACGATGTCGGCGTTCCCGGCCTGCACCCGCTCGAAGGTCGCGTCGAGGTCGCTGGTGGCGAGCATGATGCTGGCGTAGGTGCCCTTGGCCATCATCTCGGCGACCGTGGCGCGCTCCGCGTCGGTGATGCCGGGGTCGGCGCCCGGGGGCGTCAGGACGATGTTCACGTCGGGCTGGCCGGGCGGCCCGACGGTGTTCCAGTGCATCCCGCCCTGCTCCACCTGGTTGCGGACCTCGAAGCCGAGGACGTCGCGGTAGAAGGCCAGCGACGCGTCGGGGTCGTCATGCGGGAGGAAGGTCGTGTGAATGGTGATGTCCATGAGGTCAGGCTAGGCGGGGCTGGCGACCGGCGCTTCTCGATTCCTGATCGGTCTGGTGACCTGCTTGGCGATGCAGGGTGGCATCCCGGCCGCGGCGTTCGCCTGCTCGCGCCGATAGGTGCTGGGCGGCATCCCGACCAGCTCGGCGAAGCGGCTGCTGAACGTGCCCAGCGACGAGCAGCCGACCTCGAAGCAGACCTCGGTCACGCTGAGGTCGCTCCGCCGCAGCAGCGCCATCGCCCGCTCGATCCGGCGTGTCATCAGGTAGCTGTACGGCGTCTCGCCGTAGGCCTGCTTGAACTGGCGGCTGAAGTGACCCGCCGACATGTGCGCCCCACGCGCGAGCGCCTCGACGTCCAGCGGCTGCGCGTACTCCCGGTCGATCCGGTCGCGCACGCGCCGCAGCCGCGCGAGGTCGGCCAGGTGCTGAGCATCGGCGGGCCCGGTGGTCACCAGCTGATCATGCCACGGCCAGCGTCCGCTCCGGCGGCCATGAGCAGAGGCCGGGCTGTCCCGGGCAGTCGGCGCAGAGGGCGCGATTGGGGTTGGCGGTCGGGACGAAGACACCGCCGGCGACCGGGGCCGCGAGCTCGCGTAGGCGGGCGTCGAGGGCCGGGAGGTCCGACGCTTCGTAGGTTGCGGAGACGGGGTCGTCGGGACGCTCGAGGAAGAGGTAGGTGACCTCGACGCGCGCTGCGTGGGCGTGCAGGGCGGCGAGGGCATAGACCGTCCGTTGGATGTCGTAGCCGGACTCGACGACCTCGGCGGGGTCGCGCCCCTCGAGGCGGTCGGACTTGTAGTCGAGGATCAGGGTCCGATCCCGCTCGGTTGCGTGGACGTCGACGATGCCGTTGACGAGCAGGCTGCGGCCACCGGCCGTGTCGGGGGTGAGCTGGAAGGCGAACGGCAGCTCGGTGCGGACCTGGTCGGCGGCCGCGAGCCGCTCGCGCAGCGGAGAGCTCGCGAAGGCCGTGAACAGCTCGATCAGGTCGGCCACCTCGTGGTGGCGGACCGGCTCGCGGTAGCGCTCGATCAGGGCGGCGACCTCCGCGGCGGTCGGCGTCGCGGGCTCGGCGAAGTTGATGTTCTCCAGCAGCTCGTGGGCGATCGAGCCGCGGACCGTCGGCGGCAGGGCGTCGATCGGCTCCTCTGGCGGCGCGTCGGGCGCGGGCAGGGCGTCGCCGCGCGGCAGGCGCAGCGAGCGCTCGAGGTAGAAGCGGTAGCCGCACTCGCGGTGTCGCTGGAGGCCCGAGTAGCTGACGCGGCTGACCGGCAGGGCGCTCGGCGGCGGAACGGCGGCCAGCGCCGGCGCGTCGAGCGTGTCGAGGCCCGCCGGCGGCTGCTCGGGCGGCTTCGGGGCACGGTCGGCGGCGGGCAGCAGCGCGTCGACGGTCTCCGGGCGCAGAACGGTGCAGCGGACCTCCACCCCGCGCCCGTCGAGGTCGTGCTCGACGACCGCCGTCGTCTCGACGTCGCCGATCCCCGGCGCCAGCGCGCGCCAGATCCAGCGCATCGGCTCCTCGAGCGGCTTCTCCTCGTCGAGCTTGGCCAGGTCGGTGCCGCCGCTGAGGATCAGGTGCTGCTCGGCGCGCGTGGCGGCGACATAGAAGACCCGCTTCTCCTCCTCCTCGTCGGCCAGCTTCTGGCGCTCGCGGATCTCCTTCAGGCGGGTGCTGGCGACGCTGCCGCCGCCGAGCTGGGCGAGGCTGATGCCGACGCTGCCGTCGTCGGAGATCTGGAGCGCGGAGCGGTCCTCGCGGCCCGGCTTGCCGAGGTCGGCGACGCAGACGACGGGGAACTCGAGCCCCTTTGCGCGGTGGACGGTCATCAGCCGGACGGCCTGGACGTCCTCGGGCTCGAGCGGGGCCTCGCCCTGACGGTCGCCGAGCTCGTCGCGCTCGGCGACATAGTCGATGAAGGCGCGCAGGTCGCGGCCCTCCTCGGCCTCGAACTCGCGCGCGAGCCGCATCAGCTTGCGGACGTTGGCCATCCGGCGGCGGCCGGCGCGCTGGGCGAGCAGGTGGAGGTCGTAGCCGGAGCGGGTGACGCCGCGGTCGATGAGGGTCTCGAGGGATGCACGGGGGGCGGTGGCGCGCTCGCTCGTCAGCAAGGAAGCGAAGTTGCGGGCGCGGCGAGCGTCTTCGGGTGAGAGATCGGCCGCGAGGTCGAACTCGCGAGGGATGGAAGCCCGATCCGCTTGGGAATCGCTGCTCGGGCTTCCATCCCTCGCGAGTTCGGTGAGGAGGATCCAGGGCTCGGTGCGTCGGCGTTGGGCGGTGGCTTTGAGGACGACGAGGGCGTCTAGCGAGAGGTTTCCGAATGGTGAGGCGAGGGCTGTGTAGAGGGCGAGGTCGTCGAGGGGGTTGGCGAGGGCGGCGAGGTAGGCGCGGAGGTCGCCGACCTGTTGCTGGGACCAGTAGCCGCGGCCGCCCATCACGTAGGTGGGGATGCCGCGGTCCTCGAGCGCGCGCTCGAAGGCGGCGAGGTGGGTGGTGGCGCGGACAAGGACGACGACGTCGGCGGCGGCGAAGCGGCCGCTGGCGATCAGCTCGTCGATCCGCTTGGCGAGCATGCGCGCCTCGGCGGCGCGGGCGGGGACGACCTCGCGCAGCGAGTCGCCGAAGACCTGCTCGGTCGGCGGTCCGCCTGCCGCCGCCTCGGCGTCGAACCGTTCGCGCCAGCGCGAGCCGTTGTGTGGGCGGTCGGCGACGATCAGCTCGACGCACGGACCGTCTGCCGGGGCTCCGGCGTCACTGCCTGCGGTCAGGCGCGGGAAGCGCTCGCCCCAGACGGAGCCGAACAGCAGGTCGATCGCGTCGAGCACCTCGGGGCGGCTGCGGAAGTTGGCCGTCAGCGCCTCGAAGCGGCCGTCGACGCGCGCCTGCTCGGCCTGCTCGCGGAAGACCGAGACGTCGGCGTGGCGGAAGCGGTAGATCGACTGGAACTCGTCGCCGACGCGGAACAGCCGGTCACCGGCGATCCGCTCCAGCAGCTGGTTCTGGAGCGGGTTGGTGTCCTGGAACTCGTCGATCATCACGTGACGGAAGCGCTGCGACCAGCGCTCCCCCACCACCGGGTCGTCGCGCAGGAGGCGGTTGGCGAGCAGCTCGAGGTCGTCGAAGTCGAGGCCGGAGCGCTCCCGCTTCAGCCGCGCGTAGCGGGCGCCGTAGGAGCGCAGCAGCTCGCGCAGCAGCGCGTGGTCGCGCAGCTCGTGCTGGTGGGCGGTGAGCGCGCTGAGCCCTTCGAGCGCCGCGCGGTACTCGTCGAAGGCGTCCGTCTTGAGCGCGCCGGCGCCCTTGCCGACTTTCAGCTTGGCGAGCTCCGCCGGCTCGAAGTCCTCGTCGCCCTCGGCGGCGGCGAGCAGCTCCAGGCAGCTCTCCAGCCGCACGACCGCCTCGGCGACCCGCACGCCGTCCTTAGCGCCGTCGAGCTCGGCAAGCGCGATCCGCGCCGCCCGCTCCAGCCGCGCGCCCTCTCCCGCCGGCCGCGGCGGTTCGATCTCCGGCAGTTCGGGCGCCTCGTGCCCCTGGCTGCGCAGGTGGCCATAAGCGGTGCGCGTCATCGCCGCGAGCCGGTCGGGCGTGTAGGCGGCGACGAGTCGCAGCCGCTCCGGGCCGGCGTCGTCGTGGAGGAACGTGGCGAGCGCGCCGTCGAAGGCCTCGACGCCGAGCCGGTCGGCCTCCAGCTGGTCGAGCACGCGGTACTCGGGATCGATCCCGGCGGCGAGCGCGTGGGCGCGCAGGATCGTCGAGCAGAAGCCGTGGATCGTCG
Organism: uncultured Thermoleophilaceae bacterium; assembly: GCA_964629855.1. Lineage (GTDB taxonomy): Bacteria > Actinomycetota > Thermoleophilia > Solirubrobacterales > Thermoleophilaceae > JAAYBF01. The sequence goes on from CAZVRI010000011.1 coordinate 4,219, forward strand.
AGATGAAGGCGCCCTCGGCGGCGCGTGCCTCGGCGTGCAGGCCGGCGGCGGCGAAGCGGTCGCGGACACGCGCCTTCAGCTCCGCGGCCGCCTTCTCTGTGAAGGTGATCGCGAGGATCGCGTCGACCGCCACGCCGTCCTCGATCACCGCGCGGGCGAACCGCTCGACGAGCACCGACGTCTTGCCCGAGCCCGCGCCCGCGGCGACCAGCAGGCCGCCGTCGCGACGCTCGATCGCGCGCAACTGCTCATCGGTGAAGCTGCGCCCGCTCACCGCTCGATCCTGCAGATCGACGGATGCGAGCAGCCGCCACGGTAGGCGCACGAGTCGGGCTTCGAGCAGAGCTTGCCCTCCCCCATCTCTGCAGCCGCCGTGGCGATCGCCGCGCCGGCCCAGTCGCGCAGCGCGGCGAACTCCTCGTCGGAGAGCACGTCGCCGCCGACGAAGTCGCCGCCGAGCTGCTCGGCGAAACCGGCGTCGATCGCGCCGCGCGGACGGCGGTCGTCGCCGGACAGCGGGGTGTAGAGCCCAGCGACCGCCTCGACCCCCAGCAGCCGCTCGGCGACGAGCATGTAGAGCGCCGCTTGCAGGCGCCCCTTGCCCGGCCAGTTCGCGGCGCTGTAGTCGGTGACGCGGCCGCTCTTGTAGTCGCGCACCGCGACCTTGTCGCCGCGCCGGTCGACACGGTCGATCTTGCCGCGCACGCGCAGGCCGCCCTCCAGCTCGACCTCCGGGTACTCGGCGTCGGGCAGGCCAAATGCCAGCTCGAGGTGCTCGGGCTCGAACTCCGACGTGCTGGTCGCCTCGTAGGCGAGATGGCGCAGCAGCTGGAACTCCAGCCGCCGCACCGCCGCGCGCATCCGCGGCCCGCGCATCGCCGCTCCGCGACGGTCGACCTCCTCGGCGAGCGCCGCGAGCATGATCTCCTCGGCGCGGCCGAGGTTGGCCTCGGTGATCCGACGGTCGCCGGTCTGCTCACGCAGGCGCGAGTAGGTCAGCTCGAGCACGTCGTGGGCGAACGCGCCCTGGACGAGCCGCTCCGGGTCGGGCTCGAGCGCGACCGGCTTCAGCACGTCCTCGACCAGCCAGTTGACAGGGCAGCCCGCGAACCGCTCGACGGCCGTCGGCGAGACGGCGCCGCGGTCACGCAGCGCCGCCAGCGCGGCGTCGAGCGCGATCGGCCCGACCGGCTCGGGCGGGGCGGCCTGGCGCTGAGCGGCGACGGCGCGCTCCCACTCGGCCTCGGTCGGCGCCTCCTCCGGCGTCCAGGTGACGTCGGCCAGCGACCGCCTGCGGGCGGCGGCGCGCAGGCCGGGAAAGATCCGCTCGACGTCGTCGAGGAAGAACGACGGCTGCTCGGCCTCCCCCTCCTCACCGCTGACGCGCGCGCTCAGCACCAGCTGGCGCTCGGCGCGCGAGGCGCAGACGTAAAAGAGGTAGCGCTCGCGCTCGAGCTGGTCCTCGCGCAGCGGCAGCGCGAGGCCGCTCGCCTTGGCGATCTCGCGCCGGTCGGCGTCGGAGAGGAACGGGTCGGAGGCACTGCCGGCGGGGAACTCGCCCTCCTGGAGCCCGCAGACGAAGACCGCCTCGAAGCGCCGCGCGCGGACCTTCTCCGGCGACGCCACCGCGACCCGGCCCGGCTGGGCCTCCTCGCCGACGAAGACGTCGAGGCCGGCCAGCGTCTCCTCGATTCGGGTGAAGTCGATCCGCCCACCGGCACGCGCGAGCGCGCGCATGTCGCGCAGCGCCGCGCCAAGAGCTTGGAAGGCTCTTGCGTCGTCGAGCTCGGCTCCCTCGAGGACATGGGCCTGGCGGCGGTAGGGCCCTGAGAAAAGCCGCCCCGCGTGCTTGGCGATCTCGTCGAGCAGCGCATCGGGGTCCTCGCGCAGGTTGGCGAGCCGATCGATCTCGATCAGCGGGAACGGGCCGATCCCGTCGCGCTCCGCCCAGCCGTCCCACAACTCGCGCGCGCGAGCGGCGGTCGCCGCGCCGTCGCGGCGGGCCGCGACCTCGAGCCGGTCGGCGTAGATCGGCTCGCGCAGCCGGCCGGGCGTGCGCAGGTAGGCGAGCAGGTCATCGGCGCTCCCCGTCCCGGCCGCGCAACGCAGCAGCGCGAGCAGCCCGCGCCCGACGCCGGTGTGGCGCAACGGGATACGGCGATCGATCGAGTACGGGATGCCGTAGGCGCCGAATACCTGCTCGATCGTCGACGCGTACGGCCTCGGATCGCGCAGCACGACCGCCACATCGCCCGGCACCGTCCCCTCACGCAGCAGCGCCAGCACCTCGGCCGCGCACAGCTCGACCTCCGCCCGCCGTCCGCCGGCCAGATGCACGCGGACCGCGTCGCCAACGGATGCTGGGCCGATTTCGGCGACATTTCCGCCGGAATCTGCCCGGCTCGGATCGTCCTCGAACAGCTCGCGCTCGAGCCGATGAAGCGCCGCGCGCGAATCCGGCGCGTAGTAGTCGGCCAGCGCCGGCAGCTCGACCTCATCACCCGCCAACTCGCTCAGCTCCGCGTAGGTGCGCGCGGTGGCGCGGAACGCCTCGCGGCCGGCCTCCCAGGGCAGCGACACCACCACGTCAACCCCCACCGGCCCCGCCAGCGCCCCCAGCGCCGCCAGCTCCAGCGGCGTGAAGTCGTCGAAGCCGTAGGCGAACACCGGCGTCGTCCCCCAACTCTCGGGCCGCTCGCGCAACGCGCTGATCGCCGACCACGCGTACAGCTCGTCGTCGACCAGCCCCGCACCGTCGAGCCGCTCCCGGTAGCGCCGGTAGATCTCCGCGATCTCGTCGACCTGGCGCCGCCGCGGCCCGTCGCCCGCCCACGCCCGCAGCGCCTGGGTCAGCCGCGCCGGCTCGACCATCGCCGGACCAGCCGCCGTCCGGTCGGCCAGCGACCGCTCGATCTCGGCGACGAAGCGCGTCGCCGCGCGCACGAATCCAGGCCGCTCGGCCGACTCGGCCAGCGCCTCGAGATCCGCGGCGCGCACGGCGTCGGCGACGATCAGCTCGCGCTGCAGCCGCGACGCCGCCCGCCCGCGCGCCCCGGCCCGCGCGGCGATCTGCCCGAACAGGCGCTTGAAGCGCACCACGTGGACGCCGAAGACCGCCCCGCGTGCGGCGAGCTCGCGCTGGTTGTGCTCGACGTCCTCGAACGCCGGCACGACGAGCAGCGGCTCCTCGTCGACCCGCGCCCGCAGCCCGCCCAGCACCTCACCGGCCTTGGCGGCGTTGGCGGGACCGGTGACGAGCTTCAACGGCATGCGGCCGTCAGGTATACGGGCTGGCCGGGACGGTCAGCGCTACGGAGCCGCGGGCGCGGAAGCGGCGGCGATCAGACTGCGGCGGGCGGCGTCGGCGAGCGCCTCCGCGTAGCGCGCCGCGGGCAGCATCGGCGGCGCGTCCTGAAGCTCCCAGCCGATCACCGGGCGCAGCACCCAGCGGGCGACGCGCAACTGGCCGTCGTCGAGCACCTCGACGCGCAGCTCCTCCTTGAAGTCGCCGCTGCGGCCACGGCTGATGCCCGCGTTGCCGCCGGCATCGGGGTCGGCCGCCGTCTCGAGCGACTCGACGAGCTTCGCGGCGTCGCGCGCCTGCAGCACGTCAGCGGAGCGCGCGACGAGGTCGGCCAGATCCTCCGCAGGCAGCACCGGAGCGGTCGGAGACAGCGCGGAGCCGCGCCACTCGCCGAGTCGGACGCCGCCCGGCACGCGCTCGAGCCGGATCAGGAAGAGCGCGTCGTCCTCGTCGCGCCGCGCGGGACCGGCGACGTGCGGGCCGGTGAAAGCGGGCGTTGCGCCGGCCGAGCGCTGCTTGCGCGGCTCACCGGAGCCGCTGGCCTTGCGCTTCGGCCGCTGTCCCCCACCCTCCAGAACCGTGCCCTTCGAGCAGATCGGGCAGTCGGCGGTGAAGCGGTTGTGGCGGCAGAAGGTGGACACGCGGGCCGACAGGATAGGCCCCTTTGCGACGGGGCGCGCAGGTAACGCCTGCCAAGATGGCCTCCGTGGCGACGGCAATCGTGTCTGACCTGCACCTCGGCACCGTGTCCGGGGCCGACCTGGGGCGCCGTCCGCGGGCGCTGGAGCGGCTGCTCGCCGTGGCCGAGGAAGCCGACAGGCTCGTCGTCCTGGGCGACCTGATCGAGCTGCGCGAGCGACCGGCGACCGCGGTGCTCGACGACGTCGCCCCGGTGCTCGCCGCGATCGGCGAAGTCACCGCCGGCAAGCCGGTCGTCCTCGTCCCCGGCAACCACGACCACCAGCTCGTCGCCCCGGCGCTGGAGCGCGAGCGGCTGGCTGGCATCGGCCCGCTCGCGATCGCCGGCGCGCATCCGCCGCGGCCGGGCGACCTCGCCGACCGCGTCGCCGGCCTGATGCCGCGCAGCGACCTGACCGTCTCCTATCCCGGCGTCTGGCTGCGCGACGACGTCTTCGCCACCCACGGCCACTATCTCGACGCCCACCTGACGGTTCCGCGCGTCGAGTGCCTGATCGCCGCCGGCGTCGAGCGGCTCGGCACGCGGATCGGACCGGACGGACCGGCGTCCGCGACCGACTACGAGGCGATCTTCACGCCGATGTACTCGCTCTCGCACGCCGTCGCCCAGAACGCCCGCGCACGGCCGGTGGCGAACCGCAACAACCTCTCGCGCCACGTCTGGACGCTGGCGACCGGCGACAGCGGCGGCACCGCCGCCCGGCTGCGCAGCGTGCTGATCGGAAGGGCGGCGATCCCCGCCGCCGTCGCGGCGATCAACGCGCTCGGCCTCGGCCCGTTCAAGCCCGACATCTCGGCCGAGGAGCTGCGCCGTGCCGGACTGGAGGCGATCGGCGAGGTCGTCGGCCGGCTCGGCGTCGACGCCGACCACGTCGTCTTCGGCCACACCCACCGCGCCGGTCCGCTGCCCCATGACCCGATGGATGACTGGCTGCTACCCGGCGGCGCCCAGCTGACCAACACCGGCAGCTGGGTCGACGAGGACGTCTTCATCAACGGCGACGGAGCGGCTAACCCCTACTGGCCAGGCCGCGTCGCCTGGCTGGACGAGAGCGGCCCGCCGCGGCTGGTCAGCACGCTCGCGGCGGACGACCTCAGCTAGCGGCGCGCTCGGGCTCGGCGATCTCGGGCTGGCCGGCGGCGTCGCCGTTCTCGCCCTTGGCCGCGATCGCCTCCTCGGCGGCAGCCGCCGCCTCCTCGCGCTCCTTGGCCGACATCGTCGCCCACTCCTCGTCGAACTCGACCTTCCAGCGGTTGGGATCGTCCTCGCGCCGCTCGATTTTCAGCTTCGCGCGGAAGCTGCGGCCGGAGCGGCCCTTGAAGCCGGTCACCTGCTTGGCGGTGCGGCCGATCGGCGCGGCGTCGCCGCGGTCGATCGACTCCTTGAGGCTCGCCATCAGCTCCTTGGCGACCGACACCGGCAGGTTCTTGCGCGCCTTCTGCTTCCAGATCACGAAGCCGCAGCCCGGGTCCTCGCGCGACCAGCACGAGTAGCCCTTGCGGTTCTCGACGACCTCCTTGCCGCAAACCGGGCAGGGACCAAGCTTCGCGCGCTCGATCTTGACGCCCTTGAGCTTGTCGAGCTCCTCCACCGTGTCGCCGATGAACTTGGCGATGTCCTTCATGAACGCGGGGCGTGAGTCCTTGCCCTGCTCGATCAGCCCGAGCCGGTGCTCCCAGTCGCCGGTCAGCTCCGGCGAGGTCAGCGCGTGCTGGCCGAGCAGGCGGATCACCTGGATGCCCTTCTCGGTCGCGTGCAGCGCGCGGCCGTCGCGCTCGATGTAGCCGACGCCGAGCAGCCGCTCGATGATCGACGCGCGCGTCGCCGGGGTGCCGATGCCGGAGTCCTTCATCGCCTCGCGCAGGTCCGCGTCCTCGATCTCCTTGCCAGCGGTCTCCATCGCGGCGAGCAGCGACGCCTCGGTGAAGCGGCGCGGGGGCTGGGTCTCCTTGCGCAGCGACTCGACCTCAAGCGTCGCGACGATCTCGTCGGCCTCGAGCTTCGGCAGCATCTGATCGCCACCCGAGTCGTCGTCCTTCTTGCCCTCGCCCTCGACCTCCTGGCCGTAGACCGAGCGCCAACCGGCGACCACGAGCACGCGGCCGCTGGTGCGGAAGACGTTCTCCTCGACGGTCGTCTCGACGCGCGTGCGCTCGAACTCCGCGTCGGGGTGGAAAACGGCCAGGAAGCGCTTGACGACGAGGTCGTAGATCTTCAGCTCGTCGGCACCCATCTTCGACAGGTCGTGCTCGGACTTCGTCGGGATGATCGCGTGGTGGTCCTGGACCTTCTCGTCGTTGACGACACGGCCCAGCGGCAGCTCCGACAGCCCGACCACGTACTCCGACGCCTTCTTGTAGCCGGGGTTGTGACCGACCAGCTCGGCGACGTCCTTGATGTCGGGAACCATGTCCCCGGTCAGGTAGCGCGAGTTCGTACGCGGGTAGGTGAGCGCCTTGTGCTCCTCGTAGAGCTTCTGCGCGGCGGCGAGAGTCCGGCGCGCCGAGAAGCCGTGCAGCGTGTTGGCGTGGCGCTGGAGCGAGGTGAGGTCGTAGAGAAGCTGGGCCTTCTCCGTCTCCTTCTTCTTCTCGAGCTTGGTGATCGCGCCGTCGTTGCCCTTGACGGCAGCGACGATCTTGAGGGCCTCGTCCTCCTTGACCCGCTTGCCGCCCATGTAGCGGCCGGTGTAGTTGCGCTCGCCGCTGGCGGCGAAGTTGGCCTCGACGAGCCAGTACGGCTCGGGCTTGAAGGCGCGGATCTCCTCCTCGCGGCGGGCGATCAGCGCCAGCGTCGGCGTCTGGACGCGGCCGAGCGAGACGGCGCCGTCGAAGGCGGCACGGAGGCGGATCGAGGCCGCGCGGGTGGCGTTCATGCCGACGATCCAGTCGGCCTCGGAGCGCGAGCGGGCGGCGTCCTCGAGCGGCTTCATCTCCTCGCCGTCGCGCAGTCGGCTGAACGCGTCCTCGATCGCCTTGCGCGTCATCGAGGAGAGCCAGAGCCGCTGGACCGGCGGCTGGATCTTCGCGGTCTCGTAGACGTAGACGAAGATCAGCTCGCCCTCGCGACCGGCGTCGCAGGCGTTGATCATCAGGTCGACGTCCTCGCGCGCCATCAGGCGGTGGATCACCTTCAGCTGCTTCGCCGAGCGCTCGTCGTTGGGGATCAGCTTGAACTCGTCCGGAACGATCGGCAGGTCGGCGAAGCGCCACTTCTTCAGCTTCGGGTCGTAGGCGTCCGGCTCGGCCAGGCCCACGAGGTGGCCGACCGCCCAGGTGATCACGTACTCGTCGCCCTCGAGGAACGCCTTGTCCTTGCCCTGGGTGAACGATCCCGGCAGCGCCGTCGCGAGATCTCGCGCGACCGACGGCTTCTCTGCGACTACAAGTGTCTTGCCCATGAAGGCCACCACGATACGCAGATGGCCGCCGTAGGGCGTAATTCCGCATGACGACGCCCGTTAGGAGGACAGATGCAGCTGTCCCCCGCCACCCATCCGGCCTTCGCCGCGCCCACGCCGTCGCCGCTGCGGTCCTGGCTCTACGAGCGCAGGCGCGCTACCTTCCTTCCGATGGCCGCTCAGGCTGCCCCCAGCGACCCGACCGACGCGGCCCTGGCGGCCGAGGAGGCGCGGCTGGCGCGTGCCGCCGCTGCCGGTGACGGCGGCGCGTTCGCGACGCTCTACGAGCGCTACGAGCGCCGCGCCTACAACCTCGCCTACCGCCTGACGGCGTCCGAGGACGACGCCGCCGACGCGGTCCAGGACGCCTTCCTCAACGTGATGCGGCGGCTGCCGAAGCTAGAGGGCCGCGACCTCGTCTTCGGGTCGTACCTCTTCACCGCGACGCGCAACGCCAGCTACGACCTGATGCAGAAGCGCAAGCGCGCGGAGCCGAGCGACGCGATCCCGGAGACGGCCGCGCCGATCGGAGCGGCGGCGGGCGGCGGCTTCGGCCTCGACCCCGGCGATCCGGACGAGGACCCCGACCGCAAGCTGCTGCTCGAGTCGCAGCAGGACGAGATCCGCGCCGCGAACGAGCGGCTACCGGAGCGCCAGCGCGAGGCGCTCGCGCTGCGCGAGCTCGAGGAGCTGTCCTACGACGAGATCGCCGAGATCATGGACATGAACCGCAACTCGGTCGCCCAGCTGATCTCGCGTGCCCGGATCAGCCTGCGCGACGAGCTGCGCGGTGGCGCGCTCGCCTCGATCGCCGTCTCGTCGCCGGAGTGCGAGCGGGCACTGCCGCTGATCGCGATGCGCGACGACGGCCAGCTCGACGTCGAGAGCGACGACGCGACCTGGCTCGACGGCCACATGTCGACCTGCCACACCTGCCGCCTCGGCCTCGAGGCGATGCAGGAGGCCGGCACCTCGTACCGCGCCTGGGCGCCGATCGCCGCCGCGCCGTGGCTGTTCAAGGAGACGCTGGCCAAGGCCGCCGAGCTGACCGGCAGCGACTGGAGCGAGACGATCGCCGAGCGCGCCGCCGCCCACGACCCGGCCGCCATCCAGCCCGGCATGCCGTCGATCTACCGCGCGCTCGCCGAGCCGGTCGCCGGCAAGAAGCGCCGCCGCCGCTTGCTCGCGGCCGCCGGCCTCGGCGCCGCGGCGCTGCTCGCGGTCGTCACAGCGACCGTCGTCGGCCAGGACGATCCGCCGCCCCCCGTCGAGCCGGCCGCGAAGACCGTCAAGACGGTCGCCGACCCGCCGCCCGACAAGCCGGCGAAGAAGCAGGCCGCCAAGAAGAAGTCGAAGCCGAAGCAGCAGGCGAGCGGAACCGACGCGTCCACGCCCGACGGCGCCGCCGAGACCCCGCAGAGCACGCCGACCACCGGCCGCGGAGCCCCGTCCCCGCAGCCTCAGACGCAAACCCAGAAGCCCGCGCCCCAGCCCCAGCCCCGCACTCCGACCAAGACGCCCACGCCAACCCCCGAGCCCGACCCAGTCATCGAGGAGCCCCCCGTCGTCGAGGAGCCCCCGCCCCCCGTCCAACCCCCACCCACCCGCGGCGACCAGCCGGTCGGCTAGTCAGAGACTCGGGCTAGTAGCCGACCGGGACGTCGTTGCCGCCGGTGGGCGGAGCTGAGGACTGGCGGCCTGGGCAGCGTTGGGGGCCCGGGCGGAAGGGCAGGCGGATGGTGACGGTGGCGGTGTTGTTGCGCTCGTTCGACTCGTAGATGCCGTTGCGGGGATCGACGGTGTGGACGTAGTCGAAGCAGCCGCGCAGGCCGGTCACGTCGATCCACTGCTCGTGGTAGGCCGGTGGGTAGACGTCGGACCAGCCGACCGAGGTGCCGAGTGTGACCTTGCGGGTCTTCGGCGACTGGTTGCAGGCCGGGTAGACGAAGCTGCGCGGCGAGCGCGGCAGGCCCGGCCGGCTGTGGTCGAGGTCGCGCAGGCAGTAGCTGACCTTCGGGCCGCGGCGGACACGGTTGGCGCGGCGGCCCTTGCCGTCGCGACGGAAGAGCTCGAACTTCGCGGCGTAGAGGTACTTCCAGTAGCCGCCCTGCCCCGGGATCGGCTTGAAGATCAGCCGTGCGCCGGTCGTGATGCCGAGCTTGCCGCCGGCGCGGCGATATATCCGCTGGCGGCCGCGCATCCCGTTGCTGCTGTCGCGCACCCCGAGCAGCTCAGCCGGACCGCGCCCGACGCTGTTGATCGAGTTCCCCGCCCGTAGGACGACGTGGCCGGGCCAGACGAACGGATCGGCCACCAGCCCGAACGGCTTGCTCATCTGGAGGTCGGGGCAGTTCAGCTTCGCCCGCTGCGCGCGGTCGAGGCACGGGTTCGGCGGCTTCGGCGCCGCCTCGGCGGCTGTGACTCCCAGCAGGGTCAGGGCAAGCACCCAGGCGGTCGCGGCCAGATGGAGGGAGCAACAACGGCGCAAGAGCCAGATTTCTAGCGGAGTTCCGCCCTCGGGTGCGCGGCTAGTGGGCACACGGGCCGGTCCCGACGGGGCCGCTTGCCCGGGCCAACGCGTCCGCGACGACGGCGTTCGGCACCGCGAACCCCTCTGGCTGCTCCGAGTCCGTCGCCGACGCGAACACCGTCCCCAGCACCCGGCCGTCGCCGTCGACCAGCGGACCGCCGGAGTTGCCCGACCGGACGAGTCCGCGGAACGTGGTGATCGCCCGCTGCACCGGCCCGCGACCGTGGGCGTCGCGGCTGAGCGCGCTGCGCGTCGCGCCGATCCGGGCGGCGCGAACGTCGAACGGCCCGTTCTCGGGGAAGCCGAGCACCGCCCCGGAGGTTCCGGTCGCCGGGCTCTCGATCAGGCCGAGCGCCGGTGCGCCGGCGGCGCCCGGCACGCTCAGCAGCGCGATGTCGTTGCGTACGTCGAACCAGATCGGCTCGGCGTCGAGCTCGCCGCCATCGCCTCCGATGTCGACGACGGTGTCGTCCTGACCGGCCACGACATGGGCGTTGGTCACGACGACCCCGTTGCCGGCGATCCAGCCCGACCCCTGGACGCCCAGGCCGCAGGCCGTGCCGAGGACGCGCACGACGCTCTCACCGGCGGCACGCACCTCGGGGTCGCGCGCGATCGCCGCGTCAGGAGGCGAGACGTTCGCGCCGGGTCCCGACAGCTGCGGCAGCGGGTCGAAGCGCGCCAGCGCGCGCAGGATCGGCCCCGACGGCGGCAGCACGGCGTTCAGCTCGCGCAGGATCAGCGAGCGTTGGATCGGCTGGCGCAACTCCCGAGCCCCCGGCGTCTGGAGCGCCACGGCACCGAGCAGCCAGGCGATCCCGAGCGCCAGCGCACCGACCAGCAGCGCCCCGCCGATCCCGTCCGCGACGCCCACCGGCCCGCGCAGGCCGCGCCGGATCTGGATCCCCAGCACCTCAAGCAACGTCGCCGCCAGCGCACCCAGCAGCAGGATGCAGACCAGCGACACCAGCGGCGCCCATGGTGAAGCCGACCCCTCCTCGAGCAGCATCGGACCGATCCGCGACCCGGCGAACGCACCCAGCGCGAAGCCGATCAGCGCCAGCCCACCGACGACCAGACCGCGTCCGTAACCGGCCACGATCATCCCTGCCGCAAAGACGACGATGATCCAGTCGAGCGGTGTCATGGGGGCTGGACGGTAGCCTCCCGCCCACCGTGCCGGCTGATCTGACCCTCGAGAGACGGCGCCGCCTCACACACCGCGCACTCCCGGCCGCCGCTGTGGTCGCCGTGCTGGCGTTCGTCTTCGGCCTGACCGTCGGCGGCGGCCATGACTCCGAGACCGAGCGGGTCGCCAGGGACTTCTCTGCCGCTTGGCAGAAGGAGGATTACGCGGCGATGCACCGCTTGCTGTCGGCCGACGCGCGTACGGCGATCTCACGCGAGCGGTTCGCCGCCGCGTACGACGACGCGGCCGCGACCGCCACGACCCGGCGGCTGGCGATCGCCGACCCGGAGACCGACGGCGACGTCGCGCGGCTACCTGTCACCGCGCACACCACCGCCTTCGGATCGGTCGACGGCAAGGTCGAGCTGCCGGTCGTCGACGGCGCCGTCGACTGGCGGCCCCACCTCGTCTTTCCGGGCCTCACTCCCGGCGTGGCGCTCAGCCGCCGCACGACCGCCCCGGAGCGCGCGAAGCTGCTGACCTCCGACGGCCAGGTGCTCGCCGAGGGCCCGGCCGAGACCCGCGGCTCGCCGCTGACGGTCGCGTCCTCGATCGCCGGCTCGCTCGCGGTGCCGACCGACGAGGCGGAGCAGGAGCGGCTTTACGCGCGCGGCTTCCCCGCCGACACCCCGGTCGGTACCAGCGGGCTCGAGCGCGTCTTCGAGGACCAGCTCGCCGGCCATCCCGGCGGCGAGCTGCTCGCCGGTACCCGTGTGTTGGCACGGACCAGCCCGCGCCCCGGCAAGCCGGTCAAGACGACGATCGACACCGGCGTCCAGGAGGCGGCCGACATCGCCCTGGCGGGCCGGCTCGGCGGCGTCGCGGCGCTCGACCCGCGCAGCGGCGAGATCCTCGCGCTCGCCGGAGTCGCCTTCTCCGCGCCCCAGCCGCCCGGGTCCACGTTCAAGATCGTGACCGCCGCGGCCGCGCTGGAGGCGGGCAAGGTCAAGCTCAAGGACGAGTTCCCCGTCGAGACCGCCGCGACGATCGACGGCGTCGAGCTCGCGAACGCCAACGGCGAGTCGTGCGGCGGCGACTTCGCGAACAGCTTCGCCCACTCGTGCAACTCCGTCTTCGCCCCGCTCGGCGTCGAGGTCGGCGCCAAGCGGCTGGTCGAGGAGGCCGAGGAGTTCGGCTGGAACGAGGACCCGGGGATCCCCGGCGCACTGCCGAGCACGATCCCCTCAGCCGACAAGATCGTCAGCCCGCTCGAGGTCGGCTCGACCGCGATCGGCCAGTTCCAGACGCTCGCGACGACACTCCAGATGGCGTCGGTCGCGCAGACGATCGCCAACGGCGGCATCCGCATGCGGCCGACGCTCCAGCCGCGCCCGAACGGCGCTGGCGGCATCCGCGCGATTCCCGCCGACGTCGCGAAGACGGTCGAGAAGCTGATGGTCGACGTCGTCGACTACGGGACCGGCACGCTCGCCCAGGTCGAGGGTGTCGACGTCGCCGGCAAGACCGGCACCGCCGAGCTCGGCGACACCCGCGGCGACGATCCCGAGGCCGCGCTGCGCGACGGCGACCCGTCGAACACCGACGCCTGGTTCACCGCCTACGCCCCGGCCGGCAAGGGCAAGCCACGCATCGTCGTCGCGGTGCTGCTGGTCCGCAACGGAGCCGGCGGCGCCACGGCCGCCCCAGCCGCTCAGGGCGTGCTGGTCGCGGGCCTCAAGGCAACCAAGCCCTGAGTCGGCGTCCTAGAGATCCAGGAAGAAGCGCTTCGTCTCCGAAGGGTGATCCGGAGTCGGCGGGCTGGTGATCTCCAGCTCCAGCGGGCGGTTCTCGGTGTTCGCGAGCGGGAAGTCGAACAGCAGCATCGAGCCGGCGGTCGGACCCTGCTGGGCGACGCTGCCGTTCTCGGGGATGCACTCGCCCGGCGTGAGCTCCTTCGCGTTGTAGGCGAAGGCGTTGTCCTCAGGCAGCTCGATCGGCTCGAACTCGTTGCCCTGGTTGTCCGTCACGACGAACTCCGAAGCGCTCTCGATCGTCTCTCCCTCGCCCGGCTTGCCCGGGTTGCAGGCGAGGATGAAGATGCCGTAGAGGGTGTTGCCCGGCTTGGCCGGCGGCCCCTCGTAGTAGGCCTTGTCCGGCGTGATCGCCAGGTTGAGCTGACGGGTCAGGAAGACGTTGTAGTCGATCCCACCGATGTCGACGGCCAGTCCCTCGCGGGCGGGCTCCTCGACCCCGAGCTTCTCGTGGTCGGCGCCGCAGGCGGACAGGCCGCCAGCGAAGGCGAGTGCGAGCGCGCAGGCAGTGAGAGTTCGAGTGCGGAGGGCCATCGGCGGCGGGCAGTCTACCTGTCGGCGAGCGCGACGCCGTGCCCGGCGGGAACGTGGTCGCCGAAGCGGGGGGCCTTGCCGGGGTCGGCACCGGCGATCGTGGCGCGCGGCAGGTCGCCCACACGCTGGGTCTCGAAGATGTCGCGCAGCCTTCGGAGCGCCTTGTGCGAGCGTCGCCGCATCCAGCCGTGGGCACCCGTCTGCTTGAACTTGTCGAAGATCGTCGCCGGCTCGCTGTACGTCGTCAGCTCGACGCGCGTCGTGCCCGCGGCCTCCGGGATGAAGTCGTAGACGGCGACCAGGCGCGAACGTCCAAGACGGCCGATCCGGCCCTCCTCGACGATCCGCTTCGGCCGATCGCAGACCTTGATCTCGATCTCCGCCCACTCCTTCGCTAGCGGCAGCTTCAACTTGAAGCGCGCCGCCGCGCCAACCCCACGCGGGTTGTTGCGGGCAAGCCGGTACTCGCGCATGTAGTGGTCGCAGTACGCGGGCCGCCGCGAGAGGTCGGAGACGAAGTCGAAGATCTCCTCGCGCGGCGCGGAGATCACGGTATGAACGGTCACCTGGCGCATCGGCGCCGGATTCTACGAGTCTCGGCGGCTAGGCCGCGATGCGAGGCCGTACCGGCAGCTGACGCTCCGACGCATGGATGCGTCGAACGCTGATCACATGATGGTCGCCAGCCGGCGCATTGACCAGGCAGAGCTCACAAAGCTGCCGCCCCCCATCCGTCTCATGCAACCGCTCCCCAACCAGCGGCGTCCGCCGGCAGGACGAGCAGTACGAGCGCCCGCTACTCAACGCTCCAACACTCTTCCGCACCAAAATTCCGGCGATATCGGGCATGCAGCGGTCTTCGCCGCTCGAGGCACGTTCCCTCCCGCCCACACGACGCGCCTCACGCCTCGGGACTAGAGCTCAGGCGCTGGCCCCCGCGGGTGGCGACGATTTTGCGTCCGCGCGCTGCAGGCGGATGTCGAGCGCGGAGCCCCTCCCGTCGACCAACGCCCCGAGCCCTACACCCTCAACCCGCACCAGGGACGGGGCGCAGTCGCCGACAGAAGCCGAAAGCGTGCGGACCAAAATCGGAGACAGGACCCGCGGGCAGCCCCGCCAGAGCCCTAGCCCGAAGAACCGCTACGCAGGGTCGCGAGGGCCCGCCCAGAAGGCGTCGCCGACGGTGACGTTGCCGGCGGTCTCGGCCTGGTGGCGGAGCGAGCCGGGGTCGTCGTCCTCGTAGGCGAACATCTCCTCGGCCCGGACCGGCAGGGCGATCCCGGTGCCGCCGAGGTGGCGGTCGACGATCCGGGCGCAGCGGCGGCCCTCGGCGATCGCGGTGACGACGAGCGACTGTCCGATCCGCGCGTCGCCGCAGGCGAAGACGCCCTCGATGAAGGTCCCGTAGACGGGTGCGCGCACGTTGCCGCGGCCGTCGAGGTCGACGCCGAGGTTCTCGACGAGCCCCTCGTGCTCCGGGTGCGTGAAGCCGATCGCGACGAGCACGAGGTCGGCCTCCTGCTCGAACTCGCTGCCGGGGACGGCCTTGAGGTCGCGCGACGAAGTTCCCTCGACCTTGCGGGCGCGGATGCCGGCGACGCGGCCGTCGCGACCGATGACCTCGGTGACCTGCGAGGCCCAGCGGCGCTCGCCGCCCTCGTCGAGGGCGTAGGTGGTCAGCGTCCGCTTTGGCGGCAGCGGCCATGGCGTGCCGGCGAGCCGGCCGGACGGCGGCAGCTCGGGGTAGACGTCGAGCATCAGCACGTCTTCGGCGCCCTCGCGGAGCGCGTTGGAGACGCAGTCCATGCCGGTGTCGCCACCGCCGACGACGACGACGCGCTTGCCCTTGGCGGAGATCTCAGTGCCGGGCTCCGGCTCGACCGTCGAGCGGCCCTGGTCGCGCGCGACCCAGCGGTTGCGCTGGTAGAGGTAGTCCATCGCCGGGTGGACGCCCTGCAGCTCCGCCCCGGGCACGTCGAGCCCACGCGGCTCCCGCGAGCCGATCGCGATCACGATCGCGTCATGGCGGCGGCGCAGCTCCTCGACGGAGACGTCGCGGCCGGCGTCGACGCCGCACTCGAAGATGATCCCCTCCGCTTCGAGCAGCTTCAACCGGCGGTCGATGATCCACTTCTCGAGCTTGGCGTCGGGGACGCCGAAGCGCAGCAGGCCTCCGGGCGCCTCGTCGCGCTCGTAGACCGTGACGGTGTGGCCGAGCCCGTTGAGCTGCTGGGCGGCGGCGAGTCCAGCGGGGCCGGAGCCGATCACGCCGACGCTGCGCTCGGTCCGCCGCTCGGGCGGCTTCGGCGCGATCCAGCCTTCGTCGAAGCCGCGCGTGGCGATCGCCAGCTCGAGTTGCTCGATCGTCACCGGGTCGTCGTTGATCTGCAGGACGCAGGCCGACTCGCATGGAGCCGGACAGATCAGGCCGGTGAACTCGGGGAAGTTGTTGGTCGTGTGGGCGAGGTTGACGGCGTCGCGCCAGCGGCCCTGGTAGACGAGGTCGTTCCACTCGGGGATCGGGTTGCCGAGCGGACAGCCCTCGTGGCAGAACGGGACGCCACAGTCCATGCAGCGGCCACCCTGCTCCTGGAGCGTCGCGTCGTCGGGCAGCTCGAAGTACTGCTTGTAGTCGGCCACCCGCTCTGTGGGGTCGCGCTTGTCGAAGCCAACCCGGTGGATGCGCAGGAACGCGCCTAGCTCGCCCATCAGGCAGGTGCCCCCAACTCGCTGTCCGTCGTGTCCGCCAGTGCCGCCTCGGCCTCCGCCAGCTCGGCGAGTGCGCGCTTGTAGTCGCGCGGCATCACCTTGACGAAGCGCGACGACGAGTCGTCCCAGCTGTCGAGCAGCCCGCCGGCGACCGTGGAGCCGGTCCGCTCGGCGTGCTCGGCGACCAGCGCGCGGACCTCTTCGAGGTCGTCGGGCGCGGGCGTCTCGAGCTCGACGAGCTCCAGATTGCAGCGTCCGGCGAAGCCGCCGTCGACGTCGAGCACGTAGGCGACGCCACCGCTCATTCCGGCGGCGAAGTTCAGGCCGGTCGGGCCGATCACGACGACGCGACCGCCGGTCATGTACTCGCAGCCGTGGTCGCCGACGCCCTCGACGACCGTGTGGGCGCCAGAGTTGCGGACCGCGAAGCGCTCGCCCGCGAGGCCGCGGAAGAAGGCCTTGCCGGCCGTCGCTCCGTAGAGGACCGTGTTGCCGACGATCACGTTCGTCTCGGCGGCGAAGCTGGCCTCGGGCGCGGGCCGCACGACGACCGTGCCGCCGGAGAGCCCCTTGCCGACGTAGTCGTTGCCGTCGCCGTCGAGCGTCAGCGTCACGCCGGGCGCGAGCCAGGCGCCGAAGCTCTGGCCGGCCGAGCCGCGCAGAGCGACGTCGATCGTCCCCTCGGGCAACCCGTTCGCTCCATGCACCTTCGCGATCGCGTTCGACAGCAGCCCGCCGACGGTGCGGTTCTTGTTTTCGACCGTCTGCTCGATCTGGACCCGCTCGCCGCGCTCGATCGCTGGCGCGCAGGCCGCGATCAGCTCGTGGTCGAGCGCGTCCTCGAGCACCGGCTCGGGGCCGCGCGTGTTGCGCCGCGGACGGCCGTCGGCCGCCTCCTCGGGCACCACCAGCAGCGCGCGCAGGTCGACCCCGCGCGCCTTCCAGTGATCGACCTTCTCGTCGGGCACCAGCAGGTCGGTGCGGCCGATCGCCTCGTCGAGGCTGCGCAGGCCGAGCGAGGCGAGGATCTCGCGCACCTCCTCGGCGACCATCACGAGGTAGTTGACGACGTGGTCGGGCTCGCCCGCGAAACGAGCGCGCAGCTCGGGGTCCTGGGTCGCGATGCCGACCGGACAGGTGTTGAGGTGGCAGACGCGCATCATCACGCAGCCGAGCGCGATCAACGGAGCCGTCGAGAAGCCGTACTCGTCGGCTCCGAGCAGTGCCGCGACCATCACGTCGCGACCGGTGCGCATCTGGCCGTCGGTCTCGACGACGATCCGCGAGCGCAGGTCGTTCTTGAGCAGTGTCTGCTGCGTCTCGGCGAGGCCGATCTCCCACGGGATGCCGGCGTGCTGGATCGACGACTGCGGCGACGCCCCGGTGCCTCCGTCGTGGCCGGCGACCACGACGTGGTCGGCGTTCGCCTTGGCGACGCCCGCGGCGACCGTGCCGACGCCGACCTCGGAGACCAGCTTGACCGAGACGCGCGCCTTCGGGTTCGCGCAGCGCAGGTCGTAGATCAGCTGCTTGAGGTCCTCGATCGAGTAGATGTCGTGGTGCGGCGGCGGCGAGATCAGCGTCACGCCCGGCGTCGAGTGACGCAGGCCGGCGATGTAGCCGTCGACCTTGTGACCGGGCAGCTGACCGCCCTCACCCGGCTTGGCGCCCTGGGCGACCTTGATTTGGATCTCGTCGGCGTTGGTCAGGTACTCGATCGTCACGCCGAAGCGGCCGGAGGCGACCTGCTTGATCGACGAGCGGCGCTCGTCGGTGAAACGTGCCGGGTCCTCCCCGCCCTCGCCGGTGTTCGACTTGCCGCCGAGCCGGTTCATCGCGACCGCCAAGCCCTCATGGGACTCCGGCGACAGCGCGCCGAGGCTCATGCCACCGCTCTTGAAGCGCTTGACGATCTCGGCGGCCGGCTGGACCTCCTCGAGCGGGATCGGGTCGATGTCCTCGTCGGCGAAGCGCAGCAGGCCGCGCAGCGTCGAGTTCTTGACCGCGACGTCGTTGACGTAGGTCTTGAAGCGCTCGTACGACTCCGGCTCCTCGCCGCGCGCGGCGTGCTGGAGGTTCGCGATCGTCTCCGGGTTCCAGCCATGGAACTCGCCGCCGCGGCGCCAGGCGTAGATGCCGCCGGGCGGCAGCAGCTCGGAGGCAGCGGCCGGATAGGCGCGCCGGTGGCGGTCGAGCGCCTCGCCGGCGAGCACGTCGAAGCCGATGCCGGCGATCCGCGACGGGGTGCCGGTGAAGTGGCGGTCGATCATCTCCAGGTCGAGCCCGATCGCCTCGAAGATCTGCGCGCCGGTGTAGGAGCGCATCGTCGAAATGCCCATCTTCGAGAGCACCTTCAGCAGGCCCTTGCCGATCGCCTTGACGACGTGCGCCTCGGCCTCGTCGAGGCTGATGTCACCCTTCAGCAGCCCGTCCTTGTGGACCTTGCCGAGCGACTCGAACATCATGTACGGGTTGACCGCGGCCGCCCCGTAGCCGGTCAGGCAGGCGATGTGGTGGACCTCGCGCGCCTCGCCGGTCTCGACGACCAGGCCGCAGCGCAGCCGCGTGGTTTCGCGGACCAGGTGGTGGTGGACGGCCGCCGTCGCGAGCAGCGACGGGATCGCGGCGCGCTCGCGGCCGATGTTGCGGTCGGAGAGGATCAGGATCGTCACGCCGTCCTCGACGAGCTCCGACGCCTGGCGGCAGATCTCGTCGAGCCGGCGCTCCATGCCGCCGACGCCGTCGCGCACCGGCCAGGTGATGTCGATCGCACGCGCCTCAAAGACCTCGTGGTCGACCTGGCGCAGCTTCTCCAGCTCGGCGTTGCGCAGGATCGGCTGCGGCATCACGAGCTGGTGGCAGTGGTCGGGCGTCTCGCCGAGCAGGTTGATCTCCGGCCCGACGCACGCCTGCAGGCTCATCACGATCGACTCGCGGATCGGGTCGATCGCCGGGTTGGTCACCTGGGCGAACAGCTGCTTGAAGTAGGAGAACAGCGGCGGCCGGTTGTCGGACAGGACCGCGAGCGCCGTGTCGTTGCCCATCGAGCCGGTTGGCTCGACGCCGTCGCGGGCCATCGGCGCGAGCAGGACGCGCAGGTCCTCCTGGCTCCAGCCGAACGCCAGCTGACGCGCCAGCAGCGGCTCGACGCGCGGGACGCGCGGGCTCTTCTCCGGCAGGTCCTCGATCTTCACGACGCGCTCGGCGAGCCAGTCGCCGTAGGGCTGGCGGGCGGCCAGCTCGCTCTTCAGCTCCGCGTCGGGGATGACCCGCTCACGTTCGAGATCGACCAGGAACAGCTTGCCCGGGTGCAGTCGGCCCTTGCCGACGACGTCCTCCTCCGGGACCGGCAGCACGCCGGTCTCAGACGCAAAGACGACCCAGCCGTCGTGGGTGTGCAGCCAGCGTCCGGGACGCAGGCCGTTGCGATCGAGCGTCGCGCCGATCGCGCGGCCGTCGGTGAAGGCGACCGCCGCCGGGCCGTCCCACGGCTCGATCAGCGAGTCGTGGTAGGCGAAGAAGTCGTTGACCGGCTGCGACAGCTCGCCACGCCCCTGGTAGGCCTCGGGGATCAGCATCGAGATCGCGTGCGCCATCGAGCGACCACCGAGCGTCAACAGCTCGAAGGCGGCGTCGAGCGAGCCGGAGTCCGACATCTGATCGTCGAGCACCGGGCCGAGGTCGGACAGCGAGTCGCCGAACAGCGGCGAGGAGATCTGCGCCTCGCGGGCGCGCATCCAGTTGCGGTTGCCGCGCACCGTGTTGATCTCGCCGTTGTGGGCGATCATCCGGTACGGGTGCGCCAGCTCCCAGCTCGGGAACGTGTTCGTCGAGAAGCGCGAGTGGACGAGCGCCAGACGGCTGACGACACGCTCGTCCTGGAGGTCGGGGAAGTACTTCGGCAGCTGCGGCGAGATCAGCATGCCCTTGTAGGTGATCGTGCGCGACGAGCAGCTCGGGATCGCGAAGCCCGGCACGAGCTCGTGCTCCGCGGCACGGCGCGCCACGTAGAGCTTGCGCTCGAGCGCGTCCTGGTCGAGGACCCCCTCGGGGGCCCCTACGAAGAGCTGCGCGGTGTGCGGCGCGCAGGCGGCGGCCGTCCGGCCGCAGGCGTCGGAGTCGACCGGCACCTCGCGCCAGCCGAGCACCCAGAGGCCTTGTGCCTCGACGGCGCGCTCGAGCGCCCGCCGGGCGCGACCGCGATCGTCCTCGTCACGCGGCAGGAAGCACATCGCCACCCCGTAGCGGCCCGCCTCGGGCAGCACGAAGTCGACCTCGGCGCGCAGGAACGCGTCGGGG
>CAZVRI010000011.1:24641-40713 GCA_964629855.1 uncultured Thermoleophilaceae bacterium
GGATCAGGATGCCAGCGCCGTCGCCCGTCTCCGGATCGGCGCCCTCGGCGCCGCGATGCTCCATCCGGTCCAGGACCTCCAGCGCGCGCTCGACGACCTCGTGCGAGGCCGGCGCGTGCAGGCGCGCGACGAAGCCGACGCCGCAGGCGTCGTGCTCGTACTGCTGGTCATGTAGCCCACTGGTCGACAAGGGCGTGATTCCCCTGCCGCCCGGCGGGTAGACGGGATGCGGCATCTGTCCTTCCTCCGGGTCGCGCGTATTGCCCAGCAGGCACGCGTGAGTAAGGGAGCGAAATCTTAGCCTCTCGGCTCTGTATCGTCGCGCCGGATGGCCACGACGATCACTGTGCTCTCACAGAAGGGCGGCACCGGAAAGACCACGACGACGCGGACGCTGGTCGACATCTTCAGGCGTATCGGCCTGCGCGTGCTCGCCGTCGACATGGACCCACAGGGCAACCTGACCGATTACTTCGACGTTGGCGACGACCCCCAGCCGACGCTTGCCGACGTCCTCGCCGAGCGCGGCGAGACAGCGGACGCCATCCACTCCGACGTGCTGCCGGCGAGCATCCACCTCGCCGAGGCCGAGCTGCTGTTGAGCGGAAAGATCGGCCGCGAGATGGTTCTGCGCCGCTCGCTCGCCAAGGTTGCCGACGACTACGACCTGATCCTGATCGACTGCCCGCCCTCGCTCGGCCTGCTGACCGTCAACGCGCTCGTCGCGGCCGACTATGCGCTGATCTCCACCGAGGCCGAGTACTTCTCGCTCCAGGGCGTCGAGCAGGCGCTCGAGGTCGTCGAGGCCGCCCGCGGCCTCAGCCCCGACCTGAAGTGGCTCGGCGCCGTCCTGAACATCGCCGACATGCGGACCGTCCACGCCCGCGAGGCTCTGGAGCAGCTGCGCGACGGCTACGGCGACAAGATCTTCGACACGCCGATCCGCCGTTCGGTGGCCTATGCCGAGTCGGCAGAGCGAGCCATCTCGATCGTCGACCACCGGCCCGACCTCGGCTCCGACTACCTGTCGCTGGCTGACGAGGTGCTGGGACGGCTGGGCCGCGAAGACGACCGCAAAGCGCTCGAGAAGCTCCGCGCCGAGCTAGCGCCTGCCGCTTAGCGGGGCGGCGCTCCTGTGGGGCGTCCTTGAGGACCGGCTTCGCGCCGGCGGTTTCGGGGCTCTGTGGCGAGTAAATGGCGAAGCTCCGCCGGGCTGTTCGGCTGGGTAGGGCGGCGAGCGGTGGGGCTGGTTGTCGCGGAGCTGGTTCGGTCCCTAGCCGTTGTGGTTCTCAGCGAACCTTTTGTGGGGCTCTGACCCCAAAGATCCTTCATTCGTGGCTACGCCCGACTCGGCTTCCTTCTCGATGAAGGATTCTTAGGGCCAGAGCACGCACAATCGTCCAACTGAGTGCCGGGGCCAATGAGACGGGTCCACTCCCGACAACCGGCCACACCGCTCGCCGCCCTACCCAGCCGAACAGCCGCGCGGAGCAGCTAGCGCACGTGCCACAGCGCCCCCGAAACCGCCAGCACGAAGGAGGTCCTCAAGGACGCTGCATGAGAGCGCCATTCCCGCCGAGCTCCTAGCCACCGGCGGTCACGCCGGCTACGGTGCGTGGCATGTCCGATCTGCTGCGGAAGTCGGCGATTGAGCTTGCCGGGTTGGTCCGGGCTGGCGAGATTTCTTCGAGTGAGTTGGTGCAGGCGTCGCTCGACCGGATCGCGGCGACGGAGGGGTTGAATCACTGGACGTTGGTCGACGCGGAGGGTGCGTTGGCGACCGCCGCCGCAATCGGGGCCGGCGACGAGCGGCCGTTCGCGGGCGTGCCGATCGGCATCAAGGATCTGTTCGCGCCGGTGGCGGGGCTGCGGATGGCGCATGGATCGGACCTGCTCGGGGAGTTCACGCCCGTTCACGACTACGGGCAGGTGCGCCGACTCAAGGAGGCCGGCTTCGTGATCGTGGGCAAGACGCAGACGCCCGAGTTCGGGATCACGCCGGTGACGAATCCGCGGCGGTTCGGGCCGGCGCGGAACCCGTGGGATCCGGAGCGGACGACGGGTGGATCGAGCGGTGGGTCAGGTGGTGCGGTGGCCTGTGGAGCGGTGCCGGTCGCGCATGCGAGCGACGGCGGCGGGTCGATCCGGATTCCGGCGGCGTGCTGCGGGCTGCTCGGGCTCAAGCCATCGCGCGGGCGGGTGTCGATGGCGCCCGACCTCGGCGAGCAGTTCCTGGCGACCGACGGAGTGCTGGCGCGGACCACCGAGGACGTGGCGACACTGCTCGACCTGATGGCGGGACACGAGCTGGGCGACGCGTCGTGGGCGCCGCCGCCGGAGGCACCGTTCGCGGAGCTGGCATGGCGCGACCCCGGGCGGCTGCGGATCGGGTTGGTCACCGAGATGGCGCTCGACGACGCCGTGCTGGACCCTGAGTGCGAGCGGGGCGCACGCGAGGCGGCGAAGCTGCTGGAGGGCCTCGGCCACCACGTGGAGGAGATCCCGTCGCCGATCCCGGCCGGCGAGGTGACTGTCGGCACGTTCACGGCCCTGTGGGCGGCGAACGTCTCCGCCAGCGTGATGCACGGCCAGATCGTCGGCGGCAAGGCAGTGTCAGAGGAGACGATCGAGCCGCTGTCGATGTGGCTCTACGAGATGGGCATGGCGATCCCCTCCCCCGCCTACATCGGGGCGCTGGCGACGAGCCAGGCGATCGCGCGGGGAATCGTGGCGACCTGGGCAAACTGGGACCTGGTGCTGACGCCAGCGCTGGCTCAGCGGCCGGTGACGCACACGGACATCGACCCATGCGACGACGACCCCGAGCGGACGTTCGCCAAGGGCGCAGAGTTCACGCCATTCACGCCAGCGTTCAACATGACCGGCCAGCCGGCCGTCTCGGTACCGCTATTCCACGGTGACGACGGCCTCCCGACCGGCGTCCAGCTCGTCGGACCGCCCGCCGGCGAGGGTCTGCTGCTCCAGGTCTGCCGCCAGCTCGAGGAGATCGCCCCGTGGGCCGATCGCTTCCCCGCAGAGCCAGCCGCCGCCGCGTAGGCGTGGTCTAATCCCGTCAACTGGTCTGTGACGGGAATCGAGGGAGGACTCGCATGAGACGCACCATCCTGGCCGCATTCGTGGCCGCTATCGCATTGGCTATCGGCTTCAACTCGGCCGCGACGGCTGCTGTGGACGGCAGCGCGCAGGCGACCGCGAAGAAGAAGGCTGGCAAGAAGAAGTCGTGCAAGCCGAAGAAGGGCAAGAAGAAGGCCGGCAAGTCGCTCGCCGACAGCGCCGCAAAGAAGAAGGGCAAGAAGAAAGCGTCGGGCTGCAAGCCGAAGGCGAAGAAGAAGGCCAAGGGGAAGGCCAAGCCGCCTCCGCAGAAGCAGGGGCCGCAGCTTCCGCAGAAGCCAGGTGGCTCGACGTTCGGCGACGGGGTCTACAAGGACGCGGCCCAGAGCGTGACGATCACCGTCACGAACAACGGCTCGCAGGCCACGATCGGTTTCCCCGGCGGCAGCTGCCTCGGGAACGCGCCGATCAACGTCCCAGGACCGATCGCGCAGCAGGACTCACAGGTCAAGGGCAGCGGGACCCAGAGCATCCTGGGTGGAGCAGGATCGATCGACTGGTCGCTGTCCATCTCGCCGTCGAACCTGAGCTACAAGTTCGACGCCACGACGAAAGTCCAGTTCCCAGACCAAGACCCCTGCCAGAGCTCGAAGAACGCCGCGGGCACCCTGGTCAAGCAGTAGTCGTAAGCACGATGTGCCCCGGGGGCCGCGCCGCGCCCGGGGCGCTTCGCTAGAGCGTCTTGACGAGCTTGCTGTCGCGCGAGTAGGTGAGCAGCTCGGCGGCGTCGCCGGGCGTCAGCCAGCGCAGCTCGTCGACCTCCTCGTTCGGCTCGAAGCCGGGGTCCTCGATGACGGCCATCAGCCAGTAGCGGACGACCTTCGGGCGGCCCTTGTTGTCGTCGTAGTGGGCGAAGGCGAGCTCGGGGCCGAGCCGGCAGATCAGTCCGGTCTCCTCGCGCACCTCGCGCAGCGCCGCCTCCTCGAACGTCTCACCCGGGTCGAGCTTGCCCTTCGGAAAGCTCCAGTCGTCGTAGCGCGGCCGGTGCACGACCACGATCTCGGTCTCCTCCGGTCCCCGCCGCATCACGACCCCGCCGGCCGCTTCGATCCGCTTCTCGCTCACTCGATCGCCTCCACGTCCGCCCCCGCGGCGACGAACCGGACCCGCCGGACGTCGCACTCCGGGGCAACCCCGCGCAGCCCCTCCACCACCGCGCCCGTCTGCTCCCACTGGCACCAGAACAGCGCCGTCGGCCCCGCGCCGGAGATCGTCGCGCCGAGCGCTCCCAGCTCGCCGGCCTGCCCGATCAGCTCGATCGAACGCGGGTAAAGATGCGCACGCCGGTCCTGGTGCAGGCGGTCCGAGAGGCCGCGCGCGATCGCTCCCTGGTCGCCGTTGGCCAGGCCGAGCACCAGCAGCGAGGCGTGCGCGATGTTGTGGACGGCGTCGCCGATCGGCACCTCGGCGGGCAGCGCGGCGCGCGCCTCCGAGGTCGGGACCGGCTGCGGCGGAGTGACCAGCACGCCCTCCAGCCCGGCCGGCGGCTCGAGCCGCACCGCGTCGTCGTCGGTGCAGATGACGAAGCCGCCGAGCAGCGCGGCCGCGACGTTGTCGGGATGACCCTCGAGCGCGATCGCGTGCTCGAGCAGCGGCGCGTCGAGCTCGAAGAGATGATCGGCGGCGGTCAGCCCGGCGACGATCGCCGCGGCGCTGGAGCCGAGCCCGGCCGAAGCGGGGATCTCCGAGCGGATCCGGAACGAGATCCCGTCTGCGGAGTGCAGCCGCTCGAAGGCGCGCACGCAGAGGTTGTCGCGGTCGAGCGGGATGCCCGGCGTGTCGGACTCGACCGAGAACGTCCCGGTCTCTTCGACCTCCAGCTCCAGCGACAGCGACAGCGCCGCCGCGAGCACGTCGTAGCCGGGACCGAGGTTGGCCGACGAAGCCGGAACGCGGACGGTGCGGCGGCGGTTCACTCGCCCCCGAGGACCGCCGTCTCGACGCTCTCGATGTCCGGCTCGCACGGCACCACCGACGCGGCGCGGTCCATCGCGGTCTGCGGATCCTTGAGGCCGTGGCCGGTCAGCACGCAGACGACGCGGCCGTGGGCCCCGTGCGCCAGCAGGCCGGCAACCGATGCCGCCGACGCCGGCTCGCAGAAGACGCCCTCGCGCGAGGCGAGCAGCCGGTAGGCGTCGAGGATCTGCTCGTCGGTCACCGCCCGCACCTGTCCACGCGAAGCGGTGAAGGCGTTCATCGCGTTCTCCCAGCGGGCCGGGTTGCCGATCCGGATCGCCGAGGCGACGGTCTCCGGCGCCTCGACGGGCGCGCCCTCGACCAGTGGCGCGGAGCCCGCGGCCTGGTAGCCGTGCAGCTCTGGCAGGCCCTGCTCGTACTCGCTGAAGCCCTTCCACCAAGCTGTGACGTTGCCGGCGTTGCCGACCGGAATGCAGAGCACGTCGGGCGCCTCGCCGAGCTGGTCGCAGACCTCGAAGGCGCCGGTCTTCTGGCCCTCGATGCGGTAGTCGTTGACCGAGTTGACGAGCGCGATCGGGTGGCGGTCGGTCAGCTCGCGGACCAGTTCCAGCGCCTGGTCGAAGTTGCCGCGCAGCGCGACGACGCGCGCGCCGTGCATCAGCGCCTGGGCGAGCTTGCCGGTCGCGATCTTGCCCTCCGGGACGATCACCGCGCCGCGCAGCCCGGCGCGCGCCGCGTAGGCGGCGGCGCTCGCGGCAGTGTTGCCCGTCGATGCGCAGATGACGGCCTTCGCCCCCTCTTCGATTGCCGCCGAGACCGCCACGGTCATGCCGCGGTCCTTGAACGATCCGGTCGGGTTCGCACCCTCGACCTTCAGGTAGACCTCGCAGCCCGTGCGCTCGGACAGCCAGGGGGCCGGAACCAGCGGCGTGTCGCCCTCCTCGAGCGAGACGTGCGGATCGACCGGCAGGCGCTCGCGGTAGCGCCAGAGACTCACTCGAAGACCTCCTCGATCACATGGATCGAGCGCGGTCGCGAACGGACGAAGTCGAGTCGCTCGATCATGTCGACCGCGGCGCGGAACTTCGACTCGAGCACCGGGTGCATGACCATCGCAAGCCGGGCGTCGTCGCCGATTCCGCGCTGGACGACCGACTTCACCGAGATTCCCTGAAGGCCGAGGATCTCGGCCACCTGGGCAAGCACGCCGGGCCGATCGGCGACCTCGACGTAGAGATAGAAGGCTGATTCCACGTCACGGACGATCGGAAGCTCCGCGACCGGGGGCGCCTGAATCGCCGGCGGCGTCATCGCCGCGACGACATCGCCGAGCACCGCCGATGCCGTCTGGCTGCCACCGGCACCCGGCCCCGAGAGCGTGATCTCGGTGATCGCCGGCGACTCGATCGTCACGGCGTTGTAGGAGCCCGAGACCGGCGCCAGCGGATGGCCGTCGTAGAGGAAGGCCGGGTAGACGCCCAGGGCGATCCCGCCGTCGATCCGCTCGGCGCTGCCGATCAGCTTCAAGGACAGGCCAAGCTCGCGGGCGTAGGCGATGTCGTCGGCGGTGACGTGCTCGATGCCCTCGTACGGGACGTCGGAGAGGCCGACCCGGGCGCCGAAGGCGAGCCGCGCGAGGATCGCCATCTTCGCGGCGGCGTCCTTGCCGGTGACGTCCTCGGTCGGATCCGCCTCGGCGAAGCCAAGCTCCTGGGCCTCGCGCAGCGCGTCGTCGTAGGAGGCGCCGGTGCGTGCCATCGCGGTCAGGATGAAGTTGGTCGTGCCGTTGACGATCCCGTGGACGCGCTCGATGTGCGCGCCGGCGAGCGACTCGCGAATCACCCGGATCGCCGGGACGACGCCCGCGACGGCGGCCTCGAAGCCGAGCTGGGCGCCACCGGCGGCGGCGCTCGCGTAGAGCTCCTCGCCGTGCTGGGAGAGCAGCTGCTTGTTGGCGGTCACGACGTGCTTGCCGGCCTCCAGCGTGCGGCGCACGTAGCCGTAGGTCGGGTCGATGCCGCCCATCACCTCGACGATCAGGTCGCTGCGCTCGAGGATGTCGTCGAAATCGCCCTGGCTGCGCGTCAGCACGCCCGAGATCTCGGGGCGGCGGCCGACCTCGGCCGCGATCGCGTCGGCGCGCTGCTCGAGCAGCTCGTGGAACGCGGACCCAACGGTCCCGTGCCCCAGCAGCCCGATCTTGAAGGGGGTGCCAGCCGGAAGCGCCCGGCTCTGCCGGGTGCGCTCGGAAGACCTACTCATCGAGCTCACGCAGGCTCAGGTCCTCGTAGGTCTCGCGCCGCACGACGACACGCGCGTCGCCGTCGCGGCAGAACACGACCGGCGGTCGCGGCACGGCGTTGTAGTTGCTCGCCATCGCGTGGCCGTAGGCGCCGGTCGCGGGCACGACGACGGTGTCGCCGGGAACCGGGTCGGCAAGCGCCGCGTCCTTGACGAGCACGTCTCCGGACTCGCAGTGCATGCCGACCAGCCGGCAGGGCGTCGAGTCGCCGAAGCGGTCGGCAATCTCGGCCTCGTAGACCGCGTCGTAGAGCATCGGGCGAATGTTGTCGGCCATGCCGCCATCGACCGCGACATACGTGCGGATGCCGGGGATCTCCTTGACGGTCCCGGCCGTGTAGAGCGTCACGCCGGCGTTGGCGACCAGCGAGCGGCCGGGCTCGCAGAGCACCTTGACGCCCTTCGGCAGCCGCTCCAGCATCTTCTCGGCGAACTCGGCCGCCGCCGGCGGATGCTGGTCGCGCGTGTAGGCGCAGGCGAAGCCGCCGCCCATGTTGATCACCGGGAAGTCGCCGGCCGCCGCGAGCACCTCGGCGAGCGTGTCGTAGACGTCGAGCTCGAAGACCTGGGAGCCGATGTGGGCGTGCAGGCCGCGGACCTCGAGCCCGGCCGCGGCGCAGCGCTCGAGCGCGGCCGGCAGCGTCGCCAGCGGCAGGCCGAACTTCGAGTCCTCCTGGCCCGTGGCGATCTTGTGGTGGGTCTCGGGCCGGATGCCGGGCGTGACGCGCAGCAGGACACGCTGCTTGCGACCGGCGGCGACCCGTTCGAGCCGATCGATCTCGTCGAGCGAGTCGACGATGACGTGGCCGACGCCACTCGCCAGCGCGTACTCCAGCTCGGCCGCCGTCTTGTTGTTGCCGTGCATGTAGATCCGCTCGGGATCGAAGCCGGCGCGCAGCGCGAAGTGCAGCTCGCCGCCGGAGGCCACGTCGACAGACAGTCCTTCCTCGGCGAAGATCCGCAGCGCCGCGGTGCAGGGAAACGCCTTGCTGGCGTAGAGCACCTCGAAGTCGTCGGTGCGGGCGGCGAAGGCGTCCTGGATCGCGCGTGCCCGCTGGCGCAGGTCGTCCTCCGCGTAGACGTAGGCGGGCGTGCCGAACTCGCGCGCCAGCTCGACCACGTCGCAGCCGCCGACCTCGAGCCTCCCGGCGGCGTTGATCCGCGATCCGAGCGGGTAGACGTGACCGACCCCTCCGGGCAGGGCATCAGCCTGCTCGGGGTCCGCCAGCGCCTGCTCCGCGTCGTCTCGGCCCATGAACACGCGGATTATGAAGCAACGGCAAATCTGCGCTGGTGCTGGGCGAAGTGGCCCGACCGCTTTACCGAGAATGATTCTCGATTACATTTGACCGGTGAGCCTGCTCGCCTCGCTGCCCTCGCCCGGCGACCTCGTCGAGCTGCCCTTCATGCGCACCGCCCTGATCGAGCTGGTCCTGCTCGGCATCGCGGGCGGCCTGCTCGGGGCCTGGATCGTGCTGCGACGGCTGGCCTTCTTCGCCCATGCCGTCGGAACCGCGACCTTCCCTGGACTGGTGATCGCCGACGGCACGGGCTTCAGCGCGACCCTCGCCGCGCTGGCCGTGGCACTGGGCTACGCCGGCGGCGTGGAGCGCGCCGGGCGTTCGGGACGCGATCCCGGTGACGTCGCGACCGCGCTTGCGCTCGTAGTCGCGCTCGCGCTCGGGGTGGTGCTCGCCAGCGACGTCTTCGAGTCCGGCGCCGCGGTCGACCGGCTGCTGTTCGGGACGGCGCTCGGTCTCAGCGACGGCGACCTCTGGATCGCAGCCGGCGCCGCCGCCCTCGCCGTGGCGGCGACGGTGCTGCTCGGCCGGGCCTGGACGGCGGCCGGATTCGACGGGCCAGGCGCGTCGGCCCTCGGCCTGTCGGTACGGACCGGCGACCTGCTGCTGCTCGGCCTGATCGCCGTCGGCGCGGTCGCCGCCCTGCCCGCCGTCGGCGCCCTGCTCGTCGCCTCGCTGTTCGTCGTCCCCGCGGCGACCGCGCGACTGCTGACCAATGGTGTCGGGACGCTGCTGGCGACCGCCACGGCGGTGGCCATCGCACAGGGAGTCGTCGGTCTCTATGTCTCGCTCTGGCTCGACGTCCCCCCCGGCCCCGCCGTCGCCGTGGTCGGCTCGGCCGCCTATGCGATCGCCGCCCTCGGCACCGCCGCGCTCCGCCCCGCCCCCGCCCCGCTGGAGGCCACATGACCGCCGCGGTGACGGCCTCTGCGTTGGTGGTCGGCTACGGCGGTGGGGCGCCGGCGCTGGAGGACGTCGAGTTCGCGCTGCCCGCCGGCAGCTCGCTCTGTGTCCTCGGCCCGAACGGCGGCGGCAAGACGACTCTCTTCCGCGCTCTGACCGGCGAGCTCGCGCCGCTGCGCGGGAGCGTCCGCGTCGATGGCGGCCGCCCCGCCTACCTCGCCCAGACCGAGCGGACGCGGCTCGACTTCCCGGTCAGTGCGCTCGACGTCGCGCTGATGGGCTCACTCGCCAACGGCCGCTGGTGGCTGCCGGCGCGGCGGTCCGATCGGGTGGCAGCGCGCGAAGCCCTCGCCCGTGTCGGCCTCGCGGACCGTGCCGACGTCCGCTTCGGCGAGCTCTCCGGCGGCCAGCGCCAGCGCGTGCTGCTCGCACGCGCGCTGGTCCAGGACGCGCGCGTGCTGCTGCTCGACGAGCCGCTCGCAGGAGTCGACCCGGCCAGCGGCGAGCGGATCGAGGCGCTGTTCCGCGAGCTGCGCGACGAGGGCCGCACGCTGCTCGTCTCGACCCATGACGTCGACAGCGCACGCGCCTTCGACCGCGTGCTGTGCCTCAACCACAGCCAGATCGCGTTCGGGACCCCGTCCGAAGCGCTGACCCGCGCCGCGCTCGAGCGGACCTACGGCGACGAGATCGTCGTGCTCGACGACGGCTCCGACGGCCCCGTCCGAGCCGTGACCGTCCAGCACCACCACCACTGATGGACCTGCTCGAACCGCTCCAGTCGGGAATCGAGCGCCGGGCGCTGATCGAGGTCGCGCTGCTCGGCGGCTTCTGCGGCGCGCTCGGCTACTGGATCGCGACGTTCCGGCTCAGCTACTCAGCCGAGTCGCTCGCCCACGGGCTGCTGCCAGGCCTCGTGCTGGCCGCGCTCGCGGGCCTGCCGCTGCTGCTCGGGGGCGTCGTGGGAGTCACCGTCGCCGCGGTCGTGATCGCACTCGCCGGCCGCGACCCGCGCGTCGGATCGGACACCGCGACGGCCGTCGCCGTTACCGGCCTGCTCGGGCTCGGCGGCCTGCTCGCGCTCAGCCCGGACGCCCCGGCACGGCTCGAGGAGCTGCTGTTCGGCAACCCGCTCGGCGTCAGCGACGGTGACCTGATCGCCGCGGCCGTGCTCGCGCTGCTCGGCTGCGCTGCGCTGGTCGGCCTCCACCGGGCGCTCGGCGCCGTCGCCCTCGACGCCGACGGCGCCCGCGCACTCGGCATCCGCCCAACCGTCGTTCGGATCGCCCTGCTCGTCCTACTCGCCGCGGCGCTCGCCGTGGCCGTCCAGGGTCTCGGCAGCCTGCTGGTGCTGGCGATCCTGGTCGCCCCGGCCGTCGCGGTCCGCGGCCAGGTCAGCTCTCCCGGCCGGGCGATGGTCGCCGCGGGCGCCACGGCCATCATCGCCGGCGTCGCCGGCATCTACGCCTCGCACCTGCTCGGGACCGCGGCCGGCGCATCGGTCGCGCTGACGCTCTGCCTCGCCGCCGCGATCGGTGCAGCGCTGCCGATTCGGGCTGGCGGCCGGCGCGTCGAGTCTTCCGCGCGGGCCGGCGGCTAGGCCGGCGCGGCGCGCGGTCCCGACGGACCGCTGCGCAGCCGCCCGAGCCAGTAGGCGCCGCCGAGGATCATCGCGACGCTGATCACCTGGGCCTCGGTCAGGCCGAGCACGAAGTCGTCGTTGCGGCGGATGAACTCGATCAGCAGCCGCTCGAACCCAGCAAGCACCAGGTAGAGGGCGAACAGCCCGCCGGGCTTGACGCGGTCGCGCAGCTGCCACAACGCCAGCGCGATCAGGCCCATCGCGAGCGTCTCGAAGATCGGTGTCGGATGGACCTCCTGCAGCGTGCGCACGGTCCCCTCGGGATAGGCCATCCCCCACGGCATGCTGGTCGCGCGACCGTAGTCGCCGTCGCCCGACAGCTGGCAGCCGACGCGGCCGATCGCGTTGCCGAGCGCCAGCGCCGGCGCGCAGAGGTCGAACAGCGCGACGCCGAGGAAGCCGCGCCAGCGCGCCCAGAGGCAGACGGCGATCGTGCCGCCGATCACCCCGCCCAGCCAGACCAGCCCGGTCCCGCCGAACAGCGTGCCGGCGAAGTCGTCCGACGCGCGGTCCCAGTTCTGGAGGATGAAGTCGATCCGGCCGCCGATCAGGCCGCCGACGATCCCCGCGAAGACCATCTCGTAGGCCCAGTCGCGCGGCTTGCCGAGCTCGTCCAGCCGGCGGGCGACGAGCGCTCCAGCCGCCAGGAACCCGAGCGCGAAGCAGATCCCGAACGTCTGCAGGGTGATCGGACCGAGCTGGATCTCCGGGAGCACGGCCCGGACCCTAGCGACCTACAGGTAGCCGAAGGGGTCCACGGGAGACCCATTCACGCGGGTCTCGAAGTGGAGGTGGTCGCCGTAGCAGTGGCCGGTGCAGCCGACGTAGCCGATGACCTGGCCCTGCGTGACCGACGCGCCCTGGGAGGTCGCGTAACTCGACTGGTGGGCGTAGCAAGTCGAAAGCGAGCCGGTGTGCTGGACGCAGGTGTAGTTGCCGTAGCCAGAGACCGAGCCGAGCAGGACGACGGTGCCGCCATCCGCCGCGCGGATCGGCGTTCCGGACGGCGCGGCGATGTCGATGCCGGCGTGCAGCCGGCCCCAACGCTGGCCGAACGGCGACACGACCGCGCCGTTGACGGGCCAGACGAGCTGGCCGGTGCCGTGCTTGATCGGTCCCGCAGGAAGCGTTCCCTGAAGCTGTCCGGTGACGCGCGCCTGCGCGGCCTCGAGCTCCTTGAGGTCCCCCTCGAGCTCGGAGCGGCTGGAGCGGACCTGCGCGAGGGTGCGCGAGCGGCCGTTGCGCTCGGAGCGCAGCTCGCCCTGGGTCGAGGCAAGCTGGTCGCGCGCGGCGGCGATCTCGTCGCGCTGGCGCAGGACGGCGACCGCGACGGCCTCCTTCTTCTCCTCCAGCGCCGCGAGCGTCCGCTCCTGCCGTTCGAAGCGCTGCTTGAGCTTGCGTACGACGATCACGACGTCGCGGTCCTGGTCGGAGATCCGCTCGAGGAACTCGGTGCGGTCGAGCAGGTCCGAGAAGCCATCGGCGGCGAGGATCACGGTCAGCGCGTCGGGCCGGTCGGACTTGTAGAGCTCGACCAAGCGGTCGGCGAGCGCGGCGCGCGACACGCCCAGCCGCTTGCGGGCGCGGGCGAGCTTGTCGCGGGCGACCTCGAGGTCGTCGCGGACCTCGAGCAGCTCGGCGCGGCGGGCGTCGAGTTCGGTCTGGACGGTCCCGAGCCGGCGCTGGGTGCTGTTGATCTCACCCTGCAGGCCGCTGATGCGGTTGTTGAAGCCGGAGATCGTCTCGGTGAGCACGCCCTCCTGCTTCTTCTTCTGCTCGACCTGGGAACGCTTCGCCTCGATCCGCTCGGACAGCGGCGCCGTCTGCCCGGGCAGGGGCAGCAGCACATAGGCCGACAGGCCGAGAACGATCGGAATCCAGAAGTACTTGCGCATTGGAAAGAGGGACTACAGCCCCGACGAACATCACGATTGCCGCCGTGTGCAGGCAAATCGACCGGCGGGACTGAGCCAAAGTAACACGCGCCGCGCGGATTCCGGAGGGGGTGCAATGGATCGTGCACCCCCTCACTATGCTTCGACGTATGGCAATTCAGAAGACCTCGTTCGGCCGCGACACCGGACTGCAGATCCGGATGCTGGGCACGATGTTCCTGCTCGGCCTGCTCTACGTGGCGTTCGTCGGAGTGCTGTTCACCGCTGGCGCCAGCGCGATCATGATGGTGGTCCTCGTAGGCGCGCTGACGCTCTCACAGCTCTTCCTCTCCGACAAGCTCGCGCTCGCGTCGATGGGCGCCAAGGAGGTCACGCCGGAGGAGGCGCCGGGCCTCCACGCGATGATCGAGCGGCTCTGCATTCAGGCAGACCTGCCGAAGCCGAAGATCGCCGTCGCCGACACCGACGTCCCGAACGCGTTCGCGATGGGCCGCTCGCAGAAGAACGCCACCGTCTGCGCGACGACCGGGATCATGAACCGGCTGTCCCCCGCCGAGCTGGAGGGCGTCATGGCCCACGAGCTGACCCACGTCAAGAACCGCGACGTGATGATCATGACCATCGTCAGCTTCTTCGCCTCGGTCGCGTCGATGATCCTCCAGTTCGCCTTCTTCTTCGGCGGCGACGACGATGAGGGCGGCGCCCCGGTGCTGATGATCATGGCCGTCTCGTTCGCCGTCTACGCGCTCTCGTTCTTCCTGATGCTGGCGCTGTCGCGCTACCGCGAGTTCTCCGCCGACCGTGGCGCCGCGCTGATCACCGGCCGGCCGAGCGCGCTCAGCTCGGCGCTGATGAAGATCTCCGGCGCGATGGACTCGATCCCCTCGCAGGACCTGCGCAAGGCCGAGGAGATGAACGCCTTCTTCATCATCCCGGCGCGCGCCAAGGGCAGCCTCAAGAGCATCTTTGCGACGCACCCGCCGATGGAGAAGCGGATCGAGGCGCTCAACAAGCTCGAGGCGCAGCTCCAGGCCTCCGGCTCGTCTGCCTCGCTCGCCGCCTAGCGCGTGGGCTTCCTCGACTCCATCCTCGGCGGCAAGAAGAAGCTGGCCGGGGTCGCCCCCGACCGCCTGTTCGCGATGTCGACGGCGTACATCACGCTCGAGACCGCGCTCGACATCAAGAGCGCCGGCGCGGCTGGGATCGTCTTCCAGCCGCTCGCGACCGGCGACTTCGCCTCGATCCTCAAGGACGCCGAGGACCTGCTGCGCGCAACGACCGAGGAGCAGGAGTCGAAGCTCGAGACCGCCGACGACGAGTTCGGCTACCGCTGGCTCGTCCTGCGCGACCCGGACTTCGAGGATCTCGTCGTCTCGCTCAACACGATCTCGACCGAGCTCCAGGCCGGCGGCTACGGCGACCGCCTACTTGCCTGCGTCTTCGCCTTCGAGGAGCAGGGCAAGCGGCTCTACCTGATCTACAACTTCAAGCGCGGCTCGTTCTACCCGTTCGTGCCCGCCCCCGGCCAGCAGCAGCGCGACAACGAGCGCGAGATGCGCCTCAAGGCCCAGATCGGCGACGAGGTCCCGATCGAGCCCGAGCTGACCCGCTGGTTCCCCCTGTGGGAGATCCCGCTCTGATCTATCCGAAGATCGAGTTGCACGTCCATCTGGAGGGGGCGGTGTCGCCACAGGCGCTGATCGCGGCGGCGGCTCGCAACGGCTGGGAGCTGCCGGTCGACTCGCCCGAGGCGCTCGCGGAGTTCATGCGCTTCCGCGATTTCGACCACTTCATGAAGGCATGGTTCGCGACGACGCCCGCTCTGTCGACCGAGCAGGACTACCGCGAGCTGGTTGTCGACTATGCCCGCCGCGCCGCCGCCCAGGGCGCCGTCTACGTCGAGGCGATCTTCTCCCCGACCGACAAGATCGCCCAGGGCGTGTCGCTCGACACCTGCTTCGAGGGCTTCTGCGATGGCGTCGCCCAGGCCCGTGAGGAGGTCGGGATCGAGCTGCGCCTGACGCCCGACATCACCCGCGGGCTGTGCGACCTCGACACCGCCAAGCGCACCGCCGAGTACGCCGTCCGCTACCGCGACCGCGGCATCGTCGGCCTCGGCCTCGGCGGCCCCGAGGACGGCAACCCACCCGAGCCCTACGCCGAGGCGTTCGCGATCGCCCGCGACGGCGGCATCGCCTCGGTCCCCCACGCCGGCGAGACGGCCGGTCCGGAGTCGATCCGCGGCGCGCTCGAAGCCCTCGGCGCCGACCGAATCCGCCACGGCGTCCGTGCCGTCGACGACCCCGAGCTGCTAGCCGAGCTCGCCGAGCGCCAAGTCGTCTGCGACGTCTGCGTCCTCTCCAACGTCCGCCTCGGCGTCGCCCCCTCAGTCGAGCAGCACCCGCTCCCCGCGATGCTCGCCGCCGGCGTCCCCTGCACCGTCAACACCGACGACCCCACCTTCTTCAGCTGCGACCTCGACTCAGAGCACGCCGCCGCCCGCTCCCTCGGCGCCGACCCCCGCACCGCCTTCGAAGCCGGCATCGCCGGCGCCCTCTGCAACCAGGACATCAAAGCCCGTCTTCGTACCGTCCTCGCCGAGCACCGCTGGGACTTTGTGGAGCTGCCCACCACATAGGTGGGTAGTCGCACAAAGACCCGTCACTTGTACTGAGCCAGCTCCAGGCGAGCCACGACGCCGCGGTGGACCTCGTCGGGACCGTCGGCGAGGCGGAGGGCGCGGGCCATGGTCCAGGCGGGGGCGAGTGGGAAGTCGGCGGAGAGGCCACCGCCGCCGTGGAGCTGCATCGACATGTCGACGACGTCCTGGGCCATGTTGGGGACGGCGACCTTGATCTTCGAGACGGCGCCGATGGCCTCGGGCGCGCGCTGGTCGAGCAGCCAGGCGGCGTGGAGGACGAGCAGGCGGGCCGGCATCGCCATCGACCAGGCCCGCCTGCTCGTCCTCCACGCCGCCTGGC
>CAZVRI010000011.1:40723-54297 GCA_964629855.1 uncultured Thermoleophilaceae bacterium
CGGGCGTCGGCGATCCGCTCGCGGTTGCCGCCGAGGTTGGCGAGCGGCTTGCCGAAGGCGACGCGCTCGGTGGCGCGGCGGCAGGCCAGCTCGAGCGCCGCCTCGGCGAGGCCGATCAGGCGCATGCAGTGGTGGATACGGCCGGGGCCGAGCCGGGCCTGGGCGATCGAGAACGCCTGACCGACGCCGCCGATCACGGCGTCGCGCGGCACGCGCACGTCGTCGAACGAGACCTCGCCGTGACCGCCGGGAGCGTCGTGGAAGCCCATCGTGGTCAGCATCCGCTCGACCTTCACGCCAGGCGTGTCGCGCGGGACGAGCACCATCGAGTGCTGGTGGTAGCGGTCCGCCTCGGGATCGCTCAGCCCCATGAAGATCAGGACCTCGCAGTTGGGGTGGCCGACCCCGGTGCTCCACCACTTGCGGCCGTTGATCACGATCTCGTCGCCGTCGAGCACCGCCGTCGCGGCCATGTTCGTCGCGTCCGACGACGCCACCTCGGGCTCGGTCATGCAGAAGGCCGAGCGGATCTCACCGGCGAGCAGCGGCTTCAGCCAGCGCTCCTGCTGCTCCTCGTTGCCGAAGTTCAGCAGCACCTCCATGTTGCCGGTGTCGGGCGCGTTGCAGTTGAAGACATCGCTGGCGATCAGCGACCGCCCCATCCGCTCCGCCAGCGGCGCGTACTCCACGTTCTTCAGACCGGCGCCGTGCTCCTCATCCGGCAGGAAGAGGTTCCAGAGTCCCTCCCCCCTTGCCTTCTGCTTCAGCTCCTCGATCACCGGCAGCACTACCCACGGGTCCTCCAGGGCAGTCAGCTCCCGGTGATACGCCTCCTCCCTCGGCGTCACCTCCCGCTCGATGAACGAGTCGACCCGCTCCAACAGGTCCTGAGCGCGCGCGCTGTGATCGAAGTCCATCGCGCGACCCTACCCGCGCCCGGCTCAGTCCGGGATCAGGCCCTCGCCGGTGAACTCGGCGGCGGCCTCGGCGAAGCTCGAGTCGCGCGGCGGGAGGATGACGTCGGAGGGGACGAGCTCGTCCTCCGCGATCGCCTCGCCGTCGGCCTCAACCAGCGCCAGCATCTGTGCCCAGAGCTCCCCGAAGCCGA
Organism: uncultured Thermoleophilaceae bacterium; assembly: GCA_964629855.1. Classification (GTDB taxonomy): domain Bacteria; phylum Actinomycetota; class Thermoleophilia; order Solirubrobacterales; family Thermoleophilaceae; genus JAAYBF01. Next base: position 41,832 of record CAZVRI010000011.1, read on the forward strand.
TCTCGTCGCCGGCGTCGACGGAGGCGACGGCGCGGTTGTCGAGCTCGTTGAGGCGCTCGGCGTCAGCGTCGGGCAGGCGGTACTGGCCCTCGCCGGAAATGCGGACGATCACTTGCTCTCCTCTCCGTTGCCGAGCTGGGGCGAATCGCCACCGCCCGACCCGAGCTCGGCCTTCATCGCGGCAAGCTCGTCCTCAACCTGGCCGCTGGCACCGAGCTGCGCCAGCTCGCGGTCGATGTCGTCCTGGCCCCCGCCAAGCTGCGAGAGGTCGTCGAACGTCCCGGCGGCCTCGAGCTCCTCGACGGCTCCGGCGCGGGCGCGCATCTCCTCGGTCTTGTCCTCGGCACGCTGGATCGCCAGGCCGAGGTCGGCCATCTCCTCGCCGACTCCATTTGCTGCCTCGGAGATCTTGACCTGAGCCTCCGCGGCGGAGTACTGGGCCTTGATGACCTCCTTCTTGGTGCGGAAGGCCTCGATCTTGGCGCGCAGCTTCTTCTCGTTCTGGGTCAGCTGCTCCTGCTGCGAGGCGAGCTGCTCGATCTGGGTGTCGAGCGACTGGAGCTCGGTCTGGGCGACGGTCTTGCGCTCGAGCGCGGCACGGGCGAGATCCTCGCGGCCCTGGGCGAGCGCCTGACGGGCCTGGGTGTCGAGCTTGACGACCGACTGCTCGATCTTCTGCGACTGCATCTGGAGCCGCTTCTTCGAGGTCGTGACGTCGGCGATCCCCTTCTTGACGTTCTGGAGCAGCTCGACCTGCTTCTGATAGCCGTAGTCGAGTGTCTCAGCCGGGTCCTCAGCCCGATCGAGCAACTTCGAAATCTTGGCCTTTACGACCGTAGACATGCGTCCGCCGAGGCCTGCCATCACGTATCTCCTTTAACCCTCTGGGGGGATGGACGAGCGAGAACCTAGACTAGTGGCTCGGTAACCGGGGAGGGTTAATGGATAGATCGATGATTGTCAGCTGGGAGGACCCCCGCGAGCTGGGCGAGCAGGCTCGGGTGATGGCCGGACTGGACTTCCTCGTAGCGATTCGCGACGAGGAGCTGCCGCCCGCCCCGATCCAGCGGCTGCTCGACTTCACGCTGACCGAGGTCGACACCGGCCGCGTCGTCTTCACCGCGGAGCCGGGCGAGCAGCACTACAACCCGATCGGCGTCGTCCACGGCGGACTGGCGGCGACGCTGCTCGACAGCGCGATGGGCGCCGCCGTCCACAGCACGCTTCCCGAGGGTCAGGGCTACACGACGCTCGAGACGAAGTTCAACCTCGTCCGGGCGGTCACCGCCGACACCGGCCAGATCAAGGCCGAGGGACGCGTCGTCCACCGCGGCCGCCAGGTAGCGACCGCGGAGGCCGACCTGCGCGACGGCGCCGGCAAGCTGCTCGCCCACGGCACCTCGACCTGCATGGTGATCGGCGGCTGAAGCCTCAGCGCACGGCCGTCGCCTGGCGCCGCTCGGCACGGTCATGGTCCTCAGCGGACCGGTAGAAGAAGAACCCGGTCGCGAACAGCATCACCAGGAGATCCAGGCCGAGCATCATGCCTCCGGCTACCTGCTGGTCGGTCAGCGGCGACCAGCCGTGCTGCTCGGTCCGCCGCACGTAGTGGTCGTAGGCGGGCGTGTGCATGATGATGAACGCCATCCCGAGGAACATCCCGGCGAGGCGGGCGCCGAGCAGGTAGGGGACCTTCCAGAGCTCGCCAGGAAGCCGCCGCTTCTTCGGCTCGATCACCGACCACCAGACGAGCAGCGAGGCCCCCACGAACGAGACGTGCTGAAGGGCGTGGATCCAGTCGTTGGTGAGTGCCGCCTCGAACATGAAGCCGAAGTGCCAGGTGTAGAGCGTCACGATCCAGACGGGGATCGCGACGAGCGGCCGGCGCAGGAAGCGGAACGTCTCGCGCAGCGGCTTGCAGCGAGCGAGCGGGACGAGCGCCGGCTTCGGGATCAGGAACGCGTACACGGGCGTCCGCAGGCCGACGAGCAGCAACGGCGCCGCGATGTCGGCGATCAGCAGGTGCTGGCCCATGTGAGCGACCAGCAGGTCCTCGGCGAGCGGGTCGAGCGGGCCGAGCAGCGCCACCGCCATGCAGGCCATCGCCACGTGCCAGGCGACCTGCTGCCAGAACGGGACGTCGTAGCCGCGGCGGTCGAGGATCCGCACCGCGCGCAGGTAGAGGAACTCCGCGAGCAGCAGGTAGGCGATCGGTCCGGGGGCGAGCGATAGCTCCACAGCGTGATTGTGGCGCTATCCGCGTCTGCTGCCCCGGCCGGCAGGTGATCCAGCCCCTCGACCTTCAGTTTGGGCGCCCGCCCAAAGGTGAGAAGCCGGACCACCCGCCCACACGGCGGCTGGACGTAGCTTGAATTCTAGGCAGCGGCGCCGGACAGTGCGCTGGCGGCCGCCTGGAGCCGCTCCTGGTACTCGCGCCGCTGCATCCGCGAGATCACGAGCCGCTGAACCTGGGCCGTGCCCTCGAACAGCTGGTAGATCTTCGCGTCGCGGAAGTACTTCTCGAGCGGGCAGTCGGTCGACTGCGCGGCCTCGCCGACGAGATCCATCAGCGTTGTCGTCGCCCACATGGTCACGTCGCCGGCCTTGAGCTTCGACATCGAGCCCTGGCCACCGGTCATCGGAACGCCGTTGCGCCCCATCCAGGACGCGCGCCAGACCAGCAGCCGCGACGCCTCGATCTCGGTCGCGACGTCGGCGAGCACCTGCTGGATCCGCTGCTGCTCCATCAGCGGCCCGTTCTCGTCGGAGCGACCCTCGAGGTACTCAAGCGTCCACTCGTAGGCGGCCTGGGCGATGCCGAGTGCCGAGGCGCCGACCATCGGCCGCGTCACCTCGAACGTCGCGAGCGCGTTCGACGCGCCACTCGTCTGCCCGGAGCGGGCGCGCTCCAGCTTGCGCTCGAGCTTGTCCATGCCACCGAGCAGGTACTCGACGGGGATCCGGCAGTCCTCGAGAACGAGCTCCGCGGTGTGCGACGCGCGGATCCCGATCTTGTCCTCCTTCTTCCCCTGGCGCAGGCCCGGCGTGCCGCCGGGGATCACGAAGGACGCCTGGCCGCGGTGGCCGAGCTCGGGAGCGACGTTGGCGACGACGACGTTGACGTCGGCGATGCCGCCGTTGGTGATGAAGACCTTGGTGCCGTTGAGGACCCACTCGTCGCCGTCGCGCTTGGCGGTCGTGCGCAGCGACTTGACGTCAGAGCCGGCGCCGGCCTCGGTGACCGCGTAGGCGCCGAGCTTGATCTCGTCGCCCTCGCCGTAGCACTGCATCGCCCACTCGCCGATCTGCTCTGGCGTTCCGGAGGCGGCGATACCCGCGGCCGCGAGGCCCGACCCGACGATCGACAGCGCGATCCCGGCGCAGCCCCAGTGCAGCTCCTCGGCGTAGATCACGCCCATCATGCCGTCGTTGTCCGCACCCATCCGCTCGAGCATCGGAGCGCCGTGAAGACCCCAGGCGCGCGCCTGCTTGATCGCGTCCCACGGCACGGACTGCTCGCGGTCGTGCTTGTCGGCGACCGGGCGGATCACCTCGGTGGCGAACTTGCGGCAGTGCTGCTGGAACTCCTGCTGCTCGTCGTTAAGCCTGAAATCCACTTTGAAGAGCCTTTCCGGGTCCGTTGACTGTCCAGTCAACCAAGGATTGACTGACTAGTCAACCAATAGCGCAGGACCGACCGCCACGCGCCGCTCCCCAGCCGGCTAGTCTCCGGAGCCGTGCGGGTGAATCGATGGACCGCGGCCACCCTCGTGGCCCTCGCCGCCGCGACCATCGGCGGCTGCAGCCTCGGCGACGACGACAGCCGTCCGCCGCAGCTCGGACCGTCGTCGGACAGCGACGAGGCCGCCGCCAAGCTCGGCTTCCCGGCGACCGCGACGCGCAACACGATCCGCGTCGGCGGCGCCGACGCCGCTGGCGACGCTGCTGGCGTCGCCAACGCCGCGTTCCCCTCGACCACCGACTCGAATCGGCCGAACGCCGTCGTGCTGGTCGACTCCGACGACTGGCAGGCCGCCGTCACCGGCGCGGTCCTGGCAGCCAAGCCGATCGGCGCCCCGCTGCTGCTCTCCGACGACGGCGACCTGCCGAACGTCTCGGCCGACACGCTCGAGCGACTCGACCCGCGTGGCTCAGATCTCTCCGAGGACGCGCAGGTGATCCGGATCGGCGACGAGCCCGCCAAGCCCGACGGCTTCCGCACGGCGCGGATCGAGGGCGCCGACGCCTACGAGCGCGCCGCCGCGATCGACCGCTTCTTCTCCGCCGCCCGCGGCGAGCCGTCGAAGAACGTCGTCGTCGTGTCGGGCGAGCAGGCCGAGTTCGCGATGCCCGCGGCCGCCTGGGCAGCGCGCTCCGGCGACAGCGTGCTGCTGACCCAGCGCGACAACGTCCCGGCCGCGACGCGCAAGGCGCTCGCCCTGCGCGACAACCCGAACATCTTCGTCCTCGGACCGCCCACCGTCGTCTCGAACAAGGCGCTCGCCCAGCTGCGCAAGCTCGGCCGCACTACGCGGATCGGCGCCAAGCAGCCGGTCGAGAACGCCGTCGAGTTCGCCCGCTACGAGGAGGGCGACTTCGGCTGGGGCGCCACCGTCCCGGGCTACAACTTCACCGTCGCCGGCGTCTCGCGCCCCCTCGACGCCGCCCCCGCGGCGACGCTGGCCACGCGCGGCGTCTTCGCCCCGCTGCTGCTGACCGACGACGCCAAGAAGCTGCCGGCGCCGCTCGAGAACTACTTCCTCAGCGTCCAGCCCGGCTACGAGGACGACCCCAGCCAGGCGGTCTACAACCGCGTCTGGATCCTTGGCGACGACGAGCAGGTGTCGATCGACGAGCAGGCCCAGATCGACGCGGTCACAGAGCTGATTCCGGTCCAGGCGCAGGCTCCGTAAGCTAGACGCGCAACCCAGACCGGAGGAGCGAGGGCGTGCCGAAGCCAATCGGGTCAGTCAGACGCGGTGTCCAAGCCCTGTGCGCTTGCGCGTTCGTGGTCGCGTCAACGGCGCTGGCCGCAGCGCCGGCGGAGGCGTTCGTCCTGGTGAACCCGACCATCACGGGCTCGGGCTCGGTGCTCTCGTCGGTCGGCGTCACGTGCTCGGCCCCGCAACACACCCCGACCGGAACAGGAACGACGTGCGGACAGATCGTCGTGCCGTCCTCCGGCGGCTTCGTCACCGTCACGCTGACCGCGGTCCCGCAGCCGACCCCAGCCGGCCATTGGCAGTTCGTGGGCTGGACCGGCAGCGCGCCGGGCTGCGCGGGAGCAACGACGCTCTCCTGCACTATCACGGTGCCCGACGGGGCCGGCCCGTACTCCGTCAACGCCGCCTTCCGCGACCTGACGCCGCCGACCCTCACGGTCGGCAACCCAACCTACTCGACGACCGTCGACAGGACCGCCACGCTGACGTGGACGGCCAACGAGGCCCTCTCCGCCGTCGCCTGCAAGATCGACGGCGTGCCGCTGACCTCATGCGGCCTCAATTCCCAAACCCTCACCCTCTCAGAGGGCTCGCACACCTTCAGCGTCCAGGGGACCGACTCGTCGGGCAACGGGCCCGGCGCCGCGGCGACGATGACGTTCTGGATCGTCGACACCGCGCTCGCCGGCGGACCGCCCGACTACTCCAACGATCCGACGCCCGACTTCACGTTCTCGTCGCTGACCGGCATCGAGTTCGAGTGCTCGATCGACACCCCGAGCTTGTCCAGCTGCGGAGGCAAGGGCCCGAACAACCTAGGCAGCGCCACCTTCGGCCCGCTCCCCGACGGGACGCACACCTTCCGCGTCCGTGCGCGCAACGGGAGCGACTTCGACCGCGTGCCGGTCGTGCGAACCTGGGTGATCGACACGGTCCCGCCGGTGGCGACGCTGTCGGGCGGGCCCGGCGAGGGCGCGCTCCAGGCCAGCGACACCGAGACGTTCACGTTCGCCTCCAACGAGCCGGACGGGTCGTTCGAGTGCCGCCTCGACGCCGCCCCGTTCGCCCCCTGCGCATCCACCACCACGCTGCGCAACCTCCCGGCGGGCGCGCACCGCTTCGAGCTGCGCGCGATCGACAGGGCTGGCAACGCGAGCGCCGCGGTCGCGCGCAACTGGGCCGTCGCCCCGCGCGACCGCGACGGCGACGGCTTCAACGAGCTGGTCGACTGCGACGACGCGAACCCCGCGATCCGGCCCGGCGCCCGCGAGGTCCCCGGCAACACGGTCGACGAGAACTGCGACGGCATCGTCGCGAAGCCTCCGCGGGTCAAGGCGAAGCCGTCTTTCTCCGCCCAGCCTGGCCGGGCGACGACCCGCTTCAAGGATCTCCGGGTCAAGGGCGTCCCGGCCGGCGCGACGGTGACGGTCACCTGCAAGGGCTCCGGCTGCCCGAAACGCCTGAAGGGCAAGCGGTTCACCACCAAGCTCCGAGCCACGGGAGCCGTCTCGCTGAAGAAGTTGCTCGCCAAGCCGCTGAAACGCGGCACCGTGCTCACGATCGTCGCCGCCAAGCCCCCGCTGGCCAGCACCGTCGTGACCCTGCGGGTGCGCGCCGGCAAGCAGCCGCTGGTCACGACCCGATGCCAGGCGCCAGACGCCAAGGCGCCGGGTCGCTGCTGAGCACTCGGCGCGTTCTCGTAGACTCCCCCGCGTGAGCGAGTACGAGCAGCCCGGTCGCCTGAACCGCGAGCCGACCGTCGAGGACGTCCACCAGCTGATGGGCGCCTCCACCCCGCACTTCGCGCTCCAGATCCGCAACCGCATCCGGACGTTGATCTCGGGCCTGCCGGAGGGTCACCCGGCCCGCGTCCTCGGCGACCGTGAGATCGCGCGCCTGGAGCTACTGGCCGAGGGCTCTGAGCGCCGCGGCACCCCAGGTCAGGGCGAGCCGGCGATGCCGTCGCTCGTCGACCGCCCGGCGGTCTAGCCGAGTCCGCTGAGCGCGGCGACGCGCTCGCGGTGCTGAGAAGCGGAGCCGAACAGGGCTCCGTCGACCTTCGCCCGCTTGAGCAGGAAGTGGAGGTCGTGCTCCCAGGTGAAGCCGATGCCGCCGTGGACCTGGAGCGCCGACGCGGTCACGTTCCAGCCGGCGTCGGAGGCGAGCGCCTTCGCCATCGCGGCCGCCAGCGGCAGCGTCTCCGGCTCGGCGTCGGCCGCCCATGCGGCCCAGTAGGCGGTCGAACGGGCGCTCTCGGTCTCGCGCAGCATGTCCGCGCAACGGTGCGAGACGCCCTGGTAGGCGCCGATCGGCCGGCCGAACTGCTGGCGGTCGCGCGCGTACTCGACGGCCATCTCGAGCGTCTTCTGCGCGACGCCGACGATCTCGGCCGCGACGACGGTCGCGATCCGGTCGAGCGCCGGTCCCGCGTCGCCTCCGAGCGGCTCGCCGGCCCCGTCGCGCGGCGTGACGCGCGCGTAGCGGCGCGTCTGGTCGATCGTCGCGAGCGACTCGATCTCGCAGTCGGCAGCGTCGAGCACGACCCCGCCGGAGCCGTCGGCGTCGAAGAGGACGATCGTCGCCGCGCTGTCGGCGTCCGGCACCAGCGCAGCGACTCCGTCTCGCAGTAGGCCGGCGGTGGCGCGCATCTCGCCCGAGGCGATGCCCGGCAGCAGCCGCTCGCGCTGCGCGTCGCTGCCGGCGTGCTGGATCGCGATGCCGCCGGCGGCGTTCGACAGGAAGGGCACCGGCGCGACGGTGTAGCCGAGCTCCTCGGCGAGGATCGCCAGCTCGACCATCCCGAGCCCCTGGCCGCCGTGGGCCTCGTCGATCGCGATTCCGGCCCAGCCGAGCCCGGCGATCTCGCCCCAGTGGGCATCGTCGTAGCACTCGCCCTCGGCCAGCTCGCGCACCGTGTCGGGCTTGAAACGGTCGGCGAGCAGGTCGTGCGCGGTCCGCTTGATCGCCTGCTGGTCGTCGGAGAAGTCGAAGTTCATCGCAGCCTCGGCAGGTTCAGGACGCGCTCGGCGATGATGTTCTTGAGGATCTCGGTCGTGCCGCCCTCGATCGAGTTCGCGCGGGCGCGCAGGAAGCGGTAGGTCCAGTCGGAGTCGCGCAGCACGCCCTCCTCGCCCTGGATCGCGACGGCCAGCTCGGTCAGTCCCTGATTGACCGCCGACCACTGGAGCTTCGGCAGCGACCCCTCAGGACCGGGGATGCCCGTCTTCATGATCTGGGTGAGGCCGCGCCAGGCGTTCAGGCGCAGCGCCTCGGTCTCGATCAGCAGCGCGGCGATCTTCTGGCGGATAACGGGGTCGTCGGCGACGCCGTTCTCCTTGGCGAGCTCGATCAGCTGGCCGAGGGCGATCTTGACCGTCGCGGCCGAGCCGGCGCCGAGTCCGGCGCGCTCGTGCATCAGGGTCGTGATCGCGACCGCCCAGCCGTTGCCGACCCCACCGACGACGTTCGCATCGGGGATCCGCGCCTCCTCGATGAAGAGCTCGTTGAACTCCGCCTCGCCGGTGATCTGGCGCAGCGGCCGCACCTGGACGGCCTCCTGCTCCATGTCCATCAGGAAGTAGGTCATGCCCTGGTGCTTCGGGGCGTCCTGGTCGGTGCGCGCGACGAGCATGCACCACTTGGCGTGGTGGGCGAACGTCGTCCAGACCTTCTGGCCGGTGACGACCCACTCGTCGCCGTCCTTGACCGCGCGCGTCTTCAGCGACGCGAGGTCGGAGCCGGACTCCGGCTCCGAGAAGCCCTGGCACCAGATCTCCTCGCCCGACAGGATCGGCTCGAGGTAGCGCTGCTTCTGCTCCTGGGTGCCGTGCGCGATGACGACCGGGCCGCCCATCACCAGGCCGAGCAGGTTCGCGGCCATCGGCGCCTTGGCGCGCGCCATCTCCTCGCCGAAGATCGCCTGCTCGATCAGCGTCGCCCCGCGGCCGCCGAACTCCTCCGGCCACGACAGGCCGGCGTAGCCCTGCTCGTGCAGCTTGCGCTGCCAGGCGAGCCGGAACTCCCACGCCGCCTCGTCGCCGGAAGGCTCCTCACCGGGGTTGTTGTCGGCGAGCCAGCCGCGCAGCTCGTCGGCGAAGGCCTGCTCGCTCGGCGACAGGGTCAGATCCACGGACGCGACCCTAGCGTCAACTTGGCCACTTGGCCAGGAACTTCTCTCAGCGTGGCCGGGAGCTCGGGCCGAGCCCGTGGAGCAGGCGGCGCGCGATTCCCTCCAGCGTCCGCTTGCCGTAGTCGTGGCTCGGGAAGCCGGTCATCAGGATCGCGACGGCGACCCGGCGCTTGCCGCACCGCAGTAGCGCGACCTGGTGGTCGACCTCGCCGTAGTCGCCCCAGCCGCCCTTGAAGTAGAGCGTCCAGCCGGGGCGCGGAGCCCGCGCGATTCCCCAGCGCTGCGGCCCGATCACCGTGCGGAGCAGGCGCATCGCGGTCGCGCGGTGACGACGGACGACGTAGCGGTCGATCCGCAGGAACAGCTTGCTCTGACCGGCAGCCGTGATCTGGGTGCCACCCCAGCTGGGAGCGCTCGCGAACCGCCCCATCCCGACGCGGTCGGCCAGCTGCTCGAGCGCCCCGTTGCCGACGAAGTCGCGCACCCGCGAGGCGGCCACGTTGTCCGACCGGCGGATCATCGGGTCGAGCAGCGCGCGGTCGGTGCCGTTCAGCTTGCGGCCGCGCACGCCCTCGTGGTTGAGATAGGCGACCAGCAGCATCGCCTTGACCACGCTGGCCGAGCGGTAGACGCGGTAGGCGTCCTGGCGGTAGAGCCGGTGACGGGTCCGGACCGCGAACGAGATCGTCCCCGCGCGGGTCGCCGCGTACTCGCGCGCCTGCTCCAGACCGGGGCGCCAGGGCTCGGCGTTCGCCGCAGTCGCCGGGCCCGCAAGCGCTCCCACCGCTGCCAGCACCGCCACGACTGCCGCGAAGCGCCTCATGGCGTGAAGCTACCCGGCCCGGCTGCGAACATCGACGTATGGCCACGCCTGACCAGCAGCGGATCCCGCCCGCGGGGATCGAGGGCAGCGAGCTGAAGGGCCCGTTCCCGGTCGGCGAGTACGCCGACGCGCTGCGCGGCCAGCTGCGCAACTTCGCGCGCGTCCAGGTCTTCGGCGAGGTCTCGAACCTCGGCATCCGCGCCAAGGCCGTCTACTTCGAGCTGCGCGACGACCGTGGCGCGCTGCCCTGCTCGATGTGGCGCAACGACTACGACAAGGCCGGCATCACGCTGGAGAACGGCGCCCAGGTCGTGCTCGCCGGCGGTTGCGACTACTACCCGGGCAGCGCCACCTCGTCGCCGTCGTTCTCGTTTCGCGCGACCGGCATCAAGCTCGCCGGCGAGGGCGAGCTGCTCGCCCAGATCGAGCGGCTGCGCCGTCGCCTCCACGGCGAGGGCCTGTTCGAGCCGCAGAAGCTGCTGCCTCGTCCGGCGCTCCCGCGCGCGATCGGCGTCGTCACCGGCGAGGGTGGCAAGGCCCGCGATGACGTGCTCGCCGGCCTCCACCGCCGTGGCTGGGCCGGCCGCCTCGTCTGGGGCTTCGCGCCGGTCCAGGACCGCCATGCCGCGCCGAAGGTCGCCCGCGCGATCCAGGACCTGGCCGCGCTCGCCGAGGTCGACGTGATCGTCGTCGCCCGCGGCGGCGGCTCGGTGATGGACCTGATGGCCTTCTCCGACGAGACGCTCTGCCGCACCGTCGCGATGCTCCCGGTGCCGGTGATCGCCTCGGTCGGCCACCACACCGACCGCACGCTGATCGACGACGTGGCGGCCGTCTCGTGCTCGACGCCGACCCACGCCGCCGAGTCCGCGGTCCGGATCGACGTCAACCAAGCCCGTGCCTCGGCGCTCAACTCGGCCCACCGCCTCGACGCCTGCGGGCGCCGTGCGCTCGTCAGCCGCGCCCGCCATCTCGCCGCGCTCTCCCGCGCCCCGAACCAGCACATCGCCCGTCAGCGGATCTGGCTCCACCAGAAGACCCGCGAGCTGCGCGCCGCCAGCTCCCGCCAGCTCGCCGTCCGCACCGAGCGAACCGACCGCCACCGGCTCGTGATCGAGCGCAAGGCCGAGGCCGCCAAGCAGGAGCCCGAGCAGATGCTGAAGCGCGGCTACGCCCTCGTCGAGGACCCCGCCGGCGAGCTCGTCACGAGCGCCGAGGCCGCCCGCAAGCTCCACGACCTCACCATCCGCTTCCACGACGCCCGCGTCCGCGCGAGAATCGACGACCAATGACCGAAGACCTCCAGCCCTCCTCCCCGCCCCAGTCCTACGAGGCCGCCGCCGAGCGCCTCGAGGAGATCATCAAGCGCCTCGACTCCGGCACCGCCGGACTCCGCGAGACCCTCGACCTCGTCAAGGAGGGCCGCACCCTCGTCGACTACTGCGCCACCGAGCTCGAGGCCGTCGGCAAGGGCCTCGACGAGCTCCGCCTCGACGACCTCATCGCCCGCCTCGAGTCCAACGGCTCACCGCAGGATCCCGCGTAAACGTGTCGGCCAGACCGACTCAAACGCCGGTCTGGCCAACACCTTGGAGGGGAACCTGTCCCGCCTTCCGCCAGCGCTCAACGAGCGCGTACCAAGCCTATCCGCTTCATCGCATATCCGCAGGGCCGACAGCATGACCGTCCCACCCGAGCACCGCGAGTTCGCCCGCCAGGCCGAGCTGTCACTGACCGTCGACCCCCGCCCCACCTTCGAGAACCTCTCCAAGGCCACCGGCGTCCCCGTCGACACCCTCATCCACCACGCCCTCGTCCGCTGGACCTCAGCCGGCGCCGAAGCCCTCCTCTCGATCCAGCCCCAGGCCCTCAGCGATCTGATCGCGGCCCGCAAGGCCGAGGACTGGTCCAAGGTCGCCGGCATCATCGACTGGCTCGAAGCCGGCCTCTAAGCAGAACGGCCCGCCTCGAAAGGAGACGGGCCGCTCAGGCGACAGGGGGTTAGACCCCCTCGATGCCTGCCAAGGAGGTCAACGCTAGCACCCGCCAAGCGTCAGATCCGCTGGACCGGTGACGCGAACCCGACGGATGCAACTCCGTGAGCGCACAGCCATTCTCGCCCTTCGCGATCACCGGCTCAGCTAGATATCGGCGGAGGGTGGGAGACTCGAACTCCATCCGAGGAGCTACCCCCGAACCGTTTGCTTGGCAAGCATCGGCGCCGCCTTGGCGCGTCACCCTCCGCTCCGGGGACGCTAGATCGGTTTGTGTAACAGCGGTGTTACAAACGTAACGGTCGTGCTTCAGCCGCCAGCGACGACAGAGTACCTCCCGTGCCGTCGGCCGTGACACCGATGGCTCCCGCCGAACGCCAGGCGACAGCTCCAAGCCACCGACCTAGCGACGCCGCTCCCGCGGGTGGCGACGGTGGCGGGATTGCGCGCGCAGGCGTAGCGAGTGGAGCGTCCGGGCGGAGCCTCTGCCGTCAAACCACGCGGAGCGCCCTACGCCCCATCCGCGCCAGGCACGGGGCGTAGTCCCAGCGGAACGAGCGGAGCCGAGCACGGAAAC
>CAZVRI010000012.1:0-50004 GCA_964629855.1 uncultured Thermoleophilaceae bacterium
TGCCGTGGCCGTCGGCGAGGTAGCCGCCGCGCTCCGGCCAGCCGGGGTTCGGTAGCCAGCGCATCCCCATCTCGTGCAGCCACGGCCGCTTCTCGCCGGCGCAGAATCCGACGTAGGCCTCGGCCCACTTGCGCGGCCACTCGTCCTCGGGACGGTCGAACGCCGCGGTGCCGAGCCAGTCCTGCAACGCCAGCTCGTAGGAGTCCTTGACGCGCATCCGCCGCTGCTCGGGACTGTCGACGAACATCAACCCGCCGAGCGACCAGAACGCCTGCCCGCCGAGGTTCGCCTCGTTCTCCTGGTCGAGCAGGATCACCTTCTTGCCGGCGTCGGCCAGCTCGGCGGTTGCCACCAGGCCCGCGAGCCCGGCGCCCACAACGATCGCGTCAGCGTCCAAGTTCATTCGCGTAACGCTATGTGCTGGGCGCGCGCAGGGAGCCGGCGAGCAGCGCGGCGACCGCGAGCAGCGCGCCGACGAGGCCGAGCGCCGCGCGCAGGCCGAAGGCCTCGCTCAGCCCGCCCACGGCCGGCGGTCCGGTCAGCAGGCCGAGGTAGCCGAGCGCCGAGACGGCGGCGACCGACGGACCGGCGACCGGGCCGCGCGTGGCGGCGGCGCGCAGGGCGAGCGGGAACAGCGCGGCGAGACCGAGGCCCATCGCCGCGAAGCCGGGCACGGCGAGCAGCGGGCCGGACGAGCTCAGCACGACCGCCATCCCGGCGAGCGAGAGCGTGGCGCCGCCACGTGCCAGCGTCACCGGCCCGAGCCGCTCGACGATCCGGTCGCCGAACAGGCGGCCGAAGCCCATCGTCAGCGAGAACGCCGCCAGGCCCGAAGCGGCGAGCGCCTCGCCGGTGCCGATCTCGTCGTCGAGGTAGATCGCCGCCCAGTCGTTGACTGCCCCCTCGGCGAGCAGCAGGCAAAAGGCGAACACGCCGATCGCCAGCAGCGCGCGCGTCGGCCGGGCGATCAGCGGCCCCTCGGGCGCGGCGTCCGCCGACGACGGCAGCAGGAAGTGGCCAGCGGTCAGCGCCACGACCGCGCCCAGCAGCGCCATGCCGGTGAGGTGGGCGGTGACGCCAACGCCGGCGGCGGCGACCAGCGCGCCGATGCCCGCGCCCGCGAGCGCGCCGAACGAGAAGGCGGCGTGCAAGGTGCTGAGGATCGGCCGGCCGAGCAGCCGCTCGACGGTCAGGCCGTGGATGTTCATCGAGACGTCGAGCACGCCGTTGGCGACGCCGATGAACGCGAGCGCCACCGCGAGCGCCGCGAACGACTCCGACAGCGCGACCGGGATCAGCCCCGCCGCGTAGCCGAGCGCGCCGACCACGACCAGCCGCCGGCTGCCGATCCGCGCGACCAGCGCCCCGGCGGCGAACTGCGACACCACCAGGCCGAGCATCGAGCAGAGCAGCGCGAGCCCGAGCGCTCCGTCGCTCAGCTCGGTCCGGTCCTGGATCGTCGGCAGGCGCGAGAAGATTGACGCGAACAGCGTCCCGTTGAGCGCGAAGATCGCGGTGATCGCCACGCGTGCGCGGAACGCCATGTCAGTCGACTACCCAGACAGGCTCTCCCACAGGCTCTTGTGACTCGGCTGCCAGCCCAGCTCGCGCTTCGCCTTCGCGTTCGAGGCGCCGCGGCTCTCGGTCATCATCGCGACGGCCGCCTCGCCGGCCGCGAGCCGTCCGACCCACTTCGGCAGCCGCCGCGGCGGCTTTGCGCCGAGCGCCTGCGCGGCCGCTGGCACCCACTCGTTCACGGGAGCGGGTGAGTCATCGACCACGTTGTAGATGCCGGGTGTCCCGCGCTCGACGGCCAGCACCGTTGCCTCCGCGGCGTCGTCAACGTGGACGAACGACCAGACCCCGCCGCCATTGCCGACGATCGGCACCTTGCGCGCACGCAGGTGGGTGACCTGCTCGCCATCCGGGTTGACGCTCAACGAGGTCCCCGGTCCGTAGAAGCCGCCGTAGCGCAGGACGATCCCCTCGAAGTCGTCGGCGCCCGTCACCGTCTCCTCGAGGTAGCGGATCGCGGCGAGCGTGGTCCGCATCTGTCGCGGCGGGTCGGGGTCGAGCGGATCGGTCTCGGACTTGACCGGCCCGCCGACCCGCGCGAACGGCCAGCCGGCGTAGCTCTGGGCGACGAAGCGCCGCATGCCGACAGCGCGCCCGGCGGCGAGCAGGTTGTCGGTCCCCTCTGTGCGCAGCCGGTTGGTCAGCTCGAACGACTGCTCGATCTTGCGGATGTCGAGCCTGCCCGCCAGCGCCGTCAGCTGGTGGACGATCACCTCAGGCTTCGTCTCGGCCACGACGCGCGCAACCGCGTCGGGGTCGAGTGCGTCAGCCACCACCGACGTCGCGCCGAGCCCGGTCACCAGCTCGCGCTTCGACTCGCTCCGAGTCATGCCGGCTACCTCGTGGCCTCCCGCGACCAGCCGCGGAACCAGCACCCGCCCGAGTGCTCCGGTGGCGCCGGCTACCAGGATCCTCATGACGTCCTCCTTTAGTCGTCTTCAGACCCTTACCCGCAATTCCCTACCTCGACCGGCGATCTGCGTAAGGATGGCGTGACCCGAGGGAGGAGCAGCGTTGGCGCCACATCTGAGTAGTCACCACCGCACGACGGTGGAGCGGATCTTTCAGCACCCGACGAGCGGCAATGTCGAGTGGCGCCAGGCGCGCTCGCTGCTGGAGGCCGTCGGGTCGGTGGTCGAGGAGCACAACGGTCACCTGAAGGTGACGCTGGGGCCCGAGACCGAGGTCTTCCACGAGCACGGTGAGAAGGACGTCGACCAGCAGTCGATCCTCAACCTGCGCCGCATGCTCGCGCAGGCCGGCTACTCGCCTGACGGGGCGCCGGGCGTGGAGGACGAGCGCACGCGCGACTATGGCGACGACCGCTGGGGCAAGCCGACCCAGGACTGACCGGTGGAGCGCGGATCGACAGCTCGAGTAGGGCGACGGCTGGCCGTCGCGGTGGTGGGCTGCGCGGTGGCGCTGGCGCTCGGCGCGCCGGCGGGCCAGGCGGTGACGATCGGGCCGCCGATCGCCAACCTGCCGGCGAACGTCGCGCCGGGCTGCGACGACCCGAACATCATCCTGTGGGTCATTCCCCCTCCGCCGCCGAGCTGCACCCTGCTCGGCAACGACCCGACCGGCGCGTGGACCTCGCAGGTCCCACGCGGCGAGTGGGTGATTAGGACGGCGCGCGTGCGCACCGGGCCGCGGGTCGGTCCGATGGTCTTCACGGTCATCCGCGCGACGCGCTCCCAGGCGGGGGCCGGCGGGCTGATCTGCTGCCGCACCCCGGTCGAGAGCCAGGTCTTCACGCCGGCGCCGAACAGCGTCAACGAGGTCCCGGTCAACCTCCCCGTCAAGAACACGGTCGACGTGATCGACGGCGAGCCGATCGAGACGGTCGACTACCTCGGCATCAGCCTGCTCACGGCGGGCACCACCTCGGTCCCGATGCATGTTCCCGCCGCGGGCGGCTTCGGCTCGAGCTCGATGACCTCCTACATCGCGCCCGCGATCCGCGCCGGCCAGGAGCGCCTGTCCGACGGCACGGTGATGTTCAACAACGTGCTGCTGGTCAACGGCGAGGCAGACCCCGCCGGTGGCGGGGGAGGCGGCGGAGGCGGAGCGCCCGGGGTGACCGGCTTCGACCTCGCCCGTGCCGCGTTCCGTGCCGCCGCGCGCGGCGGCAGCGTCCGCGCCGCCGCGAAGGTCGGGACGAAGGTCAGCTACTCGCTCTCCGCGGCCGGCACCGTCGGCTTCACGGTCGAGCGTCGCGGCGCCGGGCGCAAGGTCGGCGGCAAGTGCCGCAAGCGGACATCCGCCAACGCCGCCCGCAAGCGCTGCGACCTGCGCCTGAAGGGCAGCTTCAAGCACCAGGGCGCGGCGGGTCCCAACAGCTTCGTCTTCACCGGCCGGTTGAAGGGCCGCAAGCTTGCGCCTGGCCGCTACAACCTCGTCGCCAAGCCGGCGGGCGCGGGCGCCAAGGCGTCGCGCGCGAAGTTCAGGATCGTCGCGCGCTAGGGCGTCGCGCGCAGACCCAGCCGCCGCTTGAGCTCCAGCACCCGTTGCGCGCTCTCTCGCACGCGGGCGGCGAACGCCGGGTCGCGGCGGGCGCGGCGCAGCAGGTGCGGGTAGACGAGGTTCCAGCTGCCCGACCCGGTCATCAGGACGATGTCGGCGCCGGCGGCGATCGAGCGGGCGGCCGCAGTGGCGACGCCGGAGCGGTCGAGCACCGCCTGGGCCTCGATCGAGTCGGTAATCGCGACGCCCCGGAAGCCGAGCTGGTCGCGCAGCACGCCGGTCATCAGGGCGTGCGATTGGGAGGCGATGCGCTCGCGGTCGAAGGCGGGGTAGAGGGCGTGGCCGGCCATCACGAGCGGGGCATCGGCAGCGACGGCCGCGCGGTAGGGCTCGAGGTCGTCGGCCTCCAATGCGGCGCGTGAGGCGTCGATCGTGGCGGACCCGTCGTCGGTGTTGACCGTCGCGCGACCGAGTCCGGGGAAGTGCTTGACCGTCGCGGCCACTCGCGCGCGGTCGTGCGCGCGTAGGGCGGCGGTCGTCGCGGCGGCGACCTCCTGCGCGGAGCCAGGGTAGAGGCGGCCCGGCAGTGCCCCGCCGCCGGAGGCCGGTTCGACGTCGGCGACCGGGGCGAGGTTCACATTCACGCCGCCGCGCCGTAGTCCGCGCGCCGCCTCCGCTGCCGCCGCGCCCGCGGCCCGCGGCGTGGCCTGCGAGCTCTGCCCCTCCACCGGCCCCGCGAACGGCACGTTGCGGATCTCCCCGCCCTCCTGGTCGGTCATCACTAGCGACCCGCCGCGCGCCGACCGCTGGACCGCCCGCGTGAGCCGGCGCAGTTGCCCGGCGTCGCTCACGTTGCCGCCGAACAGGATCACTCCGGCGCCCTCCCCGTTGCGCATCCGGCGGCGGATGTACTCGGGCGGCGACGTCCCATCGAACGCCATCACGAGCGTCTGGCCGACCGCCTGGGGGAGCGGCAGGCGAGGAGCTGGCGGCGAGGATGCCGCACCGAGGTTCGGCTCGCGGGAGGACGTGGCGTCGCCCCCGCCGATCACGACGCCCAGCGCGACGGCCACGACGGCCACGGCCCCCACGGCGACGAGCGTCATCAGCCGGCGCCGGCGAACTGAGTCCTGGGTCGACCGCATCGGCGGAGACGCTATGCGGCCAGGCGGTCCGACGCTCGGAAACCGTCACGGTGCCTGGCCAAAAGGCTTTGCATAGCGGGTTTAGAGGCCCCAAACGGCTCCCTCTTGACTTCCAGATACCTCCAGGTTTACGTTAGGCATCTCAGAAACTTCAAGTTTCCAGCAGGCGGGGCCCGGCTGGAGCCGGATCCCGTGTCGGCTGAAAGGGCGAGAGATGCAACGAGGAGAGGAATCGCGGAGATGAGGCGTGTTCGTAGGCAGGACCGGGGGTCGGCTTTGTGGCCGGCTGAAACCGTCGTGGACCCCGGCCTTCTGTCCCGGCTGAAGCTGTTTTCCGTCTTGGCCGCGGGCATCGGCGCGCTTGCGCTCGTTGGTCTCGGCTCGTCGGCGGCGTCGGCGGCGCCGGTGACGAAGGGGATTCCCGGCTGGGGGTACGAGCTAGTGACTCCCCCATCGACGGGGGGGCAGGAGTCCAGCGTCTATGCGTCCTCGCCGAGCGGCGATCAGGTTGTGATGGACTCGGCTGGCGGGTTCGCCGACGTGGACTCTCTGTCGAACCTCGGCGCCACCTACCGCGGGCGACGGACCCCGACCGGGTGGCAGACGGCGACGCTCGGCAACCCGCCCTCGGATGTTCTCCTGGCCGCCTACAGCGGCAACATGGATGTGGAGCGGGGATGGTGGCTCAAGGACGCGCCCCGCACCGTGTTCTCCGGCTACCCGACGGTCCCGACCAGACCCGACGTTCTCGACACCTATGCGGTGTTTGCCGGGTCGAAGGGCGGTCCGTGGCTGGCTGTCGCTCCCGAGACACGGGCCATGGTGGTTAGGGCAACGACGCGTGACCTCTCGTCCTTCCTGATCTCTGTGCGGGAGAAGTTCACGTTGACGGACGGCTCTGAGGAGACACGCAATCTCACGGGCACGGGCGAGACCCTGCTCATATCGCGGCGCAATCTGGATGGGACGCTCGATCTTCGGCAGGTCGCGCGCGACGGTGCCGGCTCGATGCTCCCGACCTGCACGATCATCCTCGGGGATAGGGGGGGAAGTGCTGTCGTGCGCGGGGCGGTCAATCGGGACGACTTCTCGAGAGTGATCTTCACCGTCCAGGGTACGGGGTGCACGACGGCGGCACGGACCCGTGTGTGGGCGGCCGACCCGTTCAGCGATTCGCCGAGCGCCGTCGAGATCTCGGCGACCAAGTGCGACGACGGCAACTGCGGCGCGGTCGCCGCGGTGCGCTTCGTCGGCGGCGCGCTCGATGTCTCGCGTGTCTATATGACCACGACGCAGAAGTTGGTCAATTCCGACGCCCATGCTGGCACCGACATCTACGAGTACGACTTCCGCAAGCCGAGCGGGCAGCGGTTGAGTCTGGTCACCGGGAACTCGACCGCGGCCAACGTTCAGGGCGTGCTGGAGGTTTCCGATGACGGGTCGCGGGTCTTCTTCGTGGCCACCGGCGACCTTGACGACGCGGTTCATGGCGACGTCGGGCCGGTCGAGGGATCGCGGAACCTGTATCTGCGGATGGACGACCCCGATGGCGGTCCTCCGATAACGCGGTTCATCGCCACGCTCAGCGCTAGCGACAGCGTGGCGACGACGAACAGCAGGCGGGGTTCGATCACTGCGGATGGGCGGTACTTCACCTTCGTCTCGACCGCTCGCCTCACCTCTGACGACGAGGACGACTTTGCCGACGTCTATCGATACGACGTCGAGACCGGTGAGATGCTGCGGATCTGGACCGACGATCCGGCCCACAACGGCATCAACCGCGTCGCGGGGGCCGACACGTCAGGTCTTGGAAAAGGCGGCCAGTACGCCAACTACGAGTACCGTCGAGACGGGAGGGGCGGGATCTCGGATGACGCGTCGGCGATCACGCTGTCGACCGCCGAGCCGCTGGTGCCTGGCGACCTGAACGGCACGAGAGACGCGTTCGTGTGGCGCGCCGAGACCGGGGACATCGCGATGGTCAGCGACGGCAAGGATCTTCGAGGCGTCACCCCAAATGCCATCTCGTCGGATGGCAGCACGATCTTCTTCACGTCGGTATCTCAGATCGTGCCAGAGCACACTTCGAGTTCTCAAGCGATATACGCATACCGGCGTGGTGGGGGGTTCGCGGCTGCTCCGGCACCCGCGGGACCATGCAGGGGCGATGAGTGTCAGGGTCAGGGAACCGCGCCTGGCGATCAGCGGCTCGGTTCGGTTGAGTTCGCCGGTGCTGGGAACGTGGCGAGCGGCGCCGATCGGGTGCGTGCTTCGGTGTCTGTGTCGAAGGCCAAGCCAGTCGTCGGGACTGCTGGCCGGCTCCGCGTTCGTGTTCCTGCCGCGGGCCGGATCACGGTCGGTGGGGCGTCGGTGCGGGGTGCGAGCACCTCGGCCTCCAAGGCCGGTAGCTACTCGGTTCGCGTAGCGCTCAGCGCGAAGGCCAGGAAGGCGCTTGCCAAGCGCAAGTCGCTGAGCGTTCGGGTCCGGGTCTCGTACCGCGCCCGCAGCGGTAAGCGGGCGTCGAAGACGGTCGTCGTGACGTTCAAGCGGCTGTCGGCGAAACCCGGTTCGGTCAAGAAGGGCGGTAAGTGATGTCGGCTGATAACGCGAGGAAAGTCACCGCAATGGACCAGATCAATCACAGTCACGCGCTGGCCAGGCGCCTGGCGCGGGTCGTTTGCGTCGCGCTGTTGCTCGCCCTTTGGGTGCCGGCAGTCGCGTCGGCCGACCCTGAGTTCGGCCTCGAGGACTTCTCGACGCTCGTCGTCGATGGAGCGGGCAACGAGCTGACCAGCGCGGGCAGCCATCCGTTCGCGGCCTCGACGAAGATCAACCTCGTCACAAAGCCGATGCCGAACCTCGCGGACGTAAACCGCATCGGGCCGATCGATGAGGTGCGCGACATCCAAGTGCAGCTTCCTCCGGGGTTTGTCGGTAACCCGTCTGCGGTAGGGCGCTGTCCGGTGCACGAGGTCAAGACCGGCCCGTTCCCGACCGACCGACCGCTTTGTCCGATGAACGCCGCGGTTGGGGTGGTCTCGGTCGAGGGCACGGTCGATCTCGATGCTCCGATCTTCAGCGTGATCCCCGAGGCTGGCTACCCAGCCCAGTTCGCGTTCAGCACACAGAACTTCACGTTCCTGCTCAGCCCGGAGCTGCGCTCCGATGGCGACTACGGCATCAACGTGACCTCTTTCCGCTCGCCGTCGAACTCCATCTATGAGATTCGAGCCAAGTTCTGCAGCTGGGGCGTGGTCGATCTCACGCCGCCAAACCATTTCGGTCGGCAGATGTTCGACTGTCGTCAGAAGGCAGATGCGCCTCCTGGCACCAAGCCCTTCCTGACGTTGCCGGCGACGGAGTGCTCTGACACCGCTCCGGTGACCGTCGCGGACGTCACCAGCTGGATCAATCCCGACCGTCACGCGCAGCGCGCATACGCCGCACCGCTGGTGACCGCGTGTGACACCCTCCTGTTCGAGCCGTCGGCGACCGTGTCGACATCGGCGTCTGAGGTGGGCGCGGCGACCGGTCTCGATGTCGATCTGACGTTCCCGCAGGAGGACAACAATGTTGGGCAGGCCCCGCCTGCGTTGAAGCGTGCTGTCGTCCGGTTGCCGGAGGGGATGGGTGTGAACCCGTCGGCGGCGGCCGGTCTCGTGGGCTGTTCTGATCAGGATCTGCGGCTTGGTTCCAAGGAGGCGATGCGTTGCCCTGAAGCTTCGAAGATCGGTCAGGTCACGGCGGTGACGCCGCTGCTGGACGAGCCGCTCGAGGGCGGTGTGTACATCCGTTCGCAGGCTTCGTCCGATCCGGAGTCGGGTGAGATGTTCCGTCTTGCGATCGTGCTCAAGGACGACAAGCGCGGTATTGACGTCCGTCTGCCCGGCTCGGTTCGCGTGGACCGTTCGACGGGCCGGATCGAGACGACGTTCGACAACAACCCCGAGCTGCCGGTGTCGAGCATCAAGGTTCGTTTGAAGGGTGGCCCGCGAGCTCCGCTGACGATGCCGGACGAGTGTGGCGTCAAGACCGCTGAAGTGCAGTTGACGTCGTGGGGCGGTCAGGTCAGTGACCTGACGCCGGAGTTCGATGTCGACTGCGACAACGAAGGGCTGGGAGTGTTCGCGCCCGGGTTCGCGGCTGGGGTCTCTAACCCGGTCGCTGGGATCGTGTCGCCGTTCTCGCTGGCGATGTCCCGTCAGGACGGATCCGAGCAGCTGAAGTCGATCAGCGAGATCAAGCTGCCGCTCGGCCTTCTGGCCAACGTCGGTTCGGTCGACCTCTGCGGCGATGCCGACGCGGACCGTGGCGCCTGCGGTGCCGGATCGCGTGTCGGTCACGTGCAGGTTGCCGCCGGTGCGGGTTCTCCGTTGTGGGTTCCGCAGGCTGGGAAGGCGCCGACGTCGGTGTCGCTGACCGGCCCGTATCGCGGTGCGCCGTATGGCTTGTCGATCGTCGTTCCGGCGCAGGCCGGCCCGTTCGATCTGGGCAAGGTCGTCGTTCGGTCCGCGGTGCACGTGGACCGCACGTCGGCGCGGGTCACCACCGGCGTCGATCAGACGCGTGTCTACGACACCGATGGCGCCTTGGAGGAGACGATCGAGGGAGCGATGCCCCGCATCCTCAAGGGCGTGGTCCTCAACCAGCGCGAGATCCGCGTCCTGGTCGACCGCGATCGGTTCATCGTCAACCCGACCAACTGCTCCGAGCAGGCCACGACAGCGGACATGACCGGTTTCGGTGGCGGCAACGTTGGTGTGAGCTCTCGCTTCCAGGTCGGCGAGTGTGGATCGCTCCCGTTCAATCCGAGGCTCGCCATGTCGCTGACCGGCCGCAAGCAGGTCACGACCGGCAAGCATCCGGGAGTCAAGGCACAGGTCAACCAGACCGGTGTCGGCGAGGCCGGGATCAAGAAGGCGCTTGTCCGTCTCCCGAAGAGCCTCGCTTTGGATCCGAGCAACGCTCAGGCGCTGTGTGAGTTCGAGGACGGCACCAAGCCCGACCTCGAGAATCACTGCCCGGCCGGGTCGATCGTCGGCAGGGCGCGCGCCACCACGCCACTGTTGCAGCGTGAGCTGACCGGGAACGTGTACTTCGTCAAGAACGTCCGTAGGGACGCGAAGACGGGGAATCTGATCCGGACGTTGCCGATGATCGTCGTCGCCCTACGGGGAGAGATCGCGGTCAACCTCAAGGGCGAGTCCTCGACGACGAGGGCTGGGAAGCTCGTCAACACGTTCAACAACGTGCCCGACGCGCCGATCAGCCAGTTCAACCTCAACATCGCGGGAGGCAAGAACGGCATCCTCGCCGTCACCCGCACACGCAAGTCCAAGATCAACGTCTGTGCCTCGCGTCAGCTGGCAGAGGCAGACATGGACGGCCAGAACGGCCGCACCCACGACTTCAACACACGGATCAAGACACCGTGCGCGAAGTCGGCCAAGAAGACCAAGAAGGCAGGCCGGGCCAAGAAGAAGTAGCCGGACCCGCCAGCAACATGCAACACCCGAGAGGGCCGGCAACCGCCGGCCCTCTCGCCGTTGCGCTCGAGTCGCCTAGGCCTTCACCACCTCATACCGCAGGTGCGTCACTCCGCTCGGCGACTCCACCACTCGCGTCTGCTCCAGCTTCGGCGGCATCTCTCCGAGGTTGTCCAGCAGCCGTACCCCGCCGCCGAGTAGCACCGGCACCACGCTCAGTTGCAGCTCGTCGAGCAGCCCGGCGGCCAGGTACTGCTGGATGACGTTGGCGCCACCGCCGACGCTGACGTCTTTGTCGCTCGCGGCCGCCCGCGCCTGTTCCAGCGCCGACTCGATTCCGTCGCTGACGAACGTGAACGTCGTCTGGCCGACGGTGATCGGCTCGCGCGCGTAGTGGGTCAGGACGAAGACCGGAACGGCGAACGGCGGGTTCTCGCCCCAGACCCCGACTGTCGGCTCGTCGCCCCACGGCCCGTCCCAGCCGCCGAACATCCGCTTGCCGATGATGATCGCGCCGGTCGCGTCGATTCCCTCCTGGAGCAGGTCGGAGTCCCCGCTGCGCTCCCCGCCCTCGTACCCATGCATCTCCCGCCAACTCGCCAGTCCCAGGATCCACTCGTGCAACTGCTCCCCGCCGGCCCCCAGCGCCTGCTCCGGCCCCGGGTCCGGTCCCGCGACGTAGCCATCCAACGAGACGGAGATGCTGCAAGTCAGTCGTGACATGACGGTGTCCCTTCTGTTGCGAAAGCGCTGTATCTCGTGCGTTGCGCAGACCTAGGTTGCCCGCATGGCCATCGATCCCACCTCCAGCGTCGCCTACCTGGCCGCCGCCGGTCCCATCACCGCCGCCGTCGAGGCCGCGGCTGCCTCTGTAGGAGCGGGCATGGTGCTCGGTGGCTTCGTGGCCGGGCTGATGGGATCGATTCTCGGCTGGAGGAGGTTGGTGCGAGAGGAAATGATGGTCACGGTGAGTTCGGGGGCGGGGCTGGTCTTGGCCATCCTTCTGGTCGCCGAAGTGATGATGGGTTAGGATATATGCTATGCAACGAATTCTGGGGCTAATAAATCGAAGGATCCTTGGCATAGCGGTGGCTGCCGAGTTGCTGGTGCTGGGGGTTGGCTTCGCGATCGTCGGGCTGAGCCCAAGCGATACCGAGCAGAATGTGGTCCTCGTGTCGGGGTTGGTCGTGAGCTTCGTGGCCATGATCGTCGCGATGGATCGAGAGTTCCGGCGTCGGGATCGGTGCGCCCATGACGCCGCCTCGGACTCGCGGACCGTAGCCGAGCCGGACAAATAAGCCCTGAGCGTCGATTTTCACTCCGCTCGTTCGTCATAGGGGTAGAAAGACGGACTTCCCTACTGAGAAGGAGCTTCCGATGCGTTACATGGTGATCGTCAAGACGACCCCGGATACCGAGCAGATGGAGATGCCGCCCGAGGCGATGACGCAGATGTTCGCGGCGATGGCCGACTACAACGAGCAGCTGGCCGAGGCGGGCGTGCTGCTCAGCGGCGAGGGCCTGCTGCCGAGCACCGAGGGCTTCAAGCTGCGCTTCGACGGCGACGAGCGGTCGGTGATCGACGGGCCGTTCGCGGAGGCCAAGGAGCTGGTCGGCGGCTTCTGGCTGCTAAAGGTGGATTCGCGCGAGGACGCGATCGAGTGGATCGGCAAGGCCCCGTTCGGCAACGTCCCGGGCGGCTTCGAGCTCGAGGTGCGTCAGGTCGCCGAGGACGAGGACTTCGGCGAGGAGTTCACGCCCGAGCTGCGCGAGCAGGAGAACCGGATTCGCGCCAAGGCCGAGGCCAACCGCGCCGCTAGCAGTCGCTAGCGGCCGGTCGCGCTAACTTCATTGGCCGCCTTCCCCAGGACATCGCTAGGAGAGACTTGACGTGACTGCAGCGACCGTGACACCGACAGAGGACCGCAACCGCTGGCTGGCGCTCTACGTGCTGTGCGCGGGCGCGCTGATGATCGTGCTCGACGCGACGATCGTCAACGTCGCGCTGCCGTCGATCCAGGACGACCTCGGCTTCAGCCAGGCCGACCTCGCCTGGGTGGTCAACGCCTACCTGATCCCGTTCGGCGGCCTGCTGCTGTTCGCGGGGCGGCTCGGCGACCTGATCGGCCAGCGCAAGATCTTCATGATCGGCCTCGGCGTCTTCACGGTCGCGTCGGCGCTCTGCGCGCTGGCGCAGAACCAGGAGATGCTGATCGCCGCGCGCTTCCTCCAGGGCGCCGGCGGTGCGCTCAGCTCGGCGGTCGTGCTCGGGATGATCGTGACGATGTTCCCGGAGCCGCGCGAGCAGGCGAAGGCGATCGGCGTCTACGGGTTCGTCGCCTCCGCGGGCGGCTCGATCGGGCTGCTGGCGGGCGGCGTGCTGACCGACCTGATCTCCTGGCACTGGATCTTCTTCATCAACATCCCGCTCGGCATCGCGACCGCGTTCTTCGCGCAGCGCTACGTCGGCGGGCGTGAGGGGATCGGCTTCGAGCAGGGCGCCGACATCCCCGGCGCGGTACTGCTGACCTCCGGCGTGATGATCGCCGTCTACGCGATCCTCGGCGTCGGCGAGGACGGCTGGATCTCCGGCCGCGTGCTCGGCCTCGGCGCTGTCGGCATTGCCCTAGTGGCGGCCTTCGTCTTCCGCCAGTCGCGGATCGAGCATCCATTGATGCCGCTGCGGCTGTTCAAGTCGCGCAACGTCGTCGGCGCGAACGTCGTGATGGCGTTCCTGGTCGCAGGGATGTTCTCGATGTTCTTCCTCGGCGCGCTCTACCTGCAGCGCGTGCTCGGCTACGACCCGCTCGAGGTCGGCCTGGCGTTCCTGCCCTCGACGATCGTCATGGGCCTGATGTCGCTGCGCTTCTCCGAGCCGCTGATCATGCGCTTTGGCCCGAAGAACACGCTGTCGGCCGCACTCGTCTTCATCACCGCCGGCCTGCTGCTGTTCGCCCGCACGCCGGTCGACGGCAACTACATCGTCGACGTCGTCCCGCCGCTGCTGCTGTTCGGCTTCGGCGCCGGCATGGGCTTCCCGTCGCTGATGATGCTGTCGATGTCGGGCGCCACGCCGTCCGACGCCGGGCTCGCCTCGGGCCTGATCAACACGACCGTCCAGGTCGGCGGCGCGATCGGCCTCGCGGTCCTCGCCACGTTGGCCGCGGACCGCACCGAGGGCCTGCTCGAGGAGGGCGAGGCGGCGATCACGGCGCTCAACTCCGGGTTCCACCTCGCCTACCTGATCGGCGCCGGGCTCGTGGCGGTCGCGTTCGTCGTGGCCCGGTCGGTGCTCAGCGTCCCGTCGCCCGAGGAGATGGCGGCGATGCACGGCGGCGGCGAGGGCGGCGACGGGCAGCAGCCCGCCCAAGAGCCCGAGCTCGCCGAGTTCGTCTAAGACGACAAAGCGGTCAGTCCAATTTTTCCCTGCAAGGCTCAAGTTCTCGGGCTTCGCGCCCGAGACCTGGGTCAGGTATGCGCGCGCGCAAGCGGGAAGTCGAGGAGCTGCAGGACAGTCTTGCCGAGGCACGCCGTCAGGTGGCGGGGCTCGAGAGTGAGCTGCGCGCGCTGCGCACCTCGGACCCGCTGACCGGCCTGCCGCTGCTCGACGAGCTCGACCGCCGGCTCGGACCGGAGATCGAGCGCTCGCGCCGCCACGGCAGCCCGCTGACCGTCGCGGTGATCGACGTCGACGGCTTCCGCGCGATCAACGCCCATCACGGCCGCAAGGTGGGCGACCAGGTGCTCGTCGCCGTCGGCGATCTGCTCGCCGAGCAGGTCCGCGCCAGCGATGTCGTCAGCCGCTCCGGCGCCGACGAGTTCGTCGCGATGCTGCCCGAGACGCGCGCCGAGGAGGCGATGCAGGCCTTCGACCGGATCTTCCTCGCGCTCGAGGCGCTGCACGTAGGTGAGATCGAGTGCGTCGCGGTGTCGGTCGGGGTGGCGCAGTGGGAGCGCGGGATGGCCTCCCAGCAGCTGCTCGCCAAGGCCGGCGCGCGTGTCGACGTCGCGCGCTCGCTCGGGGGCGGTCGGGCCGCGGCCAGCGATGCCGCCGACACCGCCGACGGCGACAAGCCGCGCGCCCAGGGCGACGTGATCGCGGCGCTCGCCGAGGCGCTGCTGGAGCGCGACCGCTACACCGGTGAACACTCGGAGTCGGTCGTCGACCTCGTCGAAGCCGTCGCGCGCGGGCTCGCGCTCAGCGCCGGCGAGATCGACCACATCAAGGCGGCTGCGCTGTTGCACGACATCGGCAAGGTCGCGATCCCCGACGACGTGCTCAACAAGCCCGGCCCACTAGACGACGACGAGTGGAAGGTGATGCGCGAGCACCCGGCGATCGGCGAGCGGATCCTGCGCGCGATCCCCGGCATGGGTCCGATCGCGCGGATCGTCCGCCACGAGCACGAGCGTTTCGACGGCGGCGGCTACCCCGACGGCATCGCCGGCGACCAGATCCCGATCGGCGCCCGCATCATTCTCGCCTGCGACGCCTACCACGCGATGACCTCCAACCGGCCCTACCGCCAGGGGATGAGCCACGCCGACGCGGTCCGCGAGCTGTCCGAGAATGCCGGCACCCAGTTCGACCCGGCCGTCACCGAGATGCTGATCGGAACCCTCTACGGACGCCGGCAGAGCGGCGGCGGCCGCACCGAGGTCGAGAGCGCCGCCGGTACCGCGGCCTAGCGGCCCTGCTCCAGGCGCTCCTCGCGCAGATCCTGGCGCTCCTCGATCGCCTCCTCGCGCTGCTCGATCCGCTGCTCCTGGAGGTCCCGCTCGGCGCTGCTGGTCGGCCCGAACTTCGCGGTCACGACAGCCACCGCGACGGCCGCGATAGCGAGTGCTGCGAGCAGCGACCCCAGCAGCTGAACGCCCTGCGACGGCCGCTGCATCAGCCGACCCCGAGGAAGTTGCCGGCGGAGGTCCACCATGTGGCGCCGAGCAGCACGAACAGCGACACGCCGATCAGCGGCAGCAGCCGGCCCACCGTCCCGCCCACGCGTACCGCCACAACCTTCACCACGATCGCCCCGAGCACGAAGTAGCCGACGAACGCGTGCGCGCCGCCGTCCTCGTCGAACCCGTAGTAGCCGACACACATCGCGGCGACCGCCAGCGTCAGCAGCACGATCGCGTCGCCGCTGGCGCGGTGGACCCAGGAGGCGGGGGCGGCGGCGAGGAACGGCAGCCGGACCCAGCCGTAGGCGACCGCGGCGAGCAGCAGCTGGTAGACGGCGAGCGCCAGCACGACCGACGCGAGCACGACCTTCACCTCGGTCACGTTGCCGCGCGTGAGGTCGTCGATCAGCTGCTCCATGGCGCGCCAGTACCCGCGGTGGACAAGTCGGAAACGGAGCGCGCGACCGGGCTAGGAGCCGGCGCGCGCCGCGGTGAAGGCGCCCTCGCGCCGCTCGAGCGCGGCCGAGACCTCGGGGGAGTCGGGGTCGAAGCTGGGTCCGGGCAGCGGCGTCAGGTCGCCGACCGACAGCTGCTCGCCGCAGTTCGAGCAGGCGGTCACGGCCTCGATCGTCGCGCCGCAGGGCTCGTGACGCAGCAGTAGCGGCGGCCCCTCCTCACCGAAGATCCAGCGGTTGCCCCAGGTCTGCATCGCGAGCAGGACGAAGCCGAGGTCGGCGCCCTTCTCGGTCGGGTAGTAGTCGTAGCGGACCGGCTTCTCCTGGTAGGGGACGCGCTGTAGGACGCCGTGCTCGACCAGCGCCGAGAGCCGCTCGCTGAGCACCTTGCGCGAGATGCCGAGGTCGCGCTGGAGCGCGTCGAAGCGCGTGATCCCGATCGCGATGTCGCGCAGGATCAGGGCGGTCCAGGCGTCGCCGATCACGTCGAGCGTGCGGGCGATCGAGCAGTTCATGTCGTCGAGCGGCGTGCGGGCCATCGCGACCCACTGTAGCGGGGTGGGTTCCCCAAGTAAACGTATGGGTTCCCTTTCGGAACTCACTCTGGTACAGTCGCCGCCATGCTCGCTCGGATAGCCGACCTCACCTGGAACCGTCCGAAGCTCGTCCTGTCGCTGGTGGGGGTGTTCGCGGTGCTCGCGATCGCCTTCGGCCACGACGTCGAGAAGCATCTGAAGGCCGCCGGCTTCACCGACAGCGCGTCGGAGAGCGAGCAGGCGACCGAGACCCTGCGCGGCGCGCTCGGCTACGACCCCAACGCGGCGCTCTTCCTGGTCGTGCGCGACCCGGACGGGGGCAAGCTCGACGCGACCAGCCCGGCCGTGCGACGTGAGGTCGCGCGGGTGAGCGAGGAGATCCGCGGCGTCGAGCACGTCGGTCGCGTGGTCGACCCGCTGGCCGACCGCCGCGCCGGCGCGCGCCTGGTCGCGAAGGACGGCGAGTCGCTGGTCGTCTCCGTCCACCTCACCACCGCCGACGTCGAGGACACCGGCGGCTTCGTCGCCGAGGATGTCCTGCCGATCGCGGACTCGAGCTCGCTCGACGTCGGGATGGGCGGGTTCGCCGCGGGCTTCAACGAGACCAACGACCAGACCCGCAAGGACCTGACGAAGGCCGAGCTGATCGCCTTCCCGATCCTCGCGCTGCTGTTGCTGCTCGTCTTCCGCGGCGTCGTCGCCGCATCGATCCCGTTGCTGATCGGCGTGATCTCGATTATCGGGACGTTCCTCGTGCTGCGCGTGATGTCAGAGGTCGTCGACACCTCGCTGTTCGCGATGAACATCGCGACCGGGCTCAGTCTCGGCTTGGCCGTCGACTACGCGCTGCTGATGATCTCGCGCTACCGCGAGGAGATAGCCGACGGTGGCGCGACGCGCGAGGCCCACCGCCGCACCGTCATGACCGCCGGCCGCACGGCGATGTTCTCCGGCTTCACGGTCGCCGTCGCGCTCGCCGCGCTGGTGGTGATGCCGCAGCGCTTCCTCTACTCGATGGCCGTCGCCGGCGCCGCGGTCGGCATCCTGTCGGCGATCATCGCGATCCTCGTCGTGCCGTCGCTGCTGGCGCTGCTCGGCACGAACATCGACAAGTGGTCGGTCCGTCGCGGGCCGGCCGTGTCCGACGGTTCCGATGGCTGGTACCGGCTCGCGCACGGAGTGATGCGCCGTCCAGTCGCGACCGCGCTGGCGAGTGGGGGACTGCTGCTCCTCGCGGCCTCGCCGCTGCTCTTCACGACGCTGACCGGCCCGAGCGCCGAGGCCGTCCCGGACGGCGCCCCGTCCTACGACGCCTACCGCTACGTCGAGAGCCACTACCCGCGGGACGTCAGCGAGGCGGTCACCGTCACCGTGCGTGGCGATGCCTCCCCGGCCCAACTCGCCGCCTACCAGCGGAAGGTCGAGCGCGTCGAGGGGATGGTTCCCGCGACGTCGTTCGTGCGTGCTTCGCGCGACGTCGCCTTCGCCAACTTCGCCGCCGACGGGCCGGCGCTCGCCGGCGCCCCACAGGACGCGGTGCGCGCGATCCGCGCCCTCGATCCGCCGGGCACCGCGACGACGCTCGTCTCCGGCAACACGGCCCGCTTCATCGACCAGAAGGAGAGCCTGGTCGACCACGCGCCGGTGGTTGTCGCGATCGTCGTGCTGACCACGCTGATCATCCTGTTCCTGTTGACCGGCTCGGTGTTGCTGCCGATCAAGACGCTGGTGATGAACACGCTCACCCTCGGCGCGACGCTCGGCATCCTCGTGCTCGCCTTCCAGGAGGGCTGGCTCAACGCACCGTTCGACTACAGCGGCCCTGCCGCGATCGAGGTCACGAGCCTGGTCTTCCTATTCGCGGTCGTCTTCGGGCTCGCGACCGACTACGCGGTGCTCGTGATGGCACGGATCAAGGAGCTCCACGACGCCGGCCACTCGAACGAGGAGGCGGTCGCGCTCGGCATCGGCCGCACCGGCCGCGTGATCACCGCGGCCGCCGTGATGATCGCCGTCGTCTTCCTCGCCTTCGGCGTCAGCTCGGTGTTCTTCATGAAGCAGATCGCGCTCGGCACGGCGCTCGGCGTGATGATCGATGCGACGATCGTCCGCGCGCTGCTCGTCCCCGCGCTGATGCGCCTGTTCGGCGAGTGGAACTGGTGGGCGCCCGGCCCGCTGCGTCGCTTCCAGGCCCGCTTCGGCATCCGCGAGGCCGAGCCGGCGTCCGATCTCACAGCCGCGCCGTCTGCCACGTTGTAGGGGCATGACGGCCAACCTCTACTCGACGGTCGACAGCCCTATCGGGGAGCTGCTGCTCACCGGCGACGGCCACGCCCTGCACGGTCTCTATATGCAGGCTGGCCGTCCGAAGAGGATCGAGCCCGGGTGGGAACGCTCCGACGACGCTTTCGCCGTCGTCGCCGCCCAGCTCGCCGAGTACTTCGCCGGCGAGCGGCGCGAGTTCGACATTCCGCTGGTCCTCGATGGCCCGCCGTTCCAGCGCCAGGCCTGGCACGCGCTGCGCGAAATCCCCTACGGCGAGACGGTCAGCTACGGCGAGCAGGCGCGCCGCATCGGCCAGCCGGACGCCGCCCGCGCGATCGGCGCCGCCAACGGCCAGAACCCGATCGCCGTGATCGTCCCCTGCCACCGCGTGATCGGCGCCGACGGATCGCTGACCGGCTTCGGCGGCGGGCTGGAGCGCAAGCGGCTGCTGCTCGACCTCGAGGCCGACGCCGTCAGCGGCGCCATGCGCCTCCAGATCTAGCCAGCGCGGCGCAGCTCGTCGAGTCTGATGTGGGCGAGCGCGGTTGCCATCGCGCCGTCGCCGACCGCGCCGGCGACGCGCTTGGTCGAGCCGTGGCGGACGTCGCCGGCGGCGAAGACCCCGGGCAGGCTCGTCTCCAACGCGAGCGGGTCGCGGTCGAGCGGCCAGTCGGGCGGCCGCCGCCCCTCGACGAGCAGGTCGGGCCCGGTGAGGATGAAGCCGGCTCGGTCGACGCGGATGCCGCTGTCGGCCGTCCAGGCGGTCCGCGGGACGCCGCCGATGCAGAGGAACAGTGCGCGGGCGGCGATCCGCTCGCCGTGGCCGTCGCGGTCGCGGATGCGGACGCCCGACAGGAGCGGCGAGCCCTCGTCGACCTGCTCGGCCTCGATCGCCTCGACCACGGTCCGCAGGCGGACGTCGATCAGCGGGTGGTCGCGGATCCGCTCGACGAGGTAGGCCGACATCGACTTGCCGAGGTCGTCGCCGCGCACGACCATCGTCACGTTCGCGCCCGCGTTGCCGAGATGCATCACGGCCTGCCCCGCGGAGTTGCCGGCGCCAACGACGACCACCTGATCCCCGCCACACTGCTGTGCCTCGCTGCGGCCGGCGCCGTAGTAGACGCCGCGGCCGAGCAGCTCCTCGACGCCCTCGACATCGAGCGTGCGCCAGACCATCCCCGGCGCGACGATGACCGTGCAAGCGGCGACCTCGTAACCGCCGGCGAGCTGGATTGTGAACTGACCCTCTGCGGTGCGGCCGTTGCCCGTCACGCCCCGCCTGATCAGAAGCTCGGCGCCGAACCGCTCGGCTTGGCGGCCGGCGCGGCGCGCCAACTCGGCGCCGCCGATCCCGTCCGGGAAGCCGAAGAAGTTCTCGATCATCGAGGTGTGCGACGCCTGGCCGCCGGGAAGGTCGATCTCGGAGACGAGCGTCGACAGGCCGTCCGAGGCGGCGTAGACGGCGGCCGCGAGCCCGGCCGGTCCGGCGCCAACGATCGCCAGGTCGTACTCCTCGCGCTCGGGCGGCGGGTTCAGGCGCCACGTCTCGATCAGCGTCTCCGGCGTCGCGGCCGCGAGCACGTCGCGGCCGTCGATCACGATCGGCAGCGCAGCGTCGCGGGCGCTGTGCTCGGCGAGGATCCGCTCGGCCTCCGGGCTATCCGCGTCGATCCATTCGAACGGCTGCGCCGCACGGGTCAGGAAGTCGCGCAGCTCGTGGTCGCGCGGCTCGAGGCGCCGGCCGATAACAGTCAGCGTCGGGCGCGCCGGGCTCACGGACGCTCCAGCCCGCTGCGCCGTGCCGGAGCGGAGCCGTCGCCGTTGCCCGACGGCGGCGTCAGCAGCGACCAGACGAGCGTCGACGCCTCGGAGCGTGACGTCACGTCGAGCACGCGGTAGCAGCGCTCCAGGTGCTTCTGGACCGTGCGGTCGCTGAGGCCGAGCACGGCGGCGGTGTCCTGGCTCGACCGGCCGCGCGCGACGAGCCACAGCACCTCGGCCTGGCGCTCGGTCAGCCCGCGCTCGCGCAGCGCCGCGGCGACGGTGTCGTCGAGCGTGCTCTCGGAGTACGGCCGGCGGCGGAGCTCGTCGCGCAGCGCCGTGTGCTCGAGCGCGTTGCGCCACGCCTGGATCAGGAAGGGCCGCGCCCGCAGCAGCAGGTCGCGCTCGTCGTCGCTGTAGTCGTGGTGACGGCGCGACAGGGCGATGCCGAGGATCCGCCCAGGCGATCCCGGCAGGATGAAGGCGATCTGGTGCTCGACGCCCATCGGCCCGTACAGCCGCTGGTAGATCTCCAGCGCGTGGAACTCCTCGGTCGTGACGACGTCGGAGATCCGGTACGGCCGGCCGTCGCCGGTCTGCGCGTAGTGCGCGGCGAGCGGGTTCTGCAGCGCGAGCTCGCCGTAGATCTCGTGCAGCTCCTCCGGCTCCTCCGGGATGACCACCGCGATCGTCCCCTCAGGGTCCGGGCCGACGTCGTTGATCGAGACCCAGTCCGACGGCACCGCACGCTGCAAGGCCTGCAGCAGGCCGTCGACCAGCTCGTCGAGGTCGAGCATCCCCTGCACCTCGCCGATCAGGTCGAGCAGCTTGTCGTCGCTCCCGTCGATGCTGTGATCCTAAGGTCGCATTGCTACGGTCCGCGCGTGCCGAGCTTGCGCAATCTCCTGGCGGCGATCTTGGCGATGCTTGTCCTGGGCGGCGTGACGGTCACGACGGCAACCGCGCAGGGCCCTCCCGAGCTGCCCGAGCCGCCCGCGAATCCGGCCCCGCCGAAGCACCAGCGGCTGTGGTTCGCGGCGCCGAGTCGCGGTACTGCCGGGCGCCGCATCGAGCTGGTAGCGCGGCGCAGCTCGCGCAACCGCGAGGGCCGTTACGTCGCAAAGCTGTGCATCGCGCCGCCGGCGCTCGGCTGGACCTGCCGCAAGCTGGTGCTGCGCGACGGCGTGCGGCGCGTCGAGCAGCGGGTCCGCGTCGGGGCTCCGGGCCGCTGGCTTTGGGAGGTGCGCAACGGCAAGCAGAAGATCCGCCGCGCGACGCGAGTCGCTCCGCGCGGGAAGCTGCGCGTCCTCGTCACCGGCGACTCGATGGCCCAGATCTTCGACCACTACATGGCCGACGGTCTCGGCGGCGGCGCCGCGGTACGGAGCGAGGCGCACATCAGCACTGGGCTGTCGAAGCCGTCGATGCTCGACTGGGTCGCCAACGCCCGTTCGCAGGCGCGCCGCGTGCGGCCCGACGTCACCGTCGTCTTCATCGGCGCCAACGACGGCTTCCCGATGCCGACGCCGTCCGGAGCGACGGCGCCGTGCTGCGACGCCTCCTGGACCAAGGAGTACGCCCGCCGCGCCGCGCAGATGATGCGCTCCTACTATCGCGGCGGCCTCGGCCGCGTCTACTGGCTGACCCTGCCGGCGCCGCGCGGTGGCAGCTTCCGCACCGTCTTCGGCCCGGTCAACGCAGCGATCCGCCGCGCCGCGCGCGACGTCCGCGGCACCAAGGTCGTCCCGATCGACCGCATCTTCACGCCCGGCTTCGTCTACCGCGACACGCTGATGTGGGGCGGCCGCAACGTCGCCGTCCGCCAGGGCGACGGCGTCCACCTCAACAACGCCGGCGCCTCGATCGCCGCCCAGAAGACGATCCGCCGCCTGCGCGCCAACCGCATCCTCTAACGGGCCGGCTACAGCCGGGTCCGGGCGTGGCGCCAGCGGTCAGCCGGCGGATACGCGCGGGCGAGCCCGTGTGCCAGCAAATCGGCCATCGCGTGGTGGCCGGACGGCGTCAGGTGGATGCCGTCGCCGTAGGTGAGCCCGCCGCGCGCGCCGGCGAATGCGACCCAGTCGAGCAGCAGCGTGCGGTGTGGCCGCTCCCGCGCCACGGCGCGCAGCGTCGCCGCGTCCGAGCCCGATCCGCCGCCCAGCTCGCGCGGCGTCACCAGGCCGAGCGTACGTCGCGGGCCGACGATCCGCAGCGCGGCGCTCACGTCGGCGCGCGTGATCGGCCCGTTCGTGCCGAGCACGATCACGACAAGACCGGGCAGCGTTCTCGCGTGCGCCCGCGCGCGCAGCAGGCCGAGGCCCTCGCTCATCTGGCGGCAGCCGCGCACATCGACCTCGTAGCCGCGCGCCGCCACCGCGGGCGCGGCGCCGAGCAGCACCGAGTCGCCGATCGCCAGCGGCGCCCGCCCGCGCGCGATCCGCCGTCCGGGGGCGAACCGCTGCACCCCCCCCGCAGCCGGCAGCCTGAGCTTGCGGTCCGGCCTCGGACCCGTCGCCGCGCGCGCTCGCCGAGGTGCCGAACGCGACCGCGGCCGTTGCCAACGCGCAGCCGACCGCCGCAACGCCGAGAATCCCTTGCCGTCGCCACGCCCCCATGGGGCCTCAGCCTCTCACAGCCATGGTTTTCCCCTCGATCGAGTTCGCCATCTTCTTCCCGCTGGTGCTGGTGGCGTCGTGGGCGCTAATGCCGTGGCCGCGCTTCTGGAAGCCGTTCATCCTCGTCGCGAGCTACGGCTTCTACGCGGCGGCGAGCCCGCGCTACTGCCTGCTGCTGGCAGCGATCACGCTCGCCAACCAGCTCGGCGCGGTGCTCGTCCACCGCGAGTCCGACGAGCGGCGGCGCAAGTGGATCGTCGGGCTGACCGTCGCCTTCGACCTCGCCGTGCTCGGCGTCTTCAAGTACTACGGCTTCTTCGCCGACGAGATCGGTGGCTTCCTCGACGGGATCGGCCTCGGTCTGGCGCCGCCGCTGCTGACCCTGGCGCTGCCGATCGGGCTCAGCTTCATCACCTTCCAGGCGATCTCCTACACCGTCGACGTCAAGCGCGGGCTGCTGAAGCCGGGCAGCACGCTCGACGTCGCGATCTACCTCAGCTTCTTCCCGCACGTCGTCGCCGGCCCGATCGTCCGCGCGCGTGAGTTCCTGCCGCAGCTGCGCACGCCGCGCGACCCGCGCAACGTCGCGGTCGGGGCGGGGGTGGTGTTGATCGTGATCGGCCTCGTCAAGAAGGTCGCGCTCGCCGACCTGCTCGCGCGCGAGATCGTCGACCCGGTCTTCGGCGTGCCCCAGGCCTACGCCGCGCCCGACATCGCCCTCGCGGCCTACGCCTACGCCGCCCAGATCTACTGCGACTTCTCTGGCTACACCGACATCGCGATCGGCGTCGCCCTGCTCTGTGGCTTCGTCTTCCCGCAGAACTTCGCCAGCCCGTACCGCTCCGCCAGCTTCCGCGAGTTCTGGCAGCGCTGGCACATCACGCTCTCGCGCTTCCTGCGCGACTTCCTCTACATCCCGCTCGGCGGCAACCGCGGCGGCCGCTGGCAGACGGCGCGCAACCTGATGATCACGATGGTCCTCGGCGGTCTCTGGCACGGCGCCGCCTGGGGGTTCGTCTTGTGGGGGACGATCCACGGGCTCGCGCTCGTCATCGAGCACCAGCTGCGCGGCACCGGTCTCACCGCTCCCAAGTTCGTCCGTTGGCTGATCGTCTTCAACGTCGTCGTCTTCGCCTGGGTCCTCTTCCGCGCCCAGTCGCTGACGCTCGCGATGGACTTCCTCGGCCAGCTCTTCGTCTCCGGCCCAGCCACCCTGTGGACCGTGCCGGTCGTCGGCGCCGTCCTCGTCGTGATCGGCTTCCAGCTACTCCCGCCCGACCCGCTCGACCGCCTCCGCTACCGCGCGGCCAACCTCCCAGCACCCGCCCTCGGAATCGCCCTCGCCATCGTCGTCGCACTCGTCGGCGCCACCGTCCCCAGCGACGGCGTCCCACCCTTCATCTACTTCCAATTCTGAGATGACCAAGCCCACCACCAACGCCGCAGATAGCCGGGGAAGCGGGGATGCCCCCAGCAGCGGTTCCCAAGCGGATGGGGGCATCCCCGCTTCCCCGGCGTACCGCCCCGCGCCCGGAGAGTCAACAGGCACCCCCCACGACGCCTTCGCCGTCCCCGATCCACCCCCCGGCCGCACCGCCCGCGCCCGTGACGCGCTCGTCGTCGTCTGGATCGCCGTGATCCTTCTCGTCCTCTTCCAGGGCGCCGGCGTCCGCGGCGGGGCGGAGGAGCTGTCGCCCGGAATCGGCCGCGACGTCGTCGAGGCCGTCGGCGAGCCGACCGGCTGGATCGCCGACAACCTCCCGTTCAGCGGCCGCACCGACGATGCCCTCGCCTGGCTCGAGAGTGACGGCGGCCCCGCGACGCCAGCGGCCGGCGCCGGCGCCATGACGCTGCTCGTCACGGGCGACTCGCTCTCGATGCCGCTCGACACCGAGCTCGCCCGCCGCTACGCCGGTGGCGACGTAGCCGTCGAGCGCGACCCGCACGTCGGCACCGGCATCTCGAAGAGCGATCTGGTCGACTGGACCGAGCTGGCGGCGAAGCAGGTCCGCAAGCACGACCCCCAGGCCGTCGTCGTCTTCATCGGTGCCAACGAGGGCTTCGGGATGCCAGCCCCCGGCGGCGGCCAGGCCCAGTGTTGCGGCGCCGACTGGCAGGCCGCCTTCGCCGCCCGCGTCGAGCGCATGATGGAGACCTACCTTCAGGACGGCGACGCCCGCGTCTATTGGCTGACCGTCCCGACCCCGCGCGATCCCGCCCGCCAGGAGATCGCCGACGCCGTCAACTCCGCGGTGGTCGCGGCCGCCGAGCGCGCCGGCGACCGCGTCACCGTCATCGACATGGACGAGCGGTTCGCCCCCGACGGCGAGTACGCCGACGCGATCGACGTCGATGGCCGCGAGCGGATCGTCCGCGAGCAGGACGGCATCCACCTCAACGGCGCCGGCGCGGCCGTTGCCGCCGACGTCGTCCAGGACGCCGTCGACAACGACCGCAACCGGTGAGACCGAGATTCCGGCGACCATGTGGCCGGAATCTCGGTTTCGCTTGCCCTAGGTGAACTGCGTGTACTTGTGCACGACCTTCTTCTTGCCCTTCTTGCAGGTCGCGGTCGCGCTGAACTGAGTCGGGATCGAGTCGTAGCGGCGCTCGCTGCACGAGTAGCCGGACACTCCGCCGCAGCGTCCCTTCTTGCCACCGTTCTTCTTGCGGCAGTTGTAGTACGCCTTGACCAGAGACTCGCCCTTCGAGCAGCTGACCCGCTTGACCGACAGCGACGTCGTGTAGGTCGGGCCGAGGCTGCGCGTCTTGCCGGACAGGCTGCACGACTTAGAGGCGACCGCGTCGGCGGCCTGCGCCCCCGCCGGCAGTATCGCCAACGCGGCGACAGTCGCGGCAGCTACGAGGAGAGAGGTACGACGAAGCATGTGAGGACGTTCCTTCGTTACGGGAGCGTGGACGCGGCGATTGTAGGCTGCCCATGGTGGGAGGGACCGAGCAGAGCCGCCTGATCGACCGCTTTCGCCGAGCGCGGGGCGATGACGGGTGGGCGGTGCTCGAGGGGTTCCATGCGCTCAAGCACGCGCTGCGATTCGGGGGCGAGGTCGAGGCGGTGCTGACCAGCGAGCCGTCCGAGCTCGAGCGGCTCGCCGAGGAGTTGGCGCCGGATGTGGGGGCGCGGCTGCGCGAGCTGGCGACGCCGGTCGCCGAAGACGTCTACCGCGAGCTCGGCCCCTACGCCCATCACACCCGCGTCGCGGCGATCGCCCGGCGGCCCGCCTTCGCCCCGGCCAGCGTGATCGAGCGCCGCGACGCGCCGGCGGTCCTGCTCGAGGACCCGCGCCACCACGGCAACCTTGGCGCCGTCGTGCGCGTGGCCGCGGGCGCCGATGCCGCCGGCGTCCTGACGACCGGCGAGCAGGACCCCTGGGATCCGGTCGCGATCCGCGGCTCAGGCGGGCTGCATTTCGCGCTTCCGGTCGGCCGGATCGGCTCCGTCGCGCAACTCGACCGCGGCGGCCGGCCGTTGTTCGCGATCGACCCCGAGGGTGACGACGTCGACCCGCGCGCCCTGCCACCCGACGCGATCTACGCCTTCGGCAGCGAGCGCCACGGCCTCGAACCAGCCACCATCGCGGCCGCCGACCACCACCTCCGCATCCCGATGCGGCCCGGGGTCTCCAGTCTCAACCTCGCGACCTCGGTCTCCGCCGTCCTCTTCGCCTGGCGGCTCGCCGGCTCAGAGCCCTAGACGGAAAAGGGCGGCCCCGCTGGGGCCGCCCGTCACTTCCTGCGACCGGGGGCGTTCCCGCTCCCGGCACTGCGTTTGCGTTCGGGCTCTTACCCCGGATGTACTTCGTCGCAAACCCGCCCGGGCCTTACCCCCGGGCGGGTTCGTTCATGCCGGCCGTCGCTATCGGCCCTGCTACGGCGTCGCGACAACGGCACCGCCGCGTCGCACGCCCTCGAGCAGTCGTACGTTCAGTCGCTGGACACCGACCGGGCGGCCGGCGGCCTTGGTGCGCAGGTCGACGACCAGCCGTGCCCGTGCGCCGGCCAGGTCACGCGGGACCCAGAGCGAGACGGAGCTGCCGTTGCCGACCCACCAGGTGCTGCGCCGCACGCTCGTGGTGCGCGTGCCGGCAGTCTCGCCGACACCGTTGGTCACGAGCCAGGCCCGCACGCTGACGCGGCAGGTCGGTGCTCCGACGCAACGGGCGACGCCAAGGTCGACGCGGTTGCCCTGGTAGGGCGCGGGCAGGCCGCGGCGCCAGTTGAAGGCGACGCGTGCCGGCCGCTTCGCCGGCTTGCTCTTGGCGGCCGGCTCCGTGGCGGCGGGCTTGTCGCCTGCCGCCGCGACGCCGTCGCCGCGCAGCGTGATCAGCACCGGCTCGCCCTCGCCGATGATCGCGAGCGTCGCCTCGGCGTGCTCGGCCTCGTACGGCGAGAAGCGGACCTTCAGCTTGCAGCTGACCGTCGGCGCCATCACACGCATCGAGCAGCCGTCCTCGACGAGTCGGAAGGCTCCGACGTCGCCGCCGACGGGGATCGCGACCATCGACTGGAAGAAGACGTTGCCGGTGTTCTGCAGCGTCACCGAGCGCGTCGCGCTCTGGTCGACCGTCACGGCACCGAAGTCGACCGGGTTCGGCGTGGCCGTCACCTGGCGCAGCCCGCCGGTGCCGGTCAGCTCGGCGGTGAAGTCGACGCCGCCAGCGGTGACCCGGAGCGTCGCGTGGTACTCGCGCGGCTCGCTCGGGTTGAACTGGACGCCGAGCCCGCAGGTCGATCCGGGTGAGAAGTTTCCGCCGCCGCAGCCGTCCCAGGAGAACCAGAACGCGCTCGCGTCAGGACCGGTGATCTGGGTCGACAGCTGGACCCAGTCGAGGCCGACGTTCTGCACGTTGAAGCCGTTCTGCGAACCGCCGCGGTTGAGCTCGACGATCCCGAAGTCGTGGGCGCCGGGGTTGATCGTCAGCTGTGGAGCCGGGGGTGGGGGCGGGTCCTCGTCGGGCGCGGCAAGGGCCGAGCCGGCGGGAAGCGCGACAAGGACGAGCGCGGCCAGGCAGACGGCCCGGGCGAGGCGCTTGGTGGGTGTCGATGTTGCAGCCATGGGCGAGTCCGATCTGTCGAGCGCTGGGGCCAACCGGCCTTTTGGTTGATTTATTCGGCCAGTTGGCGGATTAACGGCTGGATCGGTCGGACATCCGTCCAACATGAGCGTTGCAAGCTCCCGTTCGCCGGTTAGTCTCATCGCGTGGCTTCGAATGAGATCTCCGTCGATCTCGTCTCACCGGGCGATCCCGAGTGGGACGTCGCCAGGCAGGCGTTCAACCTCGCGGCAGATCAACGCCCGGCGCTGATCGCCTATCCGGATAGCCCTGATGACGTGGTCACCGCCGTCAACCTCGTGCGCGCGAGAGGCTTGCGGGTCGCGCCGCAGCGCACCGGCCACGCCGCCCAGGCGATCGATTCGCTGGCCGACACGCTGCTGCTGCGCACCGACCGCTTGACCGGCGTCGAGGTCGACGCCGCCGCTCGCACCGCGCGTATCGCGGGCGGGACGCTCTGGGGCGAGGTCTCCGACGCCGCCACGCCACACGGCCTGGCCCCGCTCGCCGGGTCCTCGCGCACCGTCGGCGTCGCCGGCTACCACCTCGGCGGCGGGCTCAGCCTCGCCTCGCGCAAGCTCGGCCTCGCCGCGAGCGCGGTCCGCGCGATCGAGCTCGTGACCGCCGATGGCCGTCTGGTCCGCGCGGACGCCGACAGCGAGCCCGAGCTGTTCTGGGCGCTGCGCGGGGGAGGCGGCAACTACGGCGTCGTCACGGCGCTGGAGATCGACCTGTTCGAGCTGCCGGAGATCTACGCGGGCAATCTCTTCTTCCCGGCCGAGCGCGCGCGCGAGGTCCTGCACGCCTGGCGGGAGCTGACCCTGACGGCGCCCGAGGAGCTGACGCTGTCGGGCCGCATCCTCCAAATTCCCGACGTCCCCGGCCCGCCGCCGCCGTTGCGCGGCCGGGCGTTCGCCGTCGTTGACGCCATCTTCCTGGGCGGTGAGGGCGAGGGCGCCGAGCTGCTCGCTCCGCTGCGCGCGCTCGATCCCGAGATCGACACCGCCGCGCTCGCCGGCCCCGACATCCTCGGCCGCGTCCACATGGACCCCGAGGATCCCGTTCCCGCGCTGACCGACCACACCCTCACCGGCCCGCTGCCGCCCGAGGCGATCGACGCCTTTGTCGACGCGGTCGGCCCGGACTCCGGGTCGACGCTCGTCGCCGTCGAGCTGCGCCAGAACGGCGGGGCGCTCTCCCGCGTCGCGCCCGGTGGCGGAGCGCTCGACTTCCTGCCCGGCGACTACCACGCGTTCGGCGTCGCAGCGCTGATGGGACCCGAGGCGGCCACCGCCGCGCGCGCCGACTTCGACCGCATGCACGACGCGCTGGCGCCCTACGACGCCGGCTCCTACTTCAACTTCTGCGAGCGCCCGGCACCGCTCTCGACCTTCTTCCCCGGCGCGGTCATCGACCGCTTGGCGGCAGTCAAGGAGCGGTGGGACCCAGACGGCCTCTTCGTCGCCGGCCACCCGGTCGGCTGAGCAGCGCCTAGGCGGCGAGCGCCAGCGCGGCCTCGCGGCCGACGACCGGCGCGAGCACGACGAGCACCGCGGTCGGCAGCGACTCCGGCAGCCGCTCGAGCCGGTCCTCCGAGGCGTGCGTACGGATCAGCTCGAACAGCGCGCCCGCGGCGATCGGCGAGATCAGGCGCGGTGGCCCCTCGCCGTTCCCCGCCTGGGCGTAGCCCGACTCGCAGAGGCCGGTGAAGCGCGCCATCCAGACGTCGCGCCGCTCGAGCCCCAGCGACCCCGCCTCGAAGACGCGGATCGTGCAGAGCCGCGTCTGGTCCGGGTTGCGCGCGGCGAGCGTCAGCAGCCGCGCGAGCGCGATCCGCATCCGCTCCGCCCAGTCGCCGTCCGCGACCAGGAAGGCGTGCTCGATCTCGGCGAACGCCAGCTCCATCGCGGCGTCGTAGTCGGCCAGCAGGCGCGCGTGGTCGAGGTCCGGCGCCTCGGCGGGATGCTCGGCGCCGCGCTCGCGCTCCCGTTCGCGCCCCATGAACTCGAGCGATCCCTCGCGCCGCGCCTCGGTGCGGTGCGGCCGGGCCGGCCCGCGTCCGGGGCGCGCCGCCATCAGGCCGCCGCCTCCTTCGAGGGCGCCGGCCGCTCCAGCTCCAGCGCCGCCGCCTTCGGGCCCAGGAACGGCAGGACCATCATGTACATCAGCTCCGGCAGCAGCTCGGGCAGCTGCGCGACCTGGCCGGCGGCG
Organism: uncultured Thermoleophilaceae bacterium; assembly: GCA_964629855.1. Taxonomy (GTDB): domain Bacteria; phylum Actinomycetota; class Thermoleophilia; order Solirubrobacterales; family Thermoleophilaceae; genus JAAYBF01. The sequence continues at coordinate 30,493 of CAZVRI010000012.1, forward strand.
ATCTCGCGGTGCAGCACCGCGCTCAGGTCGGAGATCCGTCCCAGCCCGAGCGCCTCGAAGATCCGCAGCGTGCGCGGCACCTCGGTCGGCGCGCTCTCGAACAGCGGCAGGAACTTCCGCATCGCCTCGTCGCGCTGGGCCGCGGCGAGCGGGCCGGCGGCCAGGACCTCGACGAAGCAGACACTCGCGACCTCCGGCCGCCGCGACAGCGCCGACAGCATTTCCGTCAGCCCGGCGCGCAGCCCGTCGGTCCAGTCGTCGGCGACCTCGAACTCGCGCAGCGTCAACTGCCACAGCTGCTCCATCGAGCGGGCGTAGGCGGCGGCGAAGCACTCCTCCTTGCCCTTGAAGTGCTCGTAGAAGGTCCGGCGCGAGACGCCGGCACGGTGGACGACCTCGGTGATGTGGGCGTCGCGGAAGCCGTGGCGGCCCGCGGCAATCGTCATCCCCTTGAGGATCCGGTCGCGTTGCGACTCGGCCACCACCTCGCGTGGGATCCCATGTCTTCCGCCGGGCAGCTGGTCACGCCGGCGGCGGTGCGTGACGCTGAACTCCTTGCTCTCCAGACTGGGAGTCTCCGACATGCATCGATCGTACTCCAGAAACGGGTAGTGGCCTGGAGATTTCTATAGAGATGCCGCTGTCTAAAGCGCTGTTTCCGCTCTGCGGCTAGCAGCGGGGACTTTAGAAATTCCCTGTTTACAAACTTGACAGGGTGCGGCGCGGGGCCCGGTCGAGCTCGCGCTGGGCGGCCTCGCGGCCCTCGAAGGGGAGGACCAGGGCGTACATCAGCTCGGGCAGCATCGCCGGAAGCTGCTCGGCCCGGCCGGCGACGATCTCCTGGTAGAGCACCTCACCGAGTCCGCCGACCATGCTCATGCCGAGCGCGCGCGGCGTGGTGGCGCCGGCGTCGCTCACATCGCCGCCGCGGTCCAGCTCCAGGATCGTCCCGAGCTCGCGCATCGCGGCGTTGCGCGCTTCGGCGGCACGCGGCCCGGCGGCCAGCACGTCGACGAAGCAAAGCCGCGCCACCGCCGCGTCGTAGGCCAGTGCGGTCAGCAGTGCCGCAATCCCCGCCCGCAGCGCCGGCACCCAGTCGTCCTGGGCATCGAATGCGTCGCGCGTAACGGCCTGCAGGCGGCCCATCTGCTCGTCGTAGATTGCGAGGAAGCCGTCCTCCTTGTCGACGAACTGGGCATAGAACGTCTTGCGCGACACGCCGGCGCGCTTAATCACGTCCGCGACGCTCGCGTCCGAGTAGCCGTGCTTGGCGATCGACTCGCGCATCGCCTCGAGGATCCGCCCGCGCTGCGACTTGGCTACCTCCTCGGGGGTCAGCCCGTGGTGTCCGCCGGGAATCTGATCGGGGCGCCTGCGCGCCGTCTTCGCTCCGTCAGCGGGCATCGCCACTCCTCGGCTTCGAGACCACGGCTGTTTCCAGAAACTCCAAGTGCCACGACCATACCCGCTCCAGAGCGCGAAATCCAGTTCGCGCCGCGTTTCCGGATTCGGGGTCGCGGCCTAGCTTGCGGCGCGCAGGCTCGCCGGCGGGCCGTCGAGCTCGCGGGCGGCGCGCTCCGGGCCGAGGAAGGGGAGGGCCATCAAATAGGTCAGCTCCGGAACGAGCCGAGGGAGCGTGGGACCGGCGCCGGCGGCGATCTCCTGGTGGAGCATCTCGGCGAGGTCGCCGATCCGTCCCATCCGCAGCGACTCCCCGAACGGCGACTCGCCGATCGCGTCCGCGGGGGCGGCCTCGAACAGCGGCAGCAGCCCGCGCAGTGCCTCGCGGCGGCGCTCGCTGGTGACCGGGCCGGCGTCGAGCCCTTCGACGAAGCAGAGGCGAGCGACCACGGGGTTGCCGGCGAGCGCCGCGCACAGCGCCGTCAGCGCACCCCGCAGCCGCCTGGCCCACGGCGGGCCCTCGGCTTCGAAGGCACTCAGGGTGACCTCGAGCAGCCGGTCCATCTCCTGGCCGTAGGCGACGGCGAAGCATTCGTCCTTGCCGTCGAACTGCTGGTAGAAGGTCTTGCGCGAGACGCCCGCGCGCGAGATCACGTCGGCGATGCTCGTCTCCGCGTAGCCGCGCTCGCTGACCGACTCGGCCATGCCGGCGAGCAGGCGTGCGCGCTGCGACTCCGCGACCGCCTCAGGGGCGAGGCCGTGCCGGCCGCCGGGGATCTGCCCGAGCCGCCGCGGCGCGCGCTGTCCCTGCGTTCTGCGATCACCTGTACCCGTGGGTTTGTGAGACCGCGTGAGCCCCGATTCAGCGCCAGCGCCAGAAACACCATGGACTCGTGTCGTCATCGCGCCACCGCCACCAGCGGGGCGATCTGGGTCGCCACGATGTCGCCGGCCATTCCGCGCAGCGCCGCCGAGTCGCGGCGGTCGACCGGCAGGTAGATCAGCTCGTGGACAGCGCCGACCAGCGCCTGGGCCGACAGGCGGTCGAGCTTGTCGTCGCCGCGCAGCTCGCTCAGCGCGTGCTGGACCAACTGCGCGAGGCGCTCCATCAGCGCGGCCCGGCGCTCTCGTGCACGGGGGCCGGCGGCGAACACCTCGACGACGCACATCCGGGCCAGTTCGGGCTCTGTGGCGAGGAATTCGAGGAAGGTGTCGAGCGCGTGCTCGATCCTCTGCTCCGGCTCCGAGCAGTCGAGGTAGGCGTCGGTCACGATCCGCAGCACGTGCTGCATCGCGTCGTCGTAGGCGGCCAGGAAGCAGTCCTCGCGGTCCTGGAACAGCTCGTAGAACGTCCGTCGCGAGATGCCTGCCTGGACCAGGACCTGCTCGACGGTCATCTCCTCGTAGCCGACCGTCGCGACGACGTGGGCCATCGCCTTGGTGAGCCGCTCGCGCTGGACCCGCTCGACCTCCGCCTTTGGCACGCCCTGGGGGCCGGGCGCCAGCTTGACCGCCTGTCGCCGTTCGTTCATGGGGCAACCATAGACCGTCTGTTCTCTCTTGACAACTAAGACACGCACGGTTTATGGAAGCCGTGCGAGCGGTCTTCGGTCCCCCAACGCAGAAGCGCCCGCCGAATGGGCGGGCGCTTCCGGTCCGGCTATCTGTCGTGCTGCCGAGGCAGCGTCGCTGCTACCTGCTGCAGGCGACGGTCCCGGTGTCGTCCTTCGACGCGGTCTGCGCCGTGTTGTAGAGGTAGAACGCGGTCGCCTTGTATTCGGCCTTGCCGCTCTTCGGGCAGCTGGTCGACGCCAGCAGCAGTGGCGCGTACTTCTTGGCGTTGAGCGTCTTGCCACCCCGCCCAGGCAGCTTGAACTTGCCGCCGATCTTGTAGTTGAACTCACGCAGGGTGACCGGCACGCCGCCGATGACCTGCAGCACCTTCGGGACGCGGAAGCTGGCCTTGTAGGACCACTTGCCCGTCATCTTCTTGATCTTGACCTGGATCGGCTCCTGCACGATCGCCGGGTTGTAGAGCGTCGTGAAGGCCCACAGCGTGTTGGCGCCGCCGTTGACGAAGACGACGTCCGGCGCGGCGTCGACCTGGTCGGCGAAGGCGACACCGCTGCCGGCGCCGACGATCGACTTGGGGTTGCAGACGTCGGTGCCCTGTGCCTTGCGCATCTTCGCGCCCGAGCAGGTCGGGTACTTGCCGCCGCCCCAGAGGGCGCCCTTGGGGATCAGCACGTCGCCGCCGGTGATGATCGGCGGCTCGACGCCCGGCGTGATCGTCCGGAAGCTCATGCTGCCGGTGAGCTGGATGCCCTTCGGGTTCTTCTTGGTCCCGACCTTCTTTGGGGTGACCTTGGCCGTCGTGTCGAACGTGGTCTCCGGCACCTGCGCCATGGCGGGGGCCGCCACGACGGCGGCAGCCACCAGGGCTGCCGGTAGGACTGCGAGCTTGCGCATCTCTATTTGCTCCTCCTGATCCGAAAGTCGTTGTCGCGGCAGGAACTCCCCGCCGAGAGCGCGATCGACCACGCTAACGGAAGGCCTCCCGTCTATGCAAACTGCACCGTACCTTCAACGCGCGGCGCCGGCGTAAGTTGCGCTGGAGCGTGAGCCGTCAGCCGGCGGCCGGCCGATGGCCCTCGAGCAGCAGCTTGCGCTGCGCGGCGGCCCGTGCCTCGCCGACGTACGGCAGCAGCGCCGACTCGGTCAGGTCGGGCAGCAGTCTCGGCAGCTCCGCGGTCTCGCCGCGGGCGATCCGGCGGTACACGGTCTCGTAGACCCCGCCGACGATCGTCTCCGCGATCAGCGGCGACGGTGGGTTCTCCTTGACGAGCGTCTCCTGCGCCGCGAGCTCGAAGATCTCGGTGAAGTCCTCCATCGTCCGGGCGCGGCGGGCGATTGCCTCGGGTCCGGCGGCCAGCACCTCGACGATGCACATCTTCGCGAACGCCGGCGACGCGGCCAGCAGCTCGAGGAAGGCGCGGAAGCCGGCGCTGATCTTGTCCTCGAAGGTCTTCTCCTCGCCGATGCCGGCGCGGATCGTCGTCATCATCCGGCCGCTCGCCTCGTCGTAGGCGGCCAGAAACGCGTGGTCCTTGTTCTTGAACTGCTCGTAGAACGTGCGTCGCGAGACGCCGGCCTCGCGCACGACGTCCTGCACGCTCATCGCGCCGTAGCCGTGAGTGCTCGCCACCTGGGCTACAGCGGCCAGGATGCGCTCGCGCTGATTGCGGGCCACGAAACTCCGCGCCAAGCCGTGCCGGCCCGGAGGGAGCTGGTGGGGGGCGCGAGCTGCTCTTGAGCTGCTGTCGAGGGCCACGGGTGGTCAGGCCAATATACACGCGTGAGTACACGGCCGCCAGTGCCTTTCGAACACCGGCTTATCGAGTCGAAGAGAACAAGTTGAACCGGCGCATCGCGACGCCCGGTTCGTCAACGTGTTCGGCGACATGGGTTCCCCCTGGCACCGCTATCCAGCGCCATATACGATGCCGTGCCGGACGGAGGCGCAGGCTGGGGCACGCCGCGGCGCTGCTCTCCGTGGGAGGAGACCTTGACCGAGCGCAAAGACGAGACCCCCGCAGCGGCGGCTGGCCAGCCAGCCAATCCTGCCGCGGCCACGAGCCGGGGTCCCGGTCGTCTGCTCGCCATCGGGGGGATCGCGTTCGCCCTGATCGCCCTGCTCGCGATCTGGGTCACGCGCGATGACACGCACGAGTACAAGCTGGTCTTCGAGAACGCCGGCCAGATGGTCAACGGCGACCTCGTCCGCGTCGGCGGCACGCCGGTCGGCGAAGTCACGGCGATCGAGCTGACCGACAGCGGCCAGGCCGAGCTGACGGTCTCGGTCGCCGACGAGTACGCGCCGCTGCACAGCGGCACGACGGCCACGATCCGCTGGCAGGGCCTGGTCGGCACGGCCAACCGCTTCGTCGACATCAGCCCGGCGCCGAACTTCAAGGCCGAGCTCGACGACGGCGCCACGATCCAGGCCGACAAGACGAAGTCGATCGTCGAGATCGACCAGCTCTTCAACACCTTCACGCCGAAGACCCGCGGCGGGCTCGAGCACTTCATCAAGGGCTTCGCCGACTGGTACGAGGGCCAGGAGGAGAACGCCAACGCCTCCTCCAAGTACTTCCCGCCGACGCTCGCCCAGGCTACGAAGCTCTTCGGCGAGCTCAACCGCGACAGCGAGACGCTCCAGGAGATGCTGGTCGAGACGTCGAAGGCGATGGGGGCGATCGAGACGCGCAGCGCCGACCTCACCAACTTGGTCGACAACGCGGGCACGACGGCCGCGGCGCTCAGCGCCGACACCGAGTCGCTGAACAAGGTGCTGGTCGACCTCCCGCCGGCGCTGCGCCAGGGCAGCAAGACCTTCGAGTCGTTGCGCGGCCCCGCGATCGACTCGCTCGAGCGTTTCGTCGTCGAGTCCGAGCCGAGCGCCAAGGTGCTGCCGCGCTTCCTGCGTCGCTTCGGCAACCTCGGCGCGGAGTCGGTTCCGATCTTCACCGAGCTGCGCAAGATGTTCAACGGCCCCGGCGCCGGCAACGACCTCTACGACACGATGGTCGACCTGCCGCCGCTGTCGAAGATGGCCGACAAGGCATTCCCGCGCGCGCGCAAGTCGCTGAAGGACTCGACGCCGATCTGGGGCTTCATCCGCCCCTACACGCCCGACCTGGTTGCGTGGCTGCGCGGCTTCGGCGGAGCGATGGCTCCGTATGACGCGACGGGTCACTACGCCCGGTCGATGCCGGTCTTCGACAACTTCACCTTCACCGACGACGGCGAGGGCGGCACCCTGACGCCGAAGCCGGCCGGCGAGCGGGGCTCCAGCCCCTACCTCAGCACCGGCAACCTGCGCCGCTGTCCGGGCTCGGGGGCGCCGCGCCCGGCCGACGGATCCGCGCCGTTCGTCGACATGGGCGAGCTGGCAAACCCGGACTGCGACCCGTCGCAGGTGATCGGGGGCACGCCGTGAGCAAGGATCCGCGCATGAAGAAGCTGACCAGCGGCCGGGCGATCGCGATCGCGGTTGCCGCCGGCATCGCGCTGGGCGCGCTGTTCAGCATCGCGGCCGGTGGCGACGAGGACGAGGGCTACCTGGTCCGCGCCGTCTTCGACAACGGCAGCTTCGTGATCCCAGGCGAGGACGTGAAGATCGCCGGCGTCGTCGTTGGCTCGATCTACGACGTCGACCTCACCGAGCAGAACCAGGCCGCGATCGTCCTGAAGATCGACGATCCGGCGTTCGTGCCGTTCCGCAAGGACGCCCAGTGCCAGATCCGCCTCCAGTCGCTGATCGGTGAGCAGTACATCGAGTGCGTTCCCACGCGGCCGAACAAGGAGGGCACGCCGCCGGCCGCCGAGCTGGCGCAGATCGAGGACGGCCGCGGCGAGGGCCAGCACCTGCTGCCGGCCGAGAACAACGTCACGCCGGTCGGCGAGGACCTGCTGCGCAACATCAACCGGATGCCGCAGCGCGAGGGCCTGCGCCTGATCATCAACGAGTTCGGCGCCGGTCTCGCAGGCAACGGCGACCGGCTGCGCGAGGCCGTACGCCGCGCCAACCCGGCCCTGAAGGAGTTCGACCGCTGGATCAAGGTGCTCGCCGACCAGGACCGCCTGCTCGGCAACCTGATCGACGAGTCCGACACCGTCCTCGCGGCCTGGGTCGACAAGCGCAAGGAGACCGCTGGCTTCATCGACAAGGCGGGCGCCACGGCAGCAGCCGCCGCCGAGCGCGGCGACGACATCGAGCGCAACTTCCAGCGCTTCCCGGCCTTCCTGCGTGAGCTGAAGCCGACGACCGAGCGCTTCTCCGGCCTCGCCGACCAGATGACGCCGGCACTCAACAGCCTTGACAGCCAGGCGAAGGCGATCAACGCCACGGTCAAGGGAACCGGTCCGTTCTTCGAGGCCGCCACACCGGCGCTGGTCTCGCTCGGCGACTTCGGCGACCGCGCCCGCGAGCTCTTCCCGGCGATCCGGCCGCTGATCGGCCAGCTAGACGACCTCGGCCGTCCGCTGCAGCCCGCGACGAACAACCTCGCGAAGCTGTTCGGCAGCTTCGACGACACCGGTGGCATCGAGGAGCTGATGAAGCTCATCTACTTCTACACCGGCACCGTGAACGGCGTCGATGCGAAGGGGCACTATGTCCGGTCGAGTCTGGTGTTCCATGCCGCCTGTGTCGCTAGGACGGGCGACCAGCCCCGCAAGCTCGAGGGCTGCGGGTCGACGCTCGGGCAGTACGGCAATCCGGTGACGGCGGCAGCCGCGGCAGCGTCCGAGCCGAAGACTCCCGAGGAGCTGAAGCAGGCGATCGCGCCGAACAAGGCGATCGCCGGCGTCCCGCTCGACTCCGAGGACGCCAAGCCGCTGCTCGACTACCTGTTCGGGGAGGGTCGATGAGTACCCGGCGCGCGGGAACCTCGGTCCTGTCCGGCAGCCCGGTGCTGATCGGCGCGGTCACGGTGATCGTGACGATGGTCGCCATCTTCCTCTCCTACAACGCCAACGAGGGCCTACCGTTCGTGCCGACCTACAACCTCACGGCGAACGTCTCGAACGCCAACGGCCTCGTCAAGGGCAACGAGGTCCGGATGGGCGGCTCACGGATCGGCGTCGTCACCGAGATCCAGACCGATCCGCAGGAGAACGGCGACGTCTCGGCCAACCTGACGCTCAAGCTCGACGAGCGGATCGTCCCGCTGCCGAAGGACTCGACGCTCGTCATCCGCCCGCGCTCCGCCCTCGGCCTCAAGTACGTCGAGGTCACGAAGGGAACGTCCAAGCAGGGCTACCCCGAGGGCGCGACGATCCCGCTTGCCGCGACCTCCCAGACCGAGACCGTGGAGATCGACGACTTCTTCAACATGTTCGACGAGCCGACGCGCGTCGGCTCGCGGTCCAACCTCGAGACCTTCGGCGCCGGTTTCGCCGGTCGCGGTGAGTCGCTCAACCGCACCTTCGCCGAGCTGCTGCCCGTCGTTGAGAAGCTCGAGCCGGTGATGCGCAACTGGAACGCGCCGCGCACCGCGTGGTCGCGCTTCTTCCCGGCGCTCGAGCAGGCCGCCTCCGAGGTCGCGCCGGTCGCGCAGACCCAGGCCGACCTCTTCGTCGCGCTCGACACCACCTTCACCGCCTGGGCGTCGGTCAGCGACTCGCTCCAGGAGACGATCTCCGAGGGCCCGGCGGCACTCGAGACCGCGACCCGCGAGCTGCCCAAGCAGCGCCCGTTCCTCGCCAACAGCGAGGAGCTGTTCCGCCGCTTCCGGCCGGCATTCGCGTCTTTGGCCAGTGCCGCTCCGGGCCTGTCCAAGGCCTTCCAGGCAGGGACCCCGGCGCTGGAGCGCTCGCCGGCGCTCAACCGCCGCCTGACCAAGACGCTGGCGACCCTGGAGACGTTCGGCGACGACCCGCGTGTCCCGAGCGCGCTCGCCCGGATCACCAATACCGTGACGATCCTGCGTCCGACGGTGGCGTTCCTGACTCCCGCTCAGACCAAGTGCAACTACGCGACGCTGTTCTTCCGCAACCTCGCGAGCGTCACCTCCGAGAGCGACTCCGTCGGCAGCATGCTGCGGATCCAGCCGTACGCGCTGTCGCTCAACCCGGGTAGTGAGGGCGGACCGGCAGCGGTCCCCTCCAATGGCCCGCCCGCGTCGGCGATCACGACGAACCTCGACGGCTCCCCAATCACGCCTACCGAGCGGACGCTCTATCAGGACAGCTACCTGCACTCCAACCCGTACCCGAACACGGCCGCTCCCGGGCAGCCGGCTGAGTGCGAGGCCGGCAACGAGGGCTACGTTCGCGGTGTGAACGGACCCGGCCAGGTCGCGATCGGTAACCCCGCCACCCCGCCGGCGCTCGTCACCGAGAAGACGCAGCGTGTACTGCCGAAGGGGGCCGGGCGATGAGGGGCTTCCGCGCCGGCATGTCCCCGGTCAAGGCGGGTGTGATCGCGCTCGTGATCATCCTCATCGGCACCTGGTTCGCCTTCAGCAAGGACATCCCGTTCACGCAGACCTACCGCATCGAGGCGGTGTTCAAGAACTCGAACCTCATCGCGCCGCGCTCTCCCGTTCGCATCGCCGGGATCGACGTCGGCAAGGTAGTCGAGGTCGGCCAGTACAAAGACACCGACATGTCGGTGGTCACGATGGAGATCACCGACGAGGGCCGTCCGGTCGGCGAGGACGCGACGCTCAAGGTACGTCAGCGCCTCTTCCTCGAGGGCAACTTCTTCCTCGACCTCCAGCCCGGAACGCCGGGCGCAGAGGAGCTGCCCGACGGCGGGATGATCCCGGTCACCCAGACCTCGGCTCCGGTCCAGCTCGACCAGGTGCTGACGACGCTGCAGTCGGACACGCGCAAGAGCCTCCAGGACACCCTCGTCGGCTTCGGCGAGGCGCTCGACTCTGAGCCGACAGAGGAGGAGAACCTCGACCTCGACGTCGACGTCCAGGGCCTGACCGGCGCCCAGGCGCTCAACAAGGCGTTCGAGACCGCCGTCCCCGCCCTGAAGGGCTCGGCGATCGGCGCCGAGTCGCTGCAGGGGACCGAGCAGCACGACCTCTCGCGGCTGGTCAAGGGCATCGCCGGCGTAAGCCGTGGCCTGGCGCGCAACGAGAACCAGCTCACCGAGCTGCTGACCGACTTCAACACCTCGATGGCCGCCTTCGCCTCGCGGGCGCCGCAGCTCGAGGAGACCGTCAGGCTGCTTGGCCCGACCGCGGGCAACCTGCGCAAGGGGCTTTCCAGCATCGACGCGGCGCTGCCGCCGACCCAGGCGTTCTCGACCGACATCCTGCCGGGCGTCCGCGAGACCCCGGCAACCGCCCTCGCGGCTGAGCCGTGGCTCGATCAGGTGCTGCCGTTCTTCAGCGCCCAGGAGCTCGGCGCGCTGCTGAAGGACATCTCGCCCGCCACGCGCGATCTCGCCCGAGCGACGCACGCTTCGCGCGATCTCGTGCGGGAGTCCGACGACTTCAACCGCTGCATCACGGAGGTCATCATCCCGACCGGCAACATCAAGGTCGACGACGGCGAGTTCTCGTCCAACACCGAGAACTACAAGGAGTTCTGGCACGCGGTCGCCGGTCAGGCGGGCGAGGGCGGGGGCTTCGACGGCAACGGTTCCTTCCTGCGCCTGTCCGTCCCTGGTGGAGGACGGCCGCTGACGACCGGCAAGACCAACTACACGCTGGAGCCGTTGCACGCCAACGCAACGCTGCCGCTGCTGCGCACCGCCCCCGCATTCCCGAACAAGCTTCCGCCGTTTCAGCGCAGCAAGCCCTGCTACAAGAACCCGGTTCCCGACGTGAACGGCTCGTTCTCGGTCGGGCCGGCTGACGGCTCCAACTCGAATGCGGCCGCGCCGCCGGTCCCGACCAAGGGCCTCGGCGCCCAGCCGCCGGTCAGCGCGTCACAGCTGCTCCCACTCTCCAGCTTTGCCGGAGGTGCCCAGTGAGGGAGGCGTTCGGCAAGGCGTTCAAGAGCAACATCAAGGCTGCGGTCGCGCTGATCGGCCTGATCGTCCTCGGTTGCGCCGTGGGCAGCTACATCCTTGCCCACCAACGGCTCAACCCGCCGGCCTGGATGCCGGTCGTGGGCGAGGACACGTTCACGATCAAGGCCCAGCTCGACAACGTCCAGGGCGTTCTGCCCGGCCAGGGCCAGGCGGTGAACATCTCCGGCGTCAAGGTCGGCTCGATCTCCAGCGTCGAGCTCGTCGAGGGACGCGCGGTCGCGACGCTCAGCATCGAGGACCGTTTCTCGCGCATCTACCCCAACGCTACGGTCCTGCTGCGGCCCAAGACGGGCCTCAAGGACATGCTGATCGAGCTCGATCCAGGCAGTCCGTCGTCGGGCGATCCGATCGAGGAGGAGGCGACGCTGTCGAACGAGCAGACGAACGCCGACGTCAACTTCGACGAGTTCCTCGCCAGCCTCGACGGCGACACCCAGGACTACCTCCAGATGCTCGTCGGCGACGGTGGGCGGACGCTGAAGGACGGCGGTGGCCGCGACCTCGCCAACACCTTCCGCCGTATCCAGCCGCTGTCGCGCGACTTCGCGAAGGCGAACCGCTATGTCATCCAGCGCCGGCAGAAGCTGAAGAAGGTCATCCACAACTTCTCGGCGATCGTCTCGGAGATCGGCGCCCACGACCGCGAGCTGGCCCGCTTCGTCGGCGGCAACGCTGCCGTCTTCCGCCGCTTCGCCAACCAGAACGAGAATCTGTCCGAGACCATCGAGTTGCTGCCAGGCGCGCTCCAGTCCGGCAACACGGCGCTCGCCAAGATCGACAAGCTCGGCAAGTCGATGGAGAGCACCTTCACGAACCTGCAACCGACAGCGCGCGCTCTCGGCCCGAGCCTGAAGCAGCTGCGGCCGTTCTTCGCCAAGACGACTCCGGTCATCCAGGACCAGCTGCGGCCGTTCGCCGAGGACGTGCAGCCGATTGCCCGCGAGCTGCGCTCGCCGGCGAATGCGCTCGCGAAGTCGACGCCGGATCTCGTCAAGTTCACCGAGGTCTTCAACGCGCTCTTCAACGAGCTGGCCTACGACCCGCCCGGCAAGGGCAAGGGCAAGAACGGTTACCTCTACTACCTGCCGTGGGCGAACCACAACACCAACTCGACCGTGTCCGGGCAGGACGGGATCAGCACCTTGCGCCGCGGCATGGTGATGCTCTCATGCGGCCAGCTGAGGGCGCTTGAGGGCTTCTCGGGTCCGAGCGAGTTCACAGGCAAGTTGCGTAACCCATACTTGGCCACGCTGATCAAGCTGCTCAACGCGCCGCGTGTTGAGGAGCGTTGCGGGACGCAGAAGGGAGCGGCTCGGTGATCAAGCAAGCTCCCAAGCCGTTCCAGATCTTCGCCATGGTCGCGTTCGTCATGGCGTGCGTCGGCGTGCTGCTCTATCTGTGGCTCTCGTTCGGCGGTGTCGTGCCCCTGCGCTCCGAGGGCTACCGCTTCGACGTTCGCTTCCCGGAGGCGACCCAGCTTGCCGAGCAGTCCGACGTCCGTATCTCCGGCGTTCCCGTGGGCAAGGTCATCAAGATCGAGACCGGCCCCGACAATACGACCGAGGCGACGCTCGAGATGCGCTCGCAGTACGCGCCGGTCCCGAAGAACGCGCGGGCGATGCTGCGCCAGAAGTCGCTGCTCGGTGAGACCTACGTCGACCTCTCCACGGGCGACCCCGCCAAGGGCACGATCGAGGACGGCGGGCTGCTCGCCCAGTCGGCCGTCGCCCCGACCGTCGAGCTCGACGAGATCTTCCGGACCTTCGACGACGACACCCAGAAGGCGTTCCAGACCTGGATGGTGTCCCAGTCGGCGGCGTCCAACGGCCGCGGGGCCGACATCAACGCCTTCTTCGGCAACATTCCCGAGTTCGTCGAGACGAGCGACGACATCCTCGCGGAGCTGAACGCCCAGTCGCGCGCGGTCAGCGGCACGATCCGCGGCACCGGCGAGTTCTTCTCGGCGCTCAGCGCTCGGGAGGGTCAGCTCTCACGGCTGATCACCGAGTCCAACCGCCTCTTCCAGGTGACCGCCGCCCGGAATCGCGAGTTCGCCGCGATCTGGCAGGAGCTGCCCGACTTCTCGCGTCAGAGCAGGCTCACGCTGCCGCGGCTAACGGAGTTCGCCGATAAGGCTGATCCAGTCGTCAAGCAGCTTCAGCCGGCAGCAAGCGAGTTCGCCTACAGCTTCAAGCAGCTCGACCGCCTCAGCCCACAGTTCGAGGGCTTCTTCGAGGGCCTCGGCCCGCTGATCACGAAGTCCCAGCGCGGCGTCCCGGCGCTCGAGCGCTTCCTGAAGGACTTCCCGCCGCTGCTCGCCGACTTCGAGCCGTTCCTGAAGAACTTCAATCCGCTGCTCGGCTACCTCGGCCAGAACAAGCGTGAGATCACATCGTTCTTCGGCAACGTGACCGCGTCGACAAACGGACGCGACTTCGACGCGAACCCCGATGCACCACCGAGCGATCCAATCCACTTCCTGCGAGCGTCCTCCACCTTGAGCCCACAGGCACTCGGCTACTACCCGCGCGCGCTGGGCCAGACCCGGTCCAACCCCTACATGGCCCCCAATGGGATGGATCGGCTCGCCAGCGGATTGCTCTCCTACGACTCGCGTACCTGCTCCAACGGCGATCCCGCACCGCCTGAGCAGACTGGAACGCCCGAACTCATGGAGCTCGCTTTGCTCGCCCAGCAGTACGCCTTCCGCACCCCCGGCCGCGATGTTGCCCGCCCGGCCTGCGTCGGCCAGGGCAACTTCCCCGGCTACAGCACCCAGTTCCCCCAGCTCGAGCCCGAGCCTTAGCCAGCGCCCCTGAGGGCCTCTGCCGAGCCCTCGTCCCTGTGTCAATCGTGCTAGGGTTGCTCGGGAGGGATGCGAACGTCAAATTATTGACTGTCGCAGTAAATCGAGCTAGGAGGGTTACATATGGTTCGCGGTCGCAGGCTTACGGGCCTGGTGGCAACAATGGCCGTTGCCTCGATGTTCATGCTGATGTCTTTTTCTGTATCGGGGCCGTCTGGTACTGGTCTGGGTAATGCGCAGGCGTATTCCAGCGGCATCATGTACTGCTACCCCAGCGACATTATCTTCCCGGGGACGAGGTGCGTGGATACTCGCCGAGTGCGGCACCGCACGGTGTTGTTCCAGCCCTTTGCTGTCTGGGGTACCACGGGAACGTTTTGTGCTGGAGCTAAGACGCAGTCGGACGGATCCGGTGGAAACAGCACACCGTTCGCCTGTGCAGGAGTCAACACCGACTTCTCGCGCGCGGGCCCTTACCAGCAGGGCGACACGACTCTGGGGTATGCCACGCTTATCAACAACACCAACGACATCATCATTAGCGACGGCGATCTGACCTGGTATCCGTAATGGGAACGGGCGGTGGCGCTACCTAGGGTCACCGCCCGCCATTGCAGTGATCGGTGCGTGCATGCTTGGGGTCGGTGCGAAAGGGCGGCTGCTCGCGGCTGCAACAGCGGTGGCGATGGGCGTCTCGGGGTGCGGCTCAACCGATGTCCCTGACGCCGCGGCGCCTGCGGCTGTCGTGGGAGCAGCGCCGATTGTCGAGGCACGACTGACGGAGTGGTTTCCGGCGTTCGCCCCGCATGAGGTGCGCGACGTTGACCCCACCGGCACGCGTTCGAGTCTCGAGGGATGCGGGAAGCGTGCACCCCGGGGGTGCGCCTCGAAGGTTTACGCGGCGCGAGATGTGACCCTCGGGTTCCTGATTCGTTGGGCCTGGTACGACAAGGAGGCCAAGCGTCGCGGCATTCGACTTACGGCGAGGGAGTCGACGAGGGCTGTGCGCGAGCTACGAGATCGGTTCTCGGCGCGTGTCGCGCGCGACAAATATCTGGACGCTGCAGGGATGACCTGGCGTCAGATGGTGATGAGGGCTCAACGCGACGCGCTTGCGGTGAAGCTGACGCGAGAGATTGCACCGCCTGATCTCTCGATATCGAAGGCCGACGTGTCCCGTTTTTACAGGCGCAACGCTTCAGCCTTCGACATACCCCGCACGAGGGATCTACGTGTGGTTGCGGCACCGTCGCGATCAGCCGCTCTCGCGGCCAGGGCGCGTCTGGCAAGGGGGGAGCGATGGGCGACGGTCGGGCAGGAGTTTCCGACGGGGATAGCCCGAGAGGCCCGTGGGAGGGCGTCGATCGACACCCAGAACACCCATCGGGTCTTGCGCACGAGCGTCTTCCGCGCTCCTCTGGGTCAGCTGCGTGGCCCAATCGACGTCAACGGATCGTGGTGGGTCTTCAGCGTCTACCGTGACCGCCCTGCTCGGCGGATGTGGCTAGAGGAGGCCACCCCGCGCATCAAGGTCTCGATTCGGTCGACCCGTGAGCAGTTTGCGGCTGACCGACTTATCGCCTACCTCACCCGGCGCTACCGACCCCACACGGTCTGCCACAACGGCTACACCGCGCTGGAGTGCCGCAACGTGCCGCGCGTTCCCGCGGCAACGCGGGAGTCTTAGGGCTAGCCCACGGCTCTGCCGAATGGGGCTAGGTGGCCCATTGACTCCAGGAATGGGTCCGTCTACGATGCCCCAGGCTCAACCCCCCGTTTGGGGGGTTGGGTGGGAAAAGGGCGGTCGGCCGGTTGGTTAGCGCACAATCTGCCGGCGGATTGCTCCGCTCCCAGTTCCAGGGGGACGAAGGACGGGCAGGAAGTGCGAAAGGCCGGTCGCTCCGGCCGGAACGCACCGGGTGATGGTCGGGGCCTAGCGGGAGCGGGCCCCGACCACACGCCGCTAACGTCAGTGGGATGTCCTCCTCTATCGACGGACGCAGCCGCGCGCTGCTCCATGACAAGAACTTCTGCCACGTCGTCACGACCGCCCGCAACGGCAATCCGCACGTCAGCGTGGTCTGGGTCGACGTCGAGGGAGACGAGGTGCTGCTCAACGGCGCCGAAGGTCGCGTCTGGCCGGCCAACCTCCGGCGCGACCCCAAGGTGCTGCTGACCGTCGTCAACCTGGAGAACCCCTACGAGTACACGACGATCAGGGGCCGGGCCGTCGAGATCACGCCCGAGGGCGCCGACGAGCACATCGACGCGCTCGCTAAGAAGTACCTCGACCAGGACGAGTACCCCTACCGCCAGGAAGGGGAAGTGCGGCTGAAGATTCGCGTCCAGCCGGAGAAGGTCAGCCTGCGCGGCGGCTGATCAGGAGCCGGACCGGCCGGGCGCAGGCTCGGCCTGGGCGGCCTCGGCGGCGGCCCGCTTCTCGAAGAAGTCGCCGCCCTCGATGTTGATGTGCGGCAGGACCTTGTCGAGCCAGCGCGGCATCCACCAGCACTTGTCGCCCATCAGCGTCATCGCCGCGGGGACGAACAGGCATCTGACGAGAGTGGCGTCGATCGCGATCGCGACGGCGAGCCCGATGCCAAACTGCTTGACGACGGCGTCGCCGCTCAAGACGAAGCTGGAGAAGACGCAGACCATGATCAGCGCGGCCGAGGTGATCACGCGGCCAGTGCTCGCCAGGCCGTCGACGATCGCCTTGCGGGTGTCGCCGTCCTCGAGGTAGTGCTCCTGGATCTGCGAGAGCAGGAAGACCTCGTAGTCCATCGACAGGCCAAACAGGATCGTGAACATCAGCAGCGGGACGTAGCTGGCGATCGGGACCGCGCCGTCGAGGCCGATCAACGTCGCGCCGTGGCCCTCCTGGAAGACGAAGGTGACGACGCCATAGGCGGCGCCGACCGACAGCAGGTTCGCCACGGCTGCCTTGACCGGCAGTAGCACCGAGCGGAAGGCGAGCAGCAGCAGGAAGAAGCTGAGGACCACGACGAGCGCGATCATCTGCGGCAGCTTGTCGGCGATCCGCGCCGCGAGGTCGATGTACCCAGCCGTCTGGCCGCCGGCGAAGACGGTCAGGTCGGTGCCCTTGATCGCGTCGGGCACGACGTTGTCGCGCAGGTTCTCGACGAGGTCACCGGTCTTGGGATCGGATGGCGCCGTCGTCGCGATCGCCGTGAAGACAGCGACCGTGCCCGCCTTGTCGACCGTCGCCGGCGACACCGAGTCGATCCCAGGTGTCTTGCGGATCGCGTCCTCGAGGTTGGTCAGGCGGTCGTCCGAAGCAGGAGACTCCAGCTGCTTCTTTTGTTGCTGCTCCTGGCTGGAGACCGGGATGCCCTCGGCTTGCTGCTGGGCGATCTGCTGGTTGAGCTGATCGAGCTGCTGCTTCTGCTGCTTGCCCGGCTTGGCGGGAGTGCCCAGTTCGACGCCGATCAGCAGTGGTCCGTTCCAGCCCGGGCCGAAGCCCTCGGAGATCAGGTCGTAGGCCTGGCGTGCAGTGGTGTCCTTCGGCAGCTCGCCGTTGTCGGAGGCACCGAGCTCGAGGTTGAGCGTCGGGATCGCGATGAACAGCAGCACGAACGAGCTGGCGAGCAGCGAGCGCCACGGGCGATGGGCGACCCCATTGGCCCAGCGGCGCCAGCCGTGTGGCTCGTGGTCGTCGGGGTGGGTGCGGCCGAGCTTGACGCGCAGCGAGTCGATCCGCGGTCCGAGCGCGCCGAGCAGTGCCGGCAGCAGCGTGATCGCCGCCAGGACCGAGACGACGACGGCGACCGCGGCGCTGCAGCCCATCGCGCCGACGAGCGGTATGCCGGCCGCGAGCAGCGAGACCAGCGCGACGATCACCGTGCTGCCGGCGAACACGACCGCGCCGCCCGCCGTTGCGGTCGAGCGCGCGATCGACTCGCGCATCTCCATCCCCTCGCGCAGCTGCTGCTTGTGGCGTGTGACGAGGAACAGCGCGTAGTCGATCCCGACGCCGAGGCCGATCATCGTCGCCAGCGTCGGCGCGACGGTCGGGATGTCGAAGACGTGGCTGAGCAGCTTGAGGATCGCCAGCGTGCTGACCAGACCGAGCACCGCCGTCACGATCGGCAGCGCCATCGCGGTCACCGTCCCGAACGCGAACAGCAGGATGATGATCGCGGCCGCGATGCCGATCGCCTCGCTGCTCTCGGTGTCGGTCTGCGACAGCGCCTGGCCGAGATAGCCGCCGGCGGCCACCTTCAGGCCGGCGTCGGACGCGGGGGAGGCGGCGTCGAGGACGTTCTGGGCGTCGTCCTCGGTCAGCGAGCTCGGACTGTCGTACAGCGTGACGATGACGTAGCCGATCGTCTTGTCCTTGCTCAGCGCATAGGAGCCGGCGTCGCTGAGCGGGCTGATCGCGCTGCGGACCTCGGGCTGCTTCTTCAGCGAGTCGACCGTCTTCTTGACGGCCTCGCTGTTGGCGCTGTCGGTCAGCTTGCCCTTGTGGGCCTGCATGACGATCGGGTTGGTGCCGTTCGCCTGCGCGGGCAGGTTGTCCTGGAGCAGGTCCTGTGCCTCGGTCGAGCCGGTACCGGGCAGTGACAGGTTGTCGTTGTTGGCGCTGCCGACGGCTCGGCCACCGAGCGCCAGGGCGACCGTGACGATCAGCCAGACCGCGATCACCACCCAGTGGTGCTTGGCGCAGGCGCGGCCGAGTCGATACAGGGCGCCGGTCACGAAGGGGCAGCCTACCCCTTACCCTGGACCTCGTGGCCGGTGAGCGGATCGAGGATATGCGCGAGTCCTACGAGCTCGCCAGCCTGTCCGAGGACGAGCTGGCCGCGACCTGGCTCGAGCAGTTCGAGGCGTGGTTCGAGGCCGCGCTCGGAGCCGGTATCGCCGAGCCGAACGCGATGGTGCTCGCGACGGCCGGCGGCGACGGCGCGCCGGGCGCGCGGACCGTGCTGCTGCGGAGGCTCGACGCGCGCGGCTTCCGCTTCAACACGAACTACCGCTCGCGCAAGGGGCGCGAGCTGGGGGAGAACCCGCGCGCCACGCTGCTGTTCCCCTGGTACCGGCAGCAGCGCCAGGTGATCGTCGACGGCGACGTCGTCCAGCTCTGCGCCGAGGAGTCCGACGCCTCGTTCGCCAAGCGGCCGCGCGACTCGCGGATCGCGGCGGCGGCGAGCCCGCAGTCGGAGGTGATCGAGTCGCGCGACGCGATTGAGCGGCGCTTCGCCGAGCTCGAAGCCGAGTACGAGGGCGTCGAGGACCCGCCGCGGCCCGATCACTGGGGCGGCTACCTGGTCGAGCCGCGCAGCGTCGAGTTCTGGCAGGGCCGGCGCAACCGGATGCACGACCGGCTGCGCTTCCGCCGGACCACGGGCGACGCCTGGGTCGTGGAGAGACTCGCCCCCTAAGCTGGATCTCATGTTCGAGTTCCTCTCCCGCCGCGAGCCTGAGATGCCGACCGCCGCCGACGCGCTGCCCGGGCGCGAGACGCCGATCGTCACGCCGGGCGACCATTTCCTGCTCGGTACGCCGATCGGGCCGCCGTTCCCCGCGGGGACCGAGCGGGCGATCGTCGGGATGGGCTGCTTCTGGGGCGCCGAGAAGGTCTTCTGGCAGCTTCCGGGTGTCTATACGACAGCGGTCGGTTACTCGGGCGGGATCACGCCGAACCCGACCTACGAGGAGGTCTGCGGTGGGCGGACCGGCCAGAACGAGGCGGTGCTGGTCGTCTTCCGGCCGGAGGAGATCTCGTACG
>CAZVRI010000013.1:0-48561 GCA_964629855.1 uncultured Thermoleophilaceae bacterium
CGATCGACTCGCCGATCGAGGTCTTGCCGGTTCCGGGCGGGCCGATCAGGGTCAGGATCGCGCCCTCGCCGCGCTTGCGGTCCGAGCCCTCCCCCGCGTCGTCGCCGAGACCGCGCTCGCGGCGCAGCTTCATCACGGCGATGTGCTCCTCGATCCGGTCCTTGACGTCCTCCAGCCCGGCGTGATCGGCGTCGAGCACCTCACGTGCGTGCGTCGGGTCGAGCCGCTCCTCGGAGCGCTTGTCCCACGGCACGGCGACCAGCCAGTCGAGGTAGGTGCGGATCATCGAGCTCTCGCCCGACTGCTCGCCCATCCGCTCGAGCCTGGCCAGCTCCTTCTCGGCCTGCTCGCGGACGGCCTCCGGCATGCCGGACTCCTCGATCTTCGTGCGGTACTCGTCGGCGACCGAGGCGTCGTCCTCGCCCAGCTCCTTGCGGATCGACTCCATCTGCTTGCGCAGGAAGTACTCGCGCTGCTGCTTGTCGGCGCCCGACTGGACGTCGTCGCGGATCTGCTTGCGCACCTGCAGCTCGGCCAGCCGCTCGCGCTGCAGCTTCAGCGCCAGCTCGAGCCGCTCGGTGACATCGAGCGTCGAGAGCAGCTCGACCTTCTGCTCGTAGGAGATGTCGGGCGAGTAGCCCGAGGTGTCGGCGAGCGTGCCCGGCTCGGTGATCGAGCGGACGAACGCGGCGATCCGGCCGTCGTCACCACGCAGCTCGAGCAGCTCCTCGACGACCGCGCGGTACTCGCGCTCGAGGTCGCGCGTGTGGCCGTCGACGGGCTCGTCGTCGGGATGGGCGGTGACGTCGACGCGCAGGTCGCCCGACGCGTCCGTGTGGGCCGCCCCCGCGATGCCGCGGTAGAGGCCGGTCAGCGAGACGGCGTGGCCGCCGCCGGGGAGACGGACGTGGTCGGAGACCTCGGCGACCGTGCCGACGGACGCGAACTCGTCGTCCTCGCGCGGCACGAGCAGCACCCGCTCCTCGTCGCCGACGTCGACGACCAGCGTCACCGTCATGTTGGGGAAGACGACCGAGTCGTCCACCGGCACCAACAGCAAGGTCTGCTTCTCCGTCTCCATGCGCTTCTCCCCACCTGGGATTAACTTACGATTGATAAGCAGTGTAGCGGGTCCAAGAATGGCCGTCAACGTGCGTATAAGACAAGTTGATACGACCTGACTTAGATCGTAGCGGACGGCTTCCGTCCGCCCCAGAGGCGATGCTGCCCCCGCTGATGGCGGTAGACGAGCCCTCCCCCGCGCGTGACGCCGCCTCCGCGGCAGCGATCGAGCTGATCGAGCCGGACACGACGATCGGCCTCGGCTCCGGCCGTGCGGTCTGGCGGGTGGTCGACCGGATCGCCGAGCGCTGGCCCGACGGCCCGCCGCTGCGCGCCGTGGTCGCGTCCGAGCTGACCCACGCCCGTGCACGCGAGGCCGGGATCGAGGTCGTCGAGCTCGACGGCACGTTCGAGCTCGACATCGCGATCGACGGCGCCGACGAGGTCGATCGCGACCTGCGCCTGATCAAGGGCGGCGGCGGCGCACTGCTGCGCGAGAAGATCGTGGTCGCCGCCGCACGCCGCTTCATCGTCGTCGCCGAGACGAACAAGCTCGTCGACCGCCTCGGCGCCGGCTTCCGCCTACCGGTCGAGGTCGCCCGCTTCGCCTGGCGCGACACCCAGCGCCGGCTCTCCGAGCTGCTGCCCGACCCCGCGCTACGGACGGCGGGTGACTCCGCCTTCCTCACCGACGAGGGCCATCACATCCTCGACTGCCCGATCCCCCCAGGCACCGACCTCGACGCCCTCGCCGACCAGCTCCGCCGCGTCCCCGGCGTGCTGGAGCACGGCCTCTTCATCGGCATGGCCGAGCAGGCCCTGCTCGGAACGCCCGACGGCACCGTCGAGCGCATCGTCCGCAGCTAGCGACCCCGCACCGCCGTCGCGAACCCGCGTTTCACCCCCGCATAGGGGGCAAAACGCGGGTTCGAACAGGTGTGGCTAGAGGTCGTTGGCGCCGACGGTGGCGCGGCCGATGCGGCGGCGGTCGCCGGGCGGGCGCGGCAGTAGGCGGATTTCGCGGGCATAGCTCTGAGCGGCTGTGAGGTAGACGGCCTGGCGGAGCGTGGCGCGGAGTGTCGCGACGGCGGACGTGGCCGTGGCTGCTGAATGGTCCGCGACGAGCGGCGTCTCAGCCGATGAGCCCGGCGCCAGCGCGAGCAGCTCGACGTCCTCCAGTGCGACGAAGGAGCTGCCGGGGCCGTCGCCGGGATCGGTCGAGACGAGGACGTCGACGCGAGTGCCGGGGGCCGCCGTCTCGATCAGAGCCGCGCCACCGGCGACCGCAATCTCGACCGCGCGCTCGCCGCGACGGAGGGCTCCAGGGTCGTCGCCGCCCACCGTCGTCCCGACGACGCCGGCGGTGATCGGACTGCCCGCGGCAACGGGACCCGCGGTACTCAGTCCGACCGCCTGCTCGGGCGTGGTCGGCGCGTCGGGCGGCGCGAAGCGCTGAGGAACTTGGCTCAGACGAAGGTCTGCACGGCTCAGCTCGGTTCCCGGCTCGATGTCGCGGGCCGCGACGACGACCGGCACCGGAACGCCGATCCGGCCCTCGACCTCACTCACCCTGTCCCCCACCTCGGACGCCGCAAGCGCGCCGCAGGCGAGCGCCAGCGTCAGCAGCACGACGCCGCGGCGGCGGCGAGTGCGGGTGCTCATGCCCGCACCGCACTCGCCGTGCGCTCGGCACGCGTGTGGTCGCGCGGCGTCCACGCCGGCACGCTCGACAGCCCGCCTTCGGCCTCGTTCGCGAGCGGCAGCCGGATCGTCGCGACGGTCGCGTGCCGGCCGCGTTCCAGCCTGAGTGTCCCTCCCGCCTCGCGGATCGCACGCTCGGCGATGCCCAGGCCGCGACCGCGATCCGCCGCACCGGGCCGGCGTCCCATCCGTGCGCCGAAGCCGCCGTCGCGGACCTCGACCCGCACCGCCCGCTTCCCTTCGCACACCGCGTAGATCTCGATCGGCCCCGACCCGTGCTCGGCAGCGTTGGCGAGCAGGTTGCCCAGCGCTTGCGACAGCCGCTTCCGGTCGGCGCGCACGCATGCGCGACCGGCCTCCCATCGGACCGTGACGGCGCGATCGGCGCCGGCGACTGCGGCCGTCCAGCCCGCCGCGGCGCTGTTGACCAGCCGTTCGAGCGACACCGCCTGCGGTCGCGCCGGGGCGCGCCTGCCTGCGCGCGCCGCGTCCAGGTCCTCCAGTCCCGCGCGCATCCGCTCCAGCTCCGCTTCGAAGCGCGCCGCCCGCCGCAGGCCACCCGGCTCGCGCCGCAGCCATGCCACCGCGTACGAGAACGCGGTCACGGGACCGCGCAGCTCGTGCGCCGCCTCCGCCACCAGCCCCAACTGCCACCGCAGCCGCAGCACGGCCACCGCCAACGCGGCGGCCAGCAGCCAGCCCGCCACTGCCGCCATCACAGCGGCGGATCCGTCAGGCGGTAGCCGATACCGCGCACGTTGACGATCCAGCGCCGGTCGGAGGCCGCAACGAGCTTGCGCCGCAGCCGGCAGGCATGGGCATCCACAGTTCGTGTTCGCCCGGGCGACTGGAAACCCCAGACGTCCCGCAGCAGCTCGCTCTTCGAGTAGACGCGGTCCGGGTCGCTGACGAGCCGCTGCAGCAGCGCGAACTCCATCGTCGAGAGGTGGAGCGGCGCTCCGTCGACGCGGACCGCGCGGGTGACCGGGTCGAGCGTCAGGCCGTGGCGGCGTACGACCCCGCGCTGGGGCCGCCCCTCGACACGCCGCAGCACGGCGCGGATGCGTGCGAGCAGCTCGCCGTAGGCAATCGGCTTCGACACGTGGTCGTCGGCCCCGCGAGCGAAGCTGCGTATGCGGTCGGGCTCGTCACCGCGACCGCTGATCACGATCACCGGCAGGTCGGGGTCGATCCTCGAGGTCATCTCGTCGGCGGACCGGACGCGGTCGAGCAGCACGAGCCCGCTGCCGTCGTCGAGCCCCAGGTCGAGCAGCACCAGCGCCGGGTGGCGGACCTCGATCTGGCGGATTCCCTCGGCGGCGCCGCTTGCCACCGCGACGCGGTAGCCATCGGCGATCAGGTTGTCGGCGAGATACTCGGCGGTCCGTTCGTCGTCTTCGACTATCAAGAGAGTGTGTTTCATGGCCGATGAAGTCACGGCCGCGAAAAGTTCGCCCCCTGTCGGGTGCAATTCACGTTGCAATCCGTCCGGGCGAGAAGGGAACGGGGCTAGGATGCCGACGCGTCGTGTGGCTGGCCCAGCCACTGCACCGCACCCCCTATGGACACCGCCAAACGTGGAAACTACGAGTCGGGCGCCGACTACGTGCTCGAGTACGGCGAGCTGAAGTTCACGTTCAACGAGCGTGACTTCACCGAGCGCGTCGAGCAGGCCGCGACCAAGCTCGGCTTTGTCGGCGGACCGCTTGGCGATGAGGAGCGCGAGGACCTCGTCAACCTGGCCGTCAACGGCGAGGTGACCGACGCCCACTCGCTACTCGGCGAGCACGTCATGGACTGTTGGGGCGACCTTCACGGCCCCTCCGACCGCTCGCTGGTGCACTGGCTGCGCCGGCTCGTCTTCCGGGGCGCCTGGCTCGACCAGCGCGTGCTCGAGGGCGAGCTCGAGATCGTCTTCGACGACGCCGACCACTCGTTCGGCTACGCGCAGCCGGAGCGCGGCTGGGAGCTGATCGAGCTCTCGCCCGAGCCGTCGTGGAAGCGCGTCGCGTACCGGCGCTAGCGCCCCGGCCTCCCCACTCTCTTCAGTGCAGGTGCACGCGCTCGCCCTGAGCGCCGAAGATCCCGATCAGCTCGACCGGCCCGTCGATCGCGCCGAACCAGTGCGGCGTCAGCGTGCTGAACTCGACCGCCTCGCCGGGCTCGATCGTCATGTCGTCATCGCCGAGCAGCAGCCGCATCCGTCCGTGTAGGACGTAGAGCCAGTCGTTGCCCTCGTGGACCGGCAGCGGGTCCGGCGGAACCGTCCGCTCGGGCTCGATGCGCAGCTTGAACGCGTGCAAGCCGGCCGCCGCGCCGTGCCGGGTCAGCGGCCAGTAGGTCACCCCCTTCGCCGTCCGCGGGCTGGCGCGGACGCGGGGGTCGCTCGGCGCGGCGCGCAGCAGGTCGTCGGCGCTGACGCCGAGTGCGGCGGCCAGCGCGGGCAGATGATCAAGCGCCAGGCGGCGCTTGCCGGCCTCCAGCCGGCTGAGCGTTGAGACGTCGATGCTCGCGCGCTCGGCGACCTGCTGGAGGGTCAACCCCTGCTCGACGCGCAGCTCTCGCAGCCGGCGACGGACGCGCTCGTCGACCGTCTCCCTACTTACTTTTGCCGACATGGCAAAAGAGTTTGACACCTTAGACGGCGGCCGTCACCCTCGATCGCATGGACGAATTCTGGGAGTGCACCGTTGTCGGCGGCGGCGCCGCCGGCCTCAGCGCGGCGTTGGTGCTCGGACGGGCACGGCGCCGCACCCTGCTGCTAGACGCCGGCGGGCAGAGCAACCGCGCCGCCACGGGAATCGGCGGCCTGCTCGGCCAGGACGGCCGTCCGCCAGCCGACTTCTATGCATTTGGGCAGGGCGAGCTGGCCGCCTATCCGGCGGTCGAGCTGCGAGCCGCGACCGTCACAGGCGCCGAGCGCGGCAGCGACGGCTTCGAGCTCACGCTCGCCGACGGGACCCGCGCCCACACCCGCACGCTGCTGTTAGCGACCGGAAGCGACTACCAGCCGCCTGACATCCCCGGCGTCGCCGAGCGCTGGGGCGGCTCGGTGTTCCACTGCCCGTTCTGCCACGGCTGGGAGGTCCGCGAGCGGCCGCTCGGCGTTCTCGACGGAGCCGCCAGCGGTGCCGAGCGGGCGCTGCTGTTGAAGGCCTGGAGCGACGACGTGACGTTGCTGACCGGCGGTCCGTCGCAGCTGGACAGCGAGGCCAGAGCGCGGCTGGACGCTGCCGGGATACCCGTCGAGGAGCGACCCGTCAGAGCGCTGCACGGGCCGGGCTCCGAGCTCGAGTCGGTCGAACTCGACGACGGGTCCGAGCTGCGCTGCGCGGGGCTGATGGTTCCGGCTCCGATGCGCGGGCGGATCGCGCTCGCGGAGCAGCTCGGCGCCGAGCTGGCGGAGCCGAATCCGATCTTCACCGCGGCGCTCGCCGTCGACGCGATGTACCGGACCACCACGCCTGGCCTGTTCGCCGCCGGCGACGTCGCCGGCGAGATGCCATCGGTCGCCAACGCCGTCGCGGCCGGCTCCAAGGCGGCGGCGATGGTCGTGCGCGAACTTACCCAGCCCGGCTAGATCGGCCGCGGGCGCCGCGGCCGGCGGTGCTCGACGGCGTGCATGACCTCCAGCACCCGCTCCGGGTCGTCGGTGATCTCGAGCATGTCGATGTCGCTCGGCGAGATCTTGCCTTCGGCGAGCGCGCTGTCGCGCAGCCAGTCGACGAGACCGGTCCAGTAGGAACTGCCGAACAGCACGATCGGGAAGTGGCGGATCTTCTCGGTCTGGCGCAGGGTCGCGGCCTCGAACAGCTCGTCGAGCGTCCCGAAACCGCCAGGGAAGACGACGAAGCCGCTCGAGTAGCGGACGAACATCACCTTGCGGACGAAGAAGTAGTGGAAGGTCAGGCTGATGTCGGCATGCGGATTGGCGCCCTCCTCGTGCGGCAGCTCGATCGCCAGCCCGATCGACGTCGCCCCGGCGTCGCGGGCGCCGCGATTGGCGGCCTCCATCACACCGGGACCGCCGCCGGTGATCACCGCGAAGCCGGCCTCCCCCATCTGCCGCGCGAGCGAACGGGCCGCCACGTAGTCGGGGTCGTCGGCCGCCGTGCGTGCCGATCCGAAGAACGAGACCGCCTTGCCGATGTGCGCGAGCGCCTCGAAGCCGTCGCGCAGCTCGCCGTCGATACGGGCGATCCGCGCCGCGTCGTCGAGCTCCGAGACGATCGTCAGCGACTCGGCCTCGAGTAGCTCCTCGTCCTTGGTGGTCGGCTTGCGCGGGTCGCGGGTCACCCGCATAACCCTATGGAGTGAGCGAAATCAGCCGAGCAGGTCGGCCCGCTGAGCGCCCGAGCGGTCGGCATCGACCGTCGGCTCGCTGGCGCCCGAGACGAGCACGACGCGGGTGCTGGCAACGCGCAGCTGCTCCGTGCTCTCCCCGACCGCCGCGATGACCGTCAGCGATCCGCCCTCCTCAACCCGGCGACCGGCGCCGAAGATTCGGCGGGCGACGCCCGGCGAGACGGCGTCGAGCGTGTCGATCACCACGACCGCGTCACCGCCGCGCTCGACGACGCGCTTCGCGCGTTCGACGGCGAGCTGAGCCGCCTGGGCCTGCTCGTCGGGCGAGCTGTCGAACGATCCGCCGTAGATGGCGGTCTCGGTCTCGCGCTTCCAGTCGGTGACCTCCTCCGGACGGGCGCCGGCGAGCACGACCGCCAGCGTCGGACCGTCGGGCTGGGCCGCCAGCGTCGAGACGACCTCGCGCAGCAGGCGGGTCGCGCCGGCACCAGACGGGCCGGAGATCGCGACACGCGAGCCCTTGCCGAACGGCACGCTGCCGAGCGACGCCGGGGCGGCGAGCCGCTCGTGCGGGTGGACCGGGGTCAGGTTGCCGAACTCCGGCCGCTCGACCGGCGGCTCGGCGGGACCGCCGTTGACACTCTCCACGCGCACCAGCGACGGGTAACGCTCGTTGCGGCGCGCGGGCCGCACCGGACCGGCGATCTCGTCACCCGGACGCAGCTCGCAGCGGCGGATCTGGGCCGGCGAGACATAGACGTCGGAACCATCGGCCACGCGCAGGAAGCCACTGCCGTTGGGGAGCACGTCGAGCACACCGGTACCCGTCTCGTGCTGCTCGTCCTCGGCCGGCTCGGACTCCGCCTCCGGCTCGTCGTCGACCTCGCCCTCGGGCTCCTCGGCCTCCGGCTTGTCCTCGATCTCGTCACGGCTGCTGCGGCCTCTGCCGCGGCCCCGACCGCGTCCGCGGCCACGACGCGGGCGCTCGCGCTCCGCGGTCTCGCCCTCGGCGCTCTCGTCAGCAGACTCGCCGCCACCCAGGATCGCCGCGACGAGGTCCTCGCGGCGCAGCGCGCGGTAACCCTCGATCCCCAGCTCTGAGGCGATGGCATGAAGGTCGGCGAGCGGGCTGTCTTCCAGCTCCTTGCGCTGCAGGACTGACACGGAGGTTGCTCCTCGGATCGGTTGCGAGCCGGACAGGCTACTGAGATGGAGGGCTAGGCCGGCGTGGACTCGCGCCGCAACGTGTCGTCGAGCGGCGCGGTGGGCGCTTCGACGTCACCGCGGACGGCGGCTCGGACCGCCAGGAAGTCGGCGACCCCCGCCACGTCGTGGACGCGCAGGACCGTGCCGACGGTCGCGTCGAGCGCGGGCTCGACGGCCGCAAGCGTGCCCGGATCGCGGTCGCGCGGCCGGCGGCCGGTCAGCGCGCCGACGAAGTCCTTGCGCGAGATCGCCAGCAGCAGCGGTCTGCCGAGCGCCGCCAGCTCGGGCAGCCGGCGCAGCAGCGCGACCGACTCGGCGGGCGTCTTGGCGATGTCGAAGCCGGGATCGAGCAGCAGCTGCTCGCGGTCCACCCCACGCTCGGCCGCGGCGCTCGCGCGCTCGGTCAGCAGCTCGGCGACGTCAGCCACGACGTCTTCGTAGACCGGGTAGGCGCGGGTCTTCGGCGCGACGCGCGTGTGGGTGATCACGAGGCCGGCCCCGCTGGCCGCGCAGGCGGAGGCGATCTCGGGGTCGCTGAGCCCGCTGACGTCGTTGATCAGGACAGCACCGGCATCGAGCGCGGCACGCGCGACCGGCGCCCGCCAGGTGTCGACCGAGACCGCGATCCCCTCGGCGGCCACCCGCTCGACCAGGGGCACGACGCGGCTCGCCTCCTCGTCGACCGAGACCGCCTCGCGGTCGGTCCGGCCAGACTCGCCGCCGACGTCGACGATCGAGGCGCCAGCGGCGGCCAGCTCGAGCGCACGCGCGACGAGGGTGTCGAGCGGCTTCTCGCCCTGGACGTCGGAGAAGGAGTCCGGGGTCGCGTTGACGATCCCCATCAGCGCGGGCACGCCCGGCGGCAGGTCGAGGCTCCTGTCGCGCAGCCTGAGCGTCATGCCGGCGCGAGCCCCTCGGCGGCGGCGACCGCGTACCAGTCGTCGAGCTCCTTGGCGACCCGCGTGCCGTCCCAGCCGAGCTCCGCGGCCATCGCATCGGCGACGGCCCGCGGACCGGGCGCGTCGGCGGCGGTCAGGTTGCGCGCGTCGAGCAGCCCGAGCCGGGTTCGGCGCAGCAGCACGTCGGCGACACCGCGCGCCTGCTCGTGGCGGGCGGCGAGCACCGCCTCGGCGAGCAGGTCGGGCAGCTCCGGCGAGATCCGCTGGGCGAGTGCCGGATCGCTACCGGCGATCCGCATGACGTCGATCGCGCCGTGGCCGTAGCGGCCGATCAGCATCCGTCGTGTCTCGTCGTCGACGCCGTCGACGTCGGGCAGCGCGGCCGGGTCGATGTCCATCCCGAGCGGGATCTCGGCGGTCCGGCAGGGCGCGTCGCGCCCCTCGCGCTCGACGATCCGGTCGACCGCCAACTTCGCCATCCGGCGCCAGGTAGTCAGCTTGCCACCGGTGATCGTCACGAGGCCGGAGCTCGTCTCGTAGAGCTCGGCCTTGCGCGAGATGTCGACCGACTTCTTCGGGTCCCCGGTCGCGATCAGCGGCCGCACGCCGGCATAAGCGCCGGTCAGGTCGGATGCGGCGATCGAGGTCGCGAAGAACTCGTTGACCGCGTCGAGCAGGTACTCGACGTCGCCGCCGGAGGGTGGGATGTGGTCGAGGTCGTCGCCGTCGTAGTCGTTGTCGGTAGTCCCGATCAGCGTGCGGCCGAGCCACGGCAGCACGAAGATCGAGCGGCCGCCACCGGCCGGGACGATCGCGCCGGCGACGACATCCAGAAGCTCGCGCGAGACGGTGATGTGGGTCCCGCGGCTCGGGCGGATCGTCGGCACCTCGGCCTCGTTGTGCAGCTCCTCGGGCCGGATGCGATCGGCCCAGACGCCGGTCGCGTTGACGACGTTCGTCGCGCGGATCTCGAACTCGCCACCGCCGATCGCGTCGCGGCAGAGCACTCCCCCGGCGCGGCCGTCGCGCTCGACCAGCCCGGTCACCTCGACGGCGTTCGTGCAGACGGCGCCGTAGCGCTCGGCCTCGCCAAGGATCGTCAGCGTCAGGCGGACGTCGTCGGTCTGGCAGTCGTAGAAGAGATAGGCGGCGGTCGGCTCGCGCGCGGCGAGCGCGGGCAGCAGCCGCAGCGTCTCGGCCGCGTCGACCGTGCGGTGGCGGTCCGGACTCCAGGACTCCTCGTCGACCCGCCGGCGGCGCCCGCCGTCCTCGCTCCCGCCACGGCGCCGGCGGCGGTCACTGGCCATCACGTCGTACATGTTCAGGCCGACCCCGAGCACGCGGTCGGGGCGACGGCCGTCGAAGGCCGGGATCAGCAGCGGCAGCGGCCGCACCAGGTGCGGCGCGAGGTTGACCAGCAGCTGACGCTCGAGCAGCGCCTCGCGCACCAGACCGAGGTCGAAGTTCTGCAGGTAGCGCAGGCCACCGTGGATCAGCTTCGAGGAGCGGCTGGATGTTCCCTCGGCGTAGTCGTGGCGCTCGACCAGCGCGACGCTGTAGCCGCGGGAGGCGGCGTCGAGCGCGACCCCGGCGCCGGTGATGCCGCCGCCGATCACGACGACGTCGAACTCGTCGCGCTCCAGCGTCGCGAGGGCGTCGGCGCGCGCGATCAAGGCAGGTAACTCACGAAGTCGGTTGCCGGCAGGCGCTCCGGCGGGCTCTTCTCCTGGCGGGCGTGACCGAGGTGGATCAGCCCGATGAACAGCTCGTCGCGCTCCATCCCGACAGCCGCCGCGCCGTCCGGCGTGCGCAGCACCCCTGGCGTGCGCCAGTAGCCGACGAGGCCGTGGTCGTGGGCGGCGAGCAGCACGATGAAGACCGCGCAGGCGGCCGCGCAGACGTCCTCCTCGTCCTGGACGGCATCGCCGGTCAGCTTGACCGACGCACAGACCAGCGTCGGGGCGCGGTCGAGCTTCGCGGCCGCGTCGGGACCGGCGGCGGCCTTCAGTTTCGCGAGCGACTGGGGGCCCAGGACGCGGAAGCGCCACGGGTTGGTCAGGTGATGGTTCGGCGCCCAGCGCGCGAGCTCGAGCAGCTCGTCGAGCGTCGCGCGGTCGACGGGCTCCTCCCCGTAGACCTTGTGGGTACGCCGCCCGCGGATCGCCTCTTCAAGCTCCACGCTGGCGACGGTATCGGATGGGCTCGGCGGTCAGGCCGTCGCGCCGTGGTGGCGGACCCGCCAGCCGATCGCCGCGGCGAGGGCTGCCGCGGCCGCGATGCCGGCCGCGACGACCACCGCCGGGCCGGGACCGTCTCCTCCGCCGCCGCTCCCCTTGCTCGCGCTCGCCGGAACGGCGACCAGCGCGGCGCCCTTGCCGCGCTTGACCGTCGCGAGCGGGAACGGCTTGCGCTGCAACGCCGCGACCGCCTGGGCGGTGACCCAGACCGGCGTCTGGTCGCTGGTGCGCGAGTAGGAGATGTGGCCGTCGCGACGCTGGAGGCCGCGCAAGTAGGCGAGCGGGTCCGCGCGCAGCGAGCCGAGCGCAACGCGCATCGCGACCAGGCCCTGCACCGCCCACGAGGTCGACTGCGCGTTCGAGTCGCGGCCGGCGAGCTGGCCCCAACCGCCGTCGGGACCCTGGCCGCCGCGCAGGTAGTCGACGCCAGCGCGCGCCGCTGCGCTGCCGCGGCGACCGGCGGACACGAGCGCCTGCAGCACCGCCCCGGTGTCGTCGACGTCCGCGGGCGACCCGGGGGCGAATCCCCAGCCGCCGCCGGGCGCCTGAGCACCCTCGAGGAAGTCGGCCGCCTTGCGCACGCGCTCCGAGCCGACGGGCTCGCGGGCGGCGCGCAACGCGAGCAGCCCGAAGGCTGTCCATGCCGTGTTCGACTTCCAGGACCCGTTGGCGGACTGTCCACGGCGCAGCTTCGCGAGCAGGTTCGAACCAGCGAACCGGCGCGGCGAGACACCCGCGGCGCGGAGCACGAGAATCGTCCGCTGCAACTCGCCGACGTCCCCGAGGCGCTTGCTGTTGGCGCGCAAGTAGTCGATCGAACTGCGGCCGCGCTTGCTCTTCTTCGCGTCCTGGGGGTTGAGGCCCGCGCTAGCCAGCCCGAGCGCCGACCAACCGGTCATCAAGGTGCTCGACGACTGTCCCGGGCTACCGGCGAAGCCACCGTCGCGGTTCTGCGCGCGGCGCAGGTAGACCGCGGCGCGGGCGGGCGCCGAAGCGGCGGCAGTGGCGGCCGGGTCCGACTGGGCAGCGTCGGCGGATGGTGCCGGCACGCTCAGGGCGGTTGCGACCGCGATGCCAGCCACCGCGGCCGCCACGGCTCCACCCGCGGCACCGCGCCGGACCGCGGGCGCGGCCCATGTCACCTCGAAGCGGCGCCGGTAACGACGCAGCGACCGGACGAAGACCGGCCCGATCAGCAGGCAGAAGACGACGTTCCCGACCGCGTGGGCCATGTTGTAGGGCAGCGACGTCGTCGCTATCGCCAGATAGGTCGAGAGGTCCTGGCGCGCGGCGAGCGTCCACTGGTAGACGTCCATCAGCGCACCGAAGGCGAAGCCGGCGAGCCCGCAGTAGATCGCCAGCTCGACGCGGCCGAGCTCGCGTCCGCGCGTGCCCCAGGCGAGCAGCGCGCCGCCGATCCCGACGCCGCCCCAGGCCGCCATCTGCCAGACCGTCCACGGCCCCTGACCGAGGAAGACGTTCGACGCGATCGCGCTGATCGCCCCGACCGCGAAGCCCGGCGCCGCGCCGAGCGCGTAGCCGGCAAACAGGACGATGTCGGTAGTCGGCTTGACGTTGGGCACCGCGGCGAAGGCGAGTCGCCCGACGACGGCCAGCGCCGCCAGCACCGCCACCACGCCGACGACGCGCGCCGGCGGCCGCTTGCGCTCGTACCAAGCGAAACCCGCGGCCAGCGCGAGCGCCAGCAGCACGAAGGAGGACATTTGCCAGGTCATCGAACCAGCTCCCTTTCGATCAACTTTGCGCCCTGCTCGGGCATCAGCGCCCCGCCAGCTCCGCCCAGCGTGCGGGCGACCTCGGTGGAGAAGTGCCAGCCACCGGCGAGCAGCTCAGCCGGCGGCCCGTCGGCGATCACGACCCCGTCGCCCATCAGAACGATGCGGTCGGCGAAGGCCGCGGCAAACTCGGTGTCGTGGGTCGCGACGATCAGCGCCGCGCCGCCCGCCGCGAGCGCTTCGATCCGCGCCGCGAGTGCATCCTTGTGGACGCGATCCATTCCACGCGTCGGCTCGTCGAGGCAAACCGCGGCACAGGGCTCGTCACCCGCCAGCACGATCTCGAGTGCCAGCCGCTGACGCTCGCCACCGGACAGGTCGCGCGGGTTGGCCTCGGGCCGGTCGGCGAGGCCGGCCGCCGCCAGCGCGCCCGCGCCCGCCTCGTCGACCGCGTGCTCGTGGATCAGGTAGTCGCCCGGGTTCTGCAGGAGCAGCGCGATCTCGCCGGCGCGCTCGATGCGGCCGCGCGTCGGCGCGACGAGGCCCTTGAGGTGCCGCAGCAACGTCGACTTGCCGGCGCCGTTGCGCCCCATCAGCGCGATCCGCTCACCAGGCTCGACGCCGAGGTCGATTCCGCGCAGGATCGCCGGCCCATCCTCGATCTCGTGCCAGACACCGCGCAACTCGACCGCCTTCGGCTTCCGCGACTCGCGTCCCCGCGGCGGCGCGGGCCTGGCGGCGGCATCCGGCGTCAAACCGGCAGCGCGCAGGCCGTCGCGCGCCTCCTTGACCGAGCGCGGCAGCGGGCGCAGCCCGGCGAGCGAGAACAGCCGCGCGACCGGCGTCGCCAGGTTGCCGCCGCCGGCGACCGCCCAGTCGAGGTACTCACGTGGCGCGGCGTCGCAGACGACGGCGCCGCCGGCCATCGCCACGACCCGATCGGCCGCCGGCAGGCAGCGGTCGATCCGGTGCTCGGCGATCACCACGGCCGTCCCCCACTCCTCGTTGAGCCGGCGCAACAGCCAGATCAGCTCGTCGCCGGCGACCGGGTCGAGCTGCGACGTCGGCTCGTCGAGCACCAACAGCTTCGGCCGGTGGACGAGCGCCGCGGCGATCGCGACCCGTTGCAGCTCTCCGCCGGAGAGCGTGTCGGTGCGGCGGTCGAGCAGCCCGGCGATCCCGAGCGCCAGCGCGACCTCCTCGACCGCGCGCGCGACCGCGCTCGGCGACTCGCCGCGATGCTCGAGCGGCAGCGACAGCTCGGCGCGGACGCCGCCCATCACGACCTGGGTCTCGGGGTCCTGGAAGACCGTTCCGCAGACCGCCGCCAGCTCGCCCGGACCGTGGTCGCGGACGCTCATGCCGGCGACCTCCAGCTCGCCCTCCACCTCGCCACCGTGGAAGTGCGGCACCAGCCCGCAGAGCGCGCGCAGCAGCGTCGACTTGCCGGAGCCGGACTCGCCCGCGAGCAGCATGAAGCCGCCGGGCGCCAGCTCCAGCGTCACGTCGCTCAGGGCGCGCGTGTCGCGCTCCGGATAGCGGTAGGAGAGCCGGTCCGCGACGACGATCGCCTGGTCAGGCACGGGCCACCCCCAAGCGGGCGCCACGGCCGGCGAAGGGCAGGGCCATCGCGCCGAGCAGCAGCGCGCAAAGCAGCAGCTCCGGCGGGCCGAACGCGATCTCGGTGCGCGGGTAGAGCACGACTTCCCCGGCGCCGGCCAGCTTGAAGACGATCGCCGTCACCGCGACGATCGTTGCGGCGGCCGCCACCCGCAGGTCGTGGCGCGACCACGGCCGCCGGCTGCGCTCCGGACGGCCCCCAACCGAGTAGCCCCGCACCTCGAGCGCGGCCGCGACCTCGACGGCACGGTCGAGCGCGCCGGACAGCGCGGCGCGCGTGACCGCCAGCCGGCTCGGCGGAGCGGGCCGGCAGCGCGCGGCGTCGCCCATCCGCAGCGCGTCGCGCGCGAGCACCGGCACCAGCCGCGTCGCTAGCGCTCCGGTCAGCGCCGAGCGGTAGGAGAAACGGCGGAACAGCCGCAACAGCTCGTCGGGGTCGACGCAGGCCGAGAAGAGCCCGAAGGCCATCACGATCGCCGCCACGCGCAGTCCAGCCAGACCGCCTGCGACCACCGCCTCGAGCGTGATGTCCATCCGCCGGCCGAGGATCTCGCCACCGCGCACCAGCAACGTGTCGCCCTCGCGGTAGACGAGTGGGTTGATGACCGCCACCAGCAGCACCAGCGGCAACGACAGCAGCGCCGCGCGCTTGATCTCCCGCCCGACACCCGCCGTCACCCCCGCGACGACGACGGCACCGATCACCGAGGCGAGCACGACCGGGTCCTCGAACAGCATGCAGGTCAGCGCCAGCGCCAGGCAGAGCGATGCGGTCGCCCCGGCTCGCGCGTTGTGCAGCGGGCTCGAGCCAGGCCGGTATGCAGGGACCGGCAACTCGCGCCGCGGCGCCGTCCGGTCCGCCGATCTCACCGCGCCGGGCTCCCAAGCGGCAACTTCGATACCTCGCCGTCGACGGCAGCGACCGCGAAGGCATCGCGTAGATCGCGCGCCCGGAACGCCGCCGTCGCGGCCGCGACCCCCCGCTCGTCGACGCCGGTCACGAGCCAGAGCAGCTCACGGTCGTTCGGTCGCAGCGCCGCGACGAGCCCCGCGCCGGCTCCGGCGGAGCGGACCGTGCGGCCGTCCGCGTTGAGTAGCTCGAGGGTGTCGCCGCCGTTCGTGAAGCGGGCGAACACCCCGCTGCGCTCCGGACCGAGCTCGACGATCCGCGCGGTCGGCTGATGACGGGCGGTAGCCCAGTCGGCGACCACCACGCGGGCGACGTTCTGGTTGCCGGGGGCGCCGAGCGAGGCGCCGTTGGCCGGCACGCCGGCGTCGCGCAGCGTCTGCTTGACCTTGTCGCACGACTCCGAGTCCGAGTCCTGACACTCGACCCGGACCGGAAAGCGCTTGCCGCCGAGACCGTCGAGGAACGGCTGCGGGAAGGCGCCAACGATCGCCGGCACGTCCGGTGTGGCGTCCCAGTCGCGGCGGTCCCACTGGATCACGTCACCCGGGGAGACCTCGAAGTCGGCCGCGCCCTCGACGGCCGCGATGCCGTTGACGAAGTAGAACCAGTCGCTGGTGCCGTCCGACCCCCGGCCCGAGATCCCGTCGATCGACTGGACGAAGCCGCCGCCGAAGCGCGTCTCGACCTTGTCGGCGTTGCGCTTCAGCAGGCGCATCACCGTCTCGTCCTCGCGGATCGGCAGGTCGTCCTTCGCCAGGACGAGCTGGTGGCCGAAGTCGCGCGTGACGCGAAGGTCTACGCCCTCGCCGGACCGCTCGGCCCCCGCGCCCAGCCCGCAACCCGAGAGCGCGGCGAGCGCCGCTGCCGCGAGACAGGCCAGCGCTGAGCGCCGGATCGTCACTTGACTGTCACCCGCTTGGCAAACGATCTGATCGTCCCCTTCTTCGATGCGTAGATGTCGTGGCGACCGCGCGCGAGTGTCAGCGTCGCGCGGCCCTGCTCGTCGGTGGTGGCGGTCCGGCGTCCGGCATGAACCGTCGCGCCGGCGACGTCGATCGCCTTGCCCGCGTCGTCGTAGCCGCGCACCGTGGCCGTGAGTCGGCCGTTCTCGAACGTCGTCTCCACGTCCAGCGAGCGCTGACAGGTACCGGTCGAGAACTGGCGACAGTAGAACCAGACGACGTCGTCGCCGCTGCTCAGGCGGCCGTTGCCGAACGGTCCGGTCGGATCAGCCGCACCTGCTGTCGCGAGCTTGTGGCCGACCTTGTAGACCCAGCCGTCCTGGCCGCGGTTGCGCTCACCGCGGAGCGCCTTGACGAACAGTCCGGCACTGTCGGCCGGGCGGCGCGAGCAGGAGCCGTAGTCGTGGAACCTGATCGGCCCTGGATCGGACCGCAAGAGCGCTGCGAGCGCGGTCTTGGCGGCAACGCCGCACTTCCGCTTGCCGACGGTCGCGGTCGTTCGCGCGGCTCGCACCTGCTTGTCGACCACCTTGCCGCTGCGAAAGACCACCAGCTGGTCGATCAGCGGCGAGCCCTTCGCCGTCGCGGCGGCAGTCACATCCGCCGAGCCATGCGCGCTCGTCGCGAACACCGCCATGCCCACCAGTACCAGCACGGCACTAGACACCTGACTCTTCATGGATCGCCCTTCCTCGAGGGTTGCGCTTCGATCTTGGCCCGGGGCAGGTCTCCTGGCTCCCGAGCTCCGATCGCCGCGCCTTCCCAGGTCGCCGTGGGCTTCCCAGTGGCCGACACGCTGCGCGTGTCAGGCGACGCCTTCTTCGCTCGGTCACAGTGGCGGGACCGCGCCGGATTCGCACCGGACTTCCCCAGCCACCAGGCCGTCTTGTCACCAGGCAGCGTACTCCCCGAGGGAGGTTGTACGGTTCGCGCCGACCAGGGTCGGTGGTTAAGGGAAGCCGGTGAAAGACCGGCGCGGACCCGCCACTGTTACCGGGGAAGGCTCTCGCAAGCGCGAGGCGCAGCCACTGAACGGCCGTCGGCCGTTCGGGAAGGCGTGAGAGCTCGGATCCCGGAAGCCAGGAGACCTACCTCCGGCCCCCAAGCCCAAGCCCTCGGGAAAGGGGTGGCTCTCTATGACCATCAGACGTTCTCTATCGCTCGCTGGCGCACTCACGCTGGCGCTCGCCCTACCGGCCGCGGCCTCCGCGGCCCCGACCGCCCTAAACGTACGGATCGAGGGCATCTCCTCGACGATCTTCGACGGCCCAGTGACCACAGACGGGAAGACGATCACCACCGCCTCCGGCGGCACCCATGTCTGCGACGGGACCAACGGCGGGACGTTGCCGACACCCGGACCGACTCCCACCACGGCGCTTGACGACGCGTCGATCAAGGGTGGGTTCACCTGGGACGGCGCCTGGTACGACGCCTTCAGCGACTTCACCGCCGACCGGATCGGACCTGACTCGTCCAACAACACGACGTTCCAGTACTGGGGCCTGTTCATCAACGAGGAGTACGCCGAAGTCGGCGGCTGCCAATTCCGGATGAACGCCGGCGACGAGGTCCTCTGGGCCTACGACGCCTACGCGCGCCAGCAGGGCGTCCTTTCGCTGTCTGGCCCGGGCTCGACGCAGCCCGGCGTGCCGGTCGACGTCCGTGTCACCAAGGCGCGCGCCGGCTCGCCCGTGGCAGGAGCGGAGATCGGCTCACAGATCACGGACGCGGACGGGATCAGTCAGCTCACCTTCGCCGAGCCAGGCCTCTACCGCATCAAGGCCGAGCACCCGCAGTACGTCCGCTCGCGCTCGCTGCGGATCTGTGTCGATCCGCCCGGCGCTGACGAGTGCACCTACGGCGACAAGACGGCGCCGACCGTGCGGCTCGACGCCCCCTCCCTCGCCAGCACGCTGTCGCGCTTCGGCAACCGCGTGCCGCTGAGCTGGCAGGGCGACGACGGCGACGGCAGCGGGATCAAGCGCTACCGGGTCGAGGTCCGGCGGGTCGGCAAGCCGGACACGGCGTGGCGCCTGCTGCGCAGCGAGACGAAGTCGACGAAGGGGAAGCTCAATGGCACGCCCGGCGTGGCCTACGAGCTGCGTGTCCGCGCCTACGACCGCGCGAACAACGCGAGCGTGGCCGCGAGCGCCACGACGGTCATCCCGCTCGACAATCTCAACAACCGCCTGCGCTTCTCGAAGCGCGGCTGGAAGGTGCTGAACCGTCAGGGCGCGTGGCAGCTCTCGACCAGCCGCGCCACGCGTGCTGGTGCCAGCGCGTCGCTGGGCTTCACCGGGACGCGGGCGACGATCGTGACGCGCAAGATCCCGAACGGTGGGCGCGTGCGGGTCACCGTCGACGGCGACTCGAAGGTCGTGTCGCTGAAGGGCAAGAGCCGCTTCCGGAACAAGCTGGTCGCGACCGGCAAGCTCGCGCCAGGCAAGCACACGCTGCGCGTGACGAGCCTCGGCCGCGCACCGGTCGAGATCGACGCGGTGGCCATCACGCCGTAACCGCCGCAGGGGGCCACAGCCGCGCGGGGCGCCTCGGCGTCCCGCGCGCGTGCGCCGGCCTAACCGGAGGCGCACGACGACATACCCGCAGCCTTGTACAATCACCGGCCGCAGCACTCTCCGAGCCGCCATCGTCTAGGGGACTAGGATACCGCCCTCTCACGGCGGAGACCGGGGTTCGAATCCCCGTGGCGGTACTACAGAAACCCGCTCTCTGAGCGGGTTTTTGCGTTCTAGGAGGGCGCTGGGACAACTATCGAGCCCCGTTGGTCGTCGACTCGTCTGGCAGCATCGGCGTATGCGGGGTGCACTGACCCACGTCCAACTGCTCGATTTGGCGATCCGTCTCGAGGATGATCCGTCACGCCGGTACGAGCTCGACAAGGGATGGGCCTTCTTTCAGGCCGCCGTCGCGGAGGGCTTGGTCGACCGGATGGCAATTGAGGGATTCGCAGTAAGCGTGGGCAACTCCGTCGACAAGGAGTACCTCGACTTCGGGAGCCAGAATGGTGGCCAGGTACTACCGCCTATTGGCGCGCCTTGGACGAGTACTGCCTTGCAGGCCCGCCACGACTATGAGCCGACACTGAAAGGGCGTCACCTCATTGAGACGGCCCGTAACACGGGGTCGGTGCCGCTACGTCCTGAGACAAACTCGACGCCGACGATGACTCGGGCTCGGCAGCGCCTTCGAGATAGGGGACGAACCGACGCGATCGTGGTCGCTGTCGACGAGGTGCTCAAACCGTTCCTCTTTCAGCTCGCTTTGAAGCACGGCGTTTCGAGCACCACCCCCAAGGGTCGACCAATGCGGCTCGCGAACCTCAACGACCTCCTCAGCAAAGCCGGTGTCTACGGCCAAGGCGATCATGATCTGGTGTCGTCATGGCTCCATGACCGCAACGACCTCGCCCATGCACGCGGGGAGCACATCTCGGACAATCGGCTGGCGCAAACGCTCGACGGCATCGAGGTCTTCGTCGGAGATCCCGAGAAATACTGAAGTCCAGGCTGCTCGAACCGAGATCGGTGCGGAAGCGACACTTCGGCTTGAACCGAACACCAAGGAGCTTCACTTGAGCTACCCAGTCAGCGAGCTACGAGCACTCGGGAGCGATGACCTCATCGCCCGGCACGACTCGATCGCGGACAACGCGGCGGTTGGGATTACCTACTACCTCGATGAGCTGGCCCGGCGAGATGCAGCCGAATCGACGAATCGTCTGGTCGAGTTGACTGAGGAGCTTGCTCGATTGACTCGCACCGTCACTTATCTCACGATCGCCATTGCGATTCTCACCGCCGCCACGTTCTTCTTGACGCTGGCGTAAGACGCTGGGC
Organism: uncultured Thermoleophilaceae bacterium; assembly: GCA_964629855.1. Taxonomy (GTDB): domain Bacteria; phylum Actinomycetota; class Thermoleophilia; order Solirubrobacterales; family Thermoleophilaceae; genus JAAYBF01. The sequence continues at coordinate 20,499 of CAZVRI010000013.1, forward strand.
GCCGTGCGCGGCGGCTCAGCCGAGCAGGTCGGCGATCGGCAGCTCGAGCGCCTCCGCGAGGCGCGCAACGGTGCTGATTCGCGGATCGCGGCTACCGCTCTCGTAGCGCGAGATGTCGGCCATCTGGATGTTGGCCCGCGCTCCGAGCTGTTCCTGGCTGAGGCCGAGCTCCTTGCGGCGGCGGCGCAGGTTCTCCGCAAAGGAAACGAGTACGTCTCTAGACATGCGGCGCGATGCTTGCGGGTTCGGGCCAGTAATGCCATGTTGTCCAAAACAAGGCCGATCGGCACTCCATGTGCCGATCGGCTCTGGCGCGACTGGCACTGGAGGCGAAGGATGCGGTTTGTGGACGATCCCCTTCCGATTTTCGGATCGAACCTGCGTAAGGCGCGGCTGGCCCGTGGCCTGAGCCAGGAGCGGCTCGCTCATCTGTGCGGGCTGAACATGACCCATGTGGCCCGGATCGAGCGATCCGAGCGCGAGCCGGGCGTCCGCACGGTCTCCAAGCTCGCCCGCGGCCTCGACGTGCGCGCGTCGGTCCTGTTCGACGGCCTCGAGGGCCGCGACTCCTAGCCCCCGCCCCAGTCCGTTCGCCAGACCCGGGAAACCGCGGGCTAGAGTTCGCGGCGATGCGCCGAGCGACCGCCAAGGCCCGCGCCGCCCGCTCATGGTCGTGGGACGACGTCCGCCTGCGAACGCTCGCGATCTACCGCTCCGACCGCGACGGACGCGAGCGCACGGCGGTGCTGGTCTGGCAGGGCGACGACCCCCGCGTGGCGGTCGGCGGCACGACGCCGGCGCTGCTCGCGGTCACCGTCGACGCGGAGGAGGAGGCCGGCGCCGACAACGCGATCGCGATCGCCGGCTTCGAATCGCTCGAGGCCGCGCGTGCCCACTGCATCGACTGGGCGGGCGACGCCGAGGCGAGCTGGGACCTGCTGGGCGAGGCCGCGCAGGTCGGCGTCTACGCGGCGATTCGCGAACCGGGCTTCGCCGAGCGCGGCTGACCGCCGTCAGCCGCCGCGAGTGACAGCGCGCTCGAGCCGGGCGAGCCGCTCGCCGAGCTCGTCGAGCTTGACCAGCACCGGGTCGGTGGCGGTCTCCGGCGGCGTGGCAGCGACGGGACCGTCGGCCGGCGGTGTGCCGCCACCCTGCCAGCGGCCGATGAAGCGCTGCGCGATCGCGCCAGTCAGGACCGCGAGGAAGCCCGCGCCGATGATCATGATCGCCATCGCCAGCGCCTTGCCGGCCTCGGTCGTCGGAACGATGTCGCCGTAGCCGGTCGTGGTCACAGTCGTCACCGCCCAGTAGAGGCCGTCGCCGACGTCGACGCCGGGCTCGAGCTCGGCGAACGCAAAGCCGCCCAAGCCGACGGTCATCAGCGTCAGGATCGCGACGTTGCGCAGGCCCTCGGTGGTCGTCACGCCCTCGGCGAGCCGGCGTGCGACCGGGCCGCGCAGCAGGCGCGCCACGCGGAAGATGTCGAGCCCCTCGAACGCCGGCAGAGTCAGGACGACGATCACCGGGGTGATCGGACGGCTGCGCAGCCAAGCCGAGCGGTCGCGTGAGACCGTGAGCATCGTGACGAACTCGAGCGCGAACGCCGCCCAGCAGAGCCAGTTGACGACTCCGAGCGCATCCTTGAAGCCGTCCGAGACGTCGAAGGCGGCCACGATCAAGACAGGAGCCGTCAGCAACGCCGCGACGTAGGTCAGGACGTCGAAGACTCGTTGCAGGCGCTGCTCGAACGGGCGAATCACCCTCAATGGTTCGACGCCGGCGCGCAACATCCTCAGGCGTCTTCACACGGCTTTCACGCGACCGTCACCGACCGGTCACAGCGAAGAGCACCGGGCGCTGCACGATCGGTCCATGAACGAGACGACGATCGAGACGATCAGCCGCCACATCCGAGTGGCGTTCATGGCAGCGGTCACCGCCACGATGCTCGCGCTGACCTTCGAGCACGCCCGCCGTGGGCTGCCCGCATTTCCGACGGTCGCGGTCTATGCGCTCACGGTCGGGTTCGGCCTGGAGTTTTTGCGCGCCGAGCGGTCGGTCCGTTAGATTTGGAGTTGATGGACAAACGTCGGTCCGACGTCCTCAAAGCCTCTCCGCGGATGTTCGAGTCGAACCTGCTCGACAAGCTTTCGCGCGTCCATCCCGTTGTCCCACTGATCATCTTCATCCCGGCGATCGCGGTGCTGTTCGCGCTCGGCCAGGAGGGCAACCCGCCGCTCGAGGTGATCGTGTGGATCGCCGGCGGCTGGATCTTCTGGACGTTGACCGAGTACTGGCTGCACCGGCTCGTCTTCCACTTCGAGCCCGAGGACGGGATCGGCGCGCGGCTGCACTGGATCATCCACGGCGTCCACCACGACCACCCCAACGACCCGATGCGGCTCGTGATGCCGCCGTCGGTCAGCGTGCCGCTCGCGCTCGCCTTCTGGGCTCTCTTCCATTGGGTGATCGGCGGCCAGAGCGCCGACCTGTTCGCCTGCGGCTTTCTCGTCGGCTACCTCGTCTACGACATGACGCACTACCACCTCCACCACCACACGCCGCGGACACGCGTCGGCAAGCTCTTCTACGAGCTCCACATGCGCCACCACTTCCAGGACCACACCCGCGGCTTCGGCGTCGCCGCCCCCTGGTGGGACGCCGCCTTCGGCACCCGCCTCCGCCGCCGCAAGACCCGCGACTAGCCAAGTCGTTACACAACTCTGCCCACAGGCAGAGCCGCATGAGGGAGCATATCTGGGCATGTAGGTAGTCAGAGCACGTACCCTCAAACCCGCTCTGCGTCTAGCGTTCCGCCCCGTCAAGGTCAATCAAAGTGGCCGGGCGCTGCGTGAACAGCCCCGGCCGTGGCACCGAAAGGGCGAACTTCCGATGCAGAGGCAAGATACGCGCTCAGTTGCAGAGCGAGAGACGGACACCGACCGGGCACTCTTGACGATGCTGCTTGACGACCCCGGCTTGTGGTCCGTAGACGAGGCGCAGCGCGAGGCGGGAGGGAACCCGTTGCTGGTTGAGGACGGGCTGAACAGGCTCCATGCGGCTGGGCTGGTTCATCGGCTCGAATCGTTCGTTTTCCCGTCGCGAGCGGCCCTCAGCGCACACGCGCTTGCGGGATAGCTCGCGCATCCGAGAAGCCGGGTACGCTCTGTTATGCAGGGGCCATGCGGAGGGGGCCAATCGGCGGCCTTCGCGTACCCGGCGGAGGCTGAATCGAGGTGGCAAATGGCTGACCCCAAATCCGACGCGCACCGCGCCGACCTGGAGCTAGAGGTCGGTACGGGCAAACAGGTAGAGCTAAGGCATCTGGTTTCGGCTTCTAGCACCTTCTCGGGTCTGATTAACGAGGTTGCTGAGGCCTATACGCAGGTTCGTCGCCCTGTGCGGTGGGTCGTTGAGGTGGAGCCAGGAAGCGTCAAGCTTCCGATCCAAGCCGACCCGTTGGCAGAGGGGATTCACTCGGGCCAAGCCCACGCCATCGGGAGCGTGATTGCCGATGGGCTCGCGCAGTTGGAGAAGTCGCCAGAGCGCCCGGAGCACTTCACTGATAAGGCGCTAGAGCAAGCGAAGTCCTTGGGGAACCTTCTGAGCGAGGACTTGCCCATCGCTGTCAGCAATGGCAAAGGGCGCGTGAAGCTGTCGAGGCAACTCGCGATCAATGCCGAGAAGGCACTCGGGCGGACCCGTGAGAGCTTTGGAACCATTGAGGGAACGCTGGAGTCGCTGAGCATCCGTAACGCGAACGAGTTTGGTATTTGGCAGCCCGACGGTCGCTATGTGAAGTGTCTTTTCGGACGCTTTCTAACGCTTGAGGACGTGCGCCCGGCTGTGGGGAAGCGCGTCGCGGCGAGAGGCCGTATAAAGACACGACCTAGCGGCGAGAGGGTGTCGGTGGAGGTTCACGAGCTGAGGGTCATAGGCAGCGATCCGATTGCCGCTGACGAAGTGCGCGGCATATTTCGTGATCGAGAGGTTGCAGACTGGTGATCTACCGCTACTGGGACTCATGTGTGATCTTGGGCTGGCTCAAAGAGGAGCCGGACAAGATCAGTGATTGCGCCGCCGGCATTCAGCAGGCCGAGGCCGGCAAGCTGATGATCGTCACTTCGGCGTTCACGCTGGTTGAGGTTTTGCGAATCAAGGGCGAAGATCCCATTCCAGCTGGCGACCGGGACAAGGTGCGGCGATTCTTCGAGAGCGACTACATAGCGCTCTATGACGTAGATCGCACCATCGCTGAGCGAGCACAGGAAGTCGTGTGGGACTACGGCGTCAAGCCGAAGGATGCGGTCCATGTAGCGACTGCCCTAGAGACGAGCAAGAACATGCCGATCGAGCAGTTGGACACCTTCGATGGGGAGCTGGTTGGTCTCTCAGGCCAGATCGGCAATCCGTCTCTCACCATCGGCAAGCCGAACTTTCAAAGGGACTTGATTAGCGACGCGGCGGCGCGTGGACTCGATCCCGAGGACGATCCGGTCGGGCGCTAGCCTTAAGGACGAGGAAAATGGCTTCCCGCAAGCGCCCTGCAAAGACATCACCGACACCGCCGCCGCCTGACGTGACCGAGAAGCAAGACCCCGGTCACTCAGAGGCGGACTTCATGCGCGACTTGGCCCGCGCAACATCGAACACGGCTAAGAAGCGGCTCGCGGCTCCCGCTCGACGCGGTTGAGCATCGCCCAGAACATCGGCTGACCCGAGTTCCGCCGGTTGTAGCGGAAGGTGTGCTCGTCTAGGTAGTTCTGCAAGTACTGGACGCTGATCGCGTGGTGCGTCCCACGGATCGAGTTCTTGAAGATCCCGAAGAACCCCTCGATGGTGTTCGTGTGTACGTCGCCATCGACGTAGACCTTGGCTGAGTGGTTGATCCGCTCATGGCTGCTGTAGTAGCCGCGACTGATGGTCTGGTACGCGACGTAGTCGTCGGTGACCAGGACCGACTCCGGCAGGACGTGCGCCTTGACGGCCTTGTCGAGCGTCGGCAGCTTGCGGTCAGGAACGATGCGTGCGCGGACCCGTCCGCCGCGTTCAACCATGCCAACGACGTTCGGCCGGTAGTAGGTCCGTAGCCGGCCCTCCTTGTTGCGCTTCTCCGCCGCCCGCGGCTTGCCACCGTAGAACGTCTCATCGACCTCTACCTTCTCGCCCTCCCCGCCGAGTGGACCGTCGCCCTCATCCGAGAGCAGCGTGCGGATCTGCTTGAACATCCGGTGCGCCGTCTTGTACGTGACGCCGATCTCGCGCTCTAGCTGCTTGGCCGACACGCCGCAGCGCGTCGAGGACATGAGGTAGATCGCGTAGAACCACAGCTGCAAGCTGACCGTGGACTTGTGGAAGATCGTCCCGGCCGTTGGGTAGACGTGGTGGCCGCAGTACTGGCAGGAGTAGGCCGAGCGTCCCTTGATCCGGTGGAACTTCGACGCCTTGCCGCACTTCGGGCACTCAGTCCCGTCAGGGAAGTACCGCTGCTTCAGATGCTCCAGCGCAGCGTCATTGTCCGGGAACAACTCGAGGAACCGCGAGTACGTCATCTGGCTATCGCTCGACGGCGACGGCGCTACGGAATCTCGCGATCTTCCTGCCATGCCGACATGATACCAAACACACGTACTAGTTGACCACTCGACCGGCACCGAATGACGGACATGCGCTTATCATCGCTCGCCGTGCCTGGAGAGCTGTACCGCGTGTTTGTAGACGAGACCGGCGACCGTGGCTGGGGGGCTAAGTCCAGCGACATCTTCGTGCTCTCGGCCATCGTGGTTCGCGATCGCGACATGCCGCAGCTCCAGGCCGCGCTCGACCACATCAACGCGACCCTCGGCAAGCCGCCGGGCACCACACTCCATTGGGCCGAGAACGTCAAGTCCCACGAGCAACGCAAGATGGTCGCGCGAACGCTCGGCGCCCTCCCCATCACGATCACGAACGTCATCGTGATGAAGCGGCACGTCAACTCGCCAACGACGCGCCTGAACGACGCGACGAGCATGTACAACTACGCGATCCGGCGGCTGATCGAGCGGCTGTCGTTCTGTATGCAGCGAAACGGGGGGCAGGCTGTCGTCACGTTTGCGCACGTGCGCCGCTTTCCCTATCGGAAGCTCGACGACTACCTCGATCGCCTACGAGCGCGCAACGACACGTCCATCCGGTGGAACCTCTTTACCGGTCAGCCGAGGATCGACCAACCTAGTCGAGTCCCTGGGCTCCAAGTCGCCGATCTCATCGCGGGCTGCCTCTGGTCGGCGCTTCGCGCAGATCGGTTCGGCGACTACGAGACGGCGTACTTGCGAGAGATCTACAAGCGGCTCTATATCGGGCCTAACCGGAAGATCACCTCGTACGGGATGAACATCGTCGGTGAGGACGGCTGCATGAACGGCTACGCGTGGTGGCCGAGGTTTGTCGAGGCGTGCGCCAAGCACTCAGCGGGATGATCGAGAGCGGGGCCGGGCCGGCAACTGCCGCCTTCTAGGCGGGTGTCGGGGTCTCCCCTGACTGACGGGTCCCAGCCCTGCTCTCGACCACCGTACGACGATAACTCTGTTATCAGCGTCGGACAGAAGCGTACTCGCCTCGTCTAGAAGCGTCGAGCCTAGACGCAGAGCGGGTTTGAGGGTACGTGCTTTGACTACCTACATGCCCATATCTGCATGCACCCTCCTGCCGCTCGCGAGCACGCCCTCCAGCTCGTCCGCTCAGGCCTCAACGACTGCGAGGTCGCCCGCCGCACCGGCATCTCCCGCACCACTATCCGCGACTGGCGCCGGCCTCGCTACGAGCCGTTGGGCCCGGCCCGCCCGACCTGCCCCCGCTGCTGGTCTCCGTCCCTTCCGATGTCGTTCGAACCAGAGGACTACACCGAGCTTCTTGGGCTCTACCTCGGTGACGGTCACGTCGTTCGGCTCGCGCGCACACACAGACTCCGGCTCTTCCTCGACTCTCGGTACAGAGAGATCGTCGTCCAGTCGCGCGCCCTGCTCGAGCGTTGCTTCCCGCATCACGCGGTCGGAACTGTCCTCGGACATGAGGGCCGCATGACGGTCCTCTCAGTCCACTCGTCCCATCTGCCATGCGTCCTGCCCCAGCACGGTCCGGGCATGAAGCACACCCGCCCGATTCGACTCGAGGCCTGGCAGGACATGCTCGTGGAGCGCGCACCCTGGCACTTCTTGCAGGGGCTCATTCGCAGCGACGGCTGCTCATTCGTCAATCGAACCGGACCCTACGAATATCTCTCCTACGGATTCAGCAATTACTCGACCGACATCATCGATCTGTTCTGCAAGACCTGCGACATGTTGGGCCTGGAGCACCGTCGCTATGCACGCGCGGTTCGGATCAATCGACGATCGAGCGTTGCGCGTCTTGAGGCCAAGATCGGCGTGAAGCGCTAAGTTTCCCGCCCCCACGCGGATGTGGCGGAATCTGGTAGACGCGCGGGCTTCAGGTGCCCGTGTCCTTCGGGACGTGGAGGTTCGAGTCCTCTCATCCGCACTTGCAGGCCGGCCTCACCAGCACTCGATGAGCGATCCCAACCAGTCTGGCGAGTCGGCGTACGCCAGTGCGGGGGTCGACTACGCCACGCTCGACGCGGGCAAGCGGCTGGCGTTGACGGCGGCGCTGAGCACCTCCGGCGCGCTGGCGGCGCACGGCGGGAAGGCGCTCGACGTGTCGCGCGGCGAGCCGGCGTTCGTCTTCGAGCTGGGCGACCGCACGCTGGCGTTCGTGATGGAGGGCCTGGGCACGAAGGCGGTCGCTTCGCGTCAGGTCGCCGAGCAGCTCGGCCTCAACCGCTTCGACGCCGTCGCCTACGACACGGTGGCGGCGATCGTCAACGACCTGATCTGCGTCGGCGCGCTGCCGCTCGTCGTCAACGCCTACTTCGCGACCGGATCTTCCGACTGGTACCGCCGCAGCGAGTGGCATGCGGCGCTCGTCGAGGGCTGGAGCCGCGCCTGCGCCGACGCCGGGGCGACCTGGGGCGGCGGCGAGTCCCCATCGCTGCCCGGGCTCGTCAACAGCGAGGACATCGAGCTCGCCGGCAGCGCCGTCGGCGCGATGCCGGAGGGCCGCCAGCCCGTCCTCGGACAGGACCTCTCCCCCGGCGACGAGATCGTGATGGTCGCCAGCAGCGGCCTGCACGCCAACGGCGCCTCGCTGGCACGGCTGATCGCCGACCGCCTGCCGGACGGCTACGCGACTCCGCTGCCGAGCGGCCGCGCCTACGGCGACGCCCTGCTCGACCCGTCGATCCTCTACGCCAAGCTCGTCGGCGGGCTCGCCGACGCCGGGGTCCCGGTCAGCTACTACAGCCACGTCACCGGCCACGGCCTGCTGAAGCTGATGCGCCCGAGCCGCGACCTGACCTACCGGATCACGGCGCTGCCGCCGGTGCCGGAGGTCCTCGCCTTCCTCGCCGAGCAGTCCGAGATGGACCCCCACGCCGCTTACAGCACGCTCAACATGGGCAGCGGCTTCGCGGTGTACACCGGCGCCGGAACGGGCAAGCAGGTGGTCGAGATAGCAGAGAGCCTCGGCCACGAGGCGCTGATCGCGGGACGGGTCGAAGAGGGCCCGCGCCAGGTGATCGTCGAGCCGATCGGCGTCGTGTACGCCGACGCCGAGCTCGATCTCAGCCCCGAAACGGCCTGACTTCAAGCCGCGAATAGACTCGCGGCGAGACCACGAAAGGAACGCCAATGGCTTACGAGGTACCTGATCTTCCGTACGACTACGCGGCACTCGAGCCGCACATCGATGAGGCGACGATGCGCGTCCACCACGACAAGCATCACCAGGCCTACGTCGACAAGGCCAACGCGGCGCTGGAGGGCACCGACTGGGCCGACAAGTCGATCGAGGACGTGATCGCCAACCTCGCCCAGCTGCCGGAGGACATCCGCGGCCCGGTGCGCAACAACGGCGGCGGCCACTACAACCACAGCCTCTTCTGGGAGTCGATGTCGCCCAACGGCGGCGGCGCCCCCGACGGCGACCTCGGCGCGGCGATCGACGCGGCCTTCGGTTCGTTCGGCGACTTCCAGGACAAGGTCAAGGCGACCGGCGTCGGCCAGTTCGGCTCCGGCTGGGCCTGGCTGGTCCACGACGGCTCCGGCCTCGCGGTGGTCGGCACGCCGAACCAGGACAACCCGCTGACCGACGGCAAGACGCCGCTGCTCGGCGTCGACGTCTGGGAGCACGCCTACTACCTGAAGTACCAGAACAAGCGCCCCGACTACATCGACGCGTGGTGGAACGTCGTCGACTGGGGCAAGGTCGCCGAGCGCTTCAGCGCCGCGAGCTAGCGCGGCCTACGGCCCATCAGCGCGAGAGGCGGCCAACGGCCGCCTCTCGTCGTTCTGGGGCCGACCTATGGCTCGGGTAATCTCGTATCGATGCCCGCTTCCAAGTCAGCCGACGTCGTAGTCGTCTCCGACGATGTCGTCGTGGTCGAGACCCACCCCTGCGTCGAGCTGACCGCGGGAATGGCGCGCTACCTGCTGGCGATCCTCGACCTCTCGGAGGGCGACCGTCCGCCGACGCAGAGCGGCCTCAGCCGCCATCTCGACGTATCGGCGCCAACGACGTCGGAGGCGATCGGCCGCCTGCGCAGCCTCGGCCTCGTCGAGCCCGAGTCGATCGCCCTGACCGTCGCGGGAACCAGTGCCGCCCTGGTGCTGCGCTCGCGCCGCGTCGCCGCCTACGAGCTGGCCCGCGAGGTGCTCGGGCTCGGCGAGGCCGACTCCGAAGTCGAGGCCGAGCGGCTCGCCTTCAGCGTCTCACCGCTGCTCGGTCGCAGCCTCGTCAGCTGGCGCGCCGCGCGCCACAGCGCTACGGCGCGCGCAGCATCCTGACGACCGCCACGACCGCGATCGCCGTCATCACGACCGCACTGCCGACGCACCACTGGCAGATAGCGTCGATCACGTCGAGCTCGAGATAGGTCAGGTAGGCGCTGTAGCCAAAGCCGACGAGCGCGATCAGCGCCGTCGCGGTCCTCCCCAGCTCTCCCGGGATCGCCAGCGAGGCGAGGATCGACACGTAGCCGAGCAGCCCGACCAGGGCGACCGGCACTCCCAGCAGCTCGGAGTACTCCGACGCCTGGACCTTCGCGCAGCCGCCGGTCGTGCAGACCGGCTCGATGTGCGAGTAGTGGACGTAGGTCAGGTAGGTAGCGATCCCCAGCCCGACCACGGCAAGCGCCGCGACAGCCAGTGTCAGGCTGTCGCGGGCGCGTGCCGGGGCGGCCTCGACGGGCTCAGCCGCCACTGCCCTGCAGACGGTCGATCTCCGCGCCGACCGCGGCGGCGGTCAGCTCGCTCAGCTGGAGCTGCTCGAGCGTCCCGCCACGGCGCGAGGCAAAGAACGTCGGCGTCGAGCTGACCCCGAGCGTCTTGGCCGCCACCTCCGCGCGGCGCAGCTCAGCCGCCGCGACCGGGCCCTGGGCGTCCGCCATCGCCTTGTCGACGTCGAGCCCGTCGACTCCACCGGCGACCTCACGCAGGAACTCGTCGGTGGCGTAGCCAGAGTTCTCCGGCCCCTGGTTGTTGAAGAAGAGGTCGGCGAACTGCCAACCCCGGTTCTGCTCAGTCGCGGCCGCGGCAACCTGGCCGGCCCGCAGCGAGTCCTCGCCAAGGAAGGTGAGCACGCGCAGCTCCATCCGAACCTTGCCGGTGCGCACGTAGCGTCGCACCAGCTCCGGCAGCTCGTTGCGCGCGAACTGTGCGCAGAACGGGCACTGGAGATCGACGAACTCGACGAGCGTGACCGGCGCGTCGGGCTCCCCGACGGCGATCCCGTCCTGGGGGATACCGGCGAACATGCGGTTGACCTCGGCCTGCCCCTGGAGCGAGCTGCCGCCGCCGAGCCCCTGCGGCCCGTCGTCGCCACCGCTTGCCAGCGCCAGTACGCCGACCACCACTGCCGCGGCGACGACCACGCCGACGAGCAGCCAGAGCCGCTGCCGCATCTTGCCTCCGTCCTTGCTCATGTGCGCTTTCTCAGTATGAGCGACAGCGCGACCACACCGGTCAGTAGGCCAAGCCCGCCGAGGATCAGCGCGGCGATCACGAGACCGGTCGACGGACCGTCGTCGTCATCGGAGTCGTCGGCCGTGGCGCCGTCCTCCTGCTCGGCTGCGGCCGCACCGCCATGCTCGCCCCCGCTCGCCGTCAGCATGACCACGGGCGCCGGCGACTCGAGGTCGTCCTCGCTCTCGCCCTGCTGCGGGATCTGGATCCACGCCGCCTTGCCCTTCGCACACTCCTGGACGGTCGGGAAGTAAACGGGGTCACCAGCCTTGCCGGCGGGCAGCTTGACGCTCATGCCGAACAGGTCGAGCCGTCCGTCGGGCAGCGGCCCCGCGTCGGCGGCCGTCCACACGACCTCCTTGATGCCCTTGGTGACCGTCTCGCCGTGCAGCTCGACCGCGTCCTTGGGGCCCTCGGTCGTCGAGACCTCCCAGCCGGGATGGACCTGCGGCGTCACGCTCGGGACCGACTCCGGGATCTGCACGCGCACTACCTTCGTCGGCGATCCGTCACAGCCATGCGGCACCTGCACCTGCAAGGTCGCGTAGCCGTCGGCCGGCCCCTCGCCCGGCGCGATCGTCACGTGTGCGGCGGCGGGCGCCGCGGCGGTCAGCGAAACCGCCAATGCGGCGGCGAACGTCGTCTTGAACCTCATCCATCTCTCCTTCTGGTTGCCATCGTCAAAGCTCTCCGCGGTCACCTGATCGGGACCTCGATCGCGGTCCGCAGCTCCTGGAAGTCCGACACCGGCGCCCGCACGACGAGCGACCAGTCGCCTGCCGGGGCGAGATCGGCCCGCGCGGTCGTGTAGTGGCCGGGGCCGGCCTTGCGCATGTCGAGCTCGATCGGCCCGATGTCGAGCTCGGGCTCTGCGGCGGTGACCGTCAGCCGCCGCGGCCGGTCGTACTGGGCCCCGGTGCGCTTGTCGAACAGGTAAACGTGGACCTCGTTGGCGCCGGCGCGCGCGGGGTCGACCGTCAGCTCGATCCGCGCCGGCCCGAAGTCGGCGGAGTCGCTGAACGGCCCGGCTGGCTTGGCCGCCGACGGCGAGTAGGCGACGAGCGCGGCCGTGACCGCCAGCACGGCGGCCATCAGCCCGATCTCGGCCCGCAGCGTGCGGCGCAAGGCTCCGCCAGCACGCCCCGGGGCCTCGCCGTCGGCGGCAAGGCGGGCGAGCGCTGGCTGCGAGCGGCGGCGGTTGTATGCGCCGAGCGCGATCAGCAAGACGAACAGCGCCGACTTGACGAGGATCGCCCGACCGAAGGCCGTCTCGACGAGGTCGGACAGCGCGTCGAGATGCAGGATCGACTGCGCGACGCCGGTCGCCAGCAGCGCCGCGACCGCCGTCAGCGCGAGCGTCGAGAAACGCGTTACGAGCAGCGCGAGCAGCCGCGTGCGGTCGGGAGGATCGAGTCTCCGCGTCGCGGCCGGCACGACCAGCAACAGCAGTGCGACGCCGCCGATCCAGGCGCTCATCGCGGCGACGTGGACGACGTCGAGCGGCACCAGAAGTGCGGAGTCGTCGGCGGCGCCGGCATGGCCGCCGAGCGCCGGCGAGACGACCAGGTACGCACACGCAGCCGCGAACGCGACGAGCCAGACCGCGCGCCCGGCCGTGGCGGCGTCGCGGCTCGCCCAGCGCCGCCCGGTGGCGGGCGGCAGGAACAGCAGCAGCGCCGCGAGTACGCCGAACGCCGTTAAGCGCAGCTTCCAGACCTCGCCGAAGCGGGTGTTCAGGACGTCGTGGATCAGGCCGGAGTCGAGCGCCGACCAGAACGACCCACCGGTCGCGGTCGCGGCCTGGAGGACGATCCCCAGCGCGGTCGCGATCAGGCCGGCGAACGCCGCCACGACGAGCAGCCTGGTCGCGCGCGTTTGGAACGCAGACCCGGCGTCGGTCCAGCCATCGCCGGCGGGCAACCGCCGCAACGCCGGGAGCCAGATGAGCAGCAGGAAGGCGAAGCCGCCCGCGAGCAGCGCGATCGCGGCGTAGCTGACGGCGCGCACGATGCCGAATGCGACCTCGGTGACCGGGCCCGTCCCCTCCTCGAGCAGGTCGTCGACCGCCGCGGCGGGCGTGCCCCCCGCCCTGCCGACGGTGAAGACGTAGCCGCCCGTCACCGGATGCGAGTCCGCCGACAGGACGCGGTAGGTGACGGTGTAGGCGCCGTCGGGCAGGTCGTCCTCGACCCGGACCGCGACCGCGTCGCCGGACGGCCGCTGCACGTCGCCGACGTCGACGCGCTCGCCGTCGGCCGAGAAGACGCGCAGCGCGCCGAAGCTCGACTCGACCGTCTCGTCGAAGGTCACCGTCACCCGCTCCGGTGAGCGCTCGAGCGCGGCGCCGCGCGTCGGCTGGGTCTGCTCGACGACGGCGTGCGCGGCGGCGGACGCCGGCAACGCAAGCGCCACTAGGCAGGCGAGAATCGCGGCGCGGATCACCAGGCCTCCTCCTTGTCGGCGCGCTCGGGCCGAGCCCGGCGCCGCCGGACGATCACGATCAGCCCCAACCCACCGAGCACGACCGCCGCCAGGGCCACCGCCGCTGCGATCGGGAAGCTGTCGTCGGGACGGCCGACCCAGGTCAGGCTGCCGGTCACCGCCCCCGGACGGTCGCCGACGCGGATCGGCACCTCCCAGTCGAAGACCTTCGTCAGCCGCTCCGGGTCGCTCACGACATCCGGCCGCCCGGCGCCCATCCAGTGGATGCGGTGGTCGTGCCACTCGAACCGCCCCGACCGGTCGACGACCTTCCACTCGGGTGCCGCGTCCTCGTCGGCACGCGCCGGCAGGTCGACCTTCGCGAAGCGGTCCTCGTTGAGGTAGAGCGCCGGCGAGTTGAGGTTGACCTCGACCGTCCCGTCGGGGCTCAGACGGGCGTAGGGCTCGCCGTTGTAGCCCTCGACGACGACCGTCTTCCCGCTCTCGTTGCGCAGTCTGAGCTGGTCGTCGCGGTCGATGACGTCGACGGTCAGCCCGGCGCCGGCTGGTGTGACGGCGCGAATCTCAGATGTGTAGTCGGTGCCACCCCCACCATGGGCGTGGGCGGCTGTCGCGGCCGTGGCGAACGCCAGCAGCGCCACCGCGGCCGCGCCGCGGATGCGGCGCAATTTGTGCCTCCTCGGGCAGCTTCGTGGATTGCGCTCCCGCCCGGGAGCGCAATCGCGCTGCGGCCGGGAGAGCTAGCGGGCGAGCGGTGCCACGGGCGGCGGGCGCACGGCGAGCGAGTGGGCGATCAGACGACCGCCACGTGGGATCACACGCAGCTCCCAGCGGGCCCCGGCCGGTGCCGACAGACGACGCGCCGGACGACGGCGGCGCTCTCGGGCACCCTGCGCAAGCCGGATGAACCGGTCTTCGCCGAGATAGCGCCCGGCGAGCAGCGGTAGCGCGATGAGCAGCAGCGGCGCCGCGTAGAGCAGCGTCGGCGCGAGCACGCCCGCCGCCTCGGCCAACAGGCAGAGCGACGAGAGCAGCGTCAGCGCCACAAGGACGCGCCGGTCACGACGGGGCATGCGCCTGAGCCTACAAGGCCAGACGGAGTCGCGGGGTACTCTTTTCACCAATGGCCTCCACAACCGCCAGCGGCTGGACCGAGCACACCACCACGGCACTGTCCGAGGCTGGCTACCGCTCCAGCGCACCGCGCGAGGAGGTAATCGGTGCGATCGCCGAGCTCGGCTGCAGCATCACCGCACGCGAGATCGCCGACCTGCTGCGCGAGCGCGGCAGCGGTGTCGGCCTGGCGAGCATCTACCGCGCACTGGACCTGCTCGACCGGCTCGGCCTCGTCCAGCGCTTCGACGTCGGCGAGGGCGTCGCCCGCTACGAGGCGGCGCTGCCCGGCGGCGATCACCACCACCATCTCGTCTGCGACAGCTGCGGCACCGTCGAACCGTTCGAGGACGAGGCGCTCGAGGAGGCGATCCACGGGCTGTCCGACAAGACCGCCTTCGCGATCGCCGCCCACGACGTCACGTTGCGCGGCGAGTGCCCGGCCTGCCGGGCGAGTGCCAACTAGCTAAGACGCGCCTAGGCCTCCGGCCGGCACTGCTCGGCGCCCCCGGTCAAGCCGTCGACCAGGGCGGCCGTGTTCGACTGGACCGACTCGATGTAGGTCGCTCCGTTGGAGTCCTCGGCCCCGAGCGCGTCGGCCCACAGCGGACGGCCGACATCGGCACCAGTCTCGCGCGCCACGGCCCGCTCCAGCTTTGGGTTGATCGAGCTCTCGGGGAATATCGCCTGCACCTTCTCGCGCTCGATCTGATCGACGAGCTTCTGCGTGTCGCCAGCCGACGGCTGGGCGGCCGTCGACAACGATGGGATCAGCGCCCCGACGACCTCGATGTCGTAGCGATGTGCGTAGTAGGCGAGCGCGTCGTGGGTCGTGACGAGCTTCCGCTGCGCCGCCGGGATCGAGTCGATGCAGGCGGCGACGTTGCGGTCGAGGCGGCGCAGCCGCTCCTTGTAGGCACGGGCGTTGGCCTCGTAGTCGGCGCGGCCGCCGGGGTCGGCGGCGATCAGGGCGTCGCGGATCGCGTCGACGGCCAGGAGAGCGTTGCGCGGATCCTGCCACCAGTGCGGGTCGGCGCTGTCGCCGTGGTCGTGGACCTCCTCGTCGGCGTGGTCCTCGCCCCCACCCTCCCCGTGCCCGTCGTCCTCGTGCTCGTGCCCGCCGGGGATCGTCTCGACGGTCTGGATCAGCGACACGCGCGGGGCGTCGCCGCCGGTGTTCTCGATCAGCCCGTCGAGCCACTCGTCGAGCTCGCCGCCCGACTGGACGACGACGTCAGCCTTCGCGAGCGCCTGGGCGTCGCTCGGCCGCGGCTCGTAGCCGTGCGGGTCGGAGTTCGGCTGCAGGATCTGATCGACGGCGACCCGGTCTCCCCCGACCTCGCGGACGAAGTCGGCGACCTGGGTCGTCGTGGCGACCGCGGTCACGTCCGCGCTGCCCGAGCTCGAGGACGAGTCGTCGCCACAGCCGCTCGCCACGAGCGCGAGCACGGCGACGAGGGCGGACACGGCGGAGATCGATCGAGCGGTTGGCATGGCGGCGAGCTTAATGAGAATGATTCTCGTTTGTCGTCACGTGGCCGTAGCGATAGTGAGTCCCGCTTCCTTGCCCCTCCGCGTAGCCTGAGCCATAGGGCATGGGCCACGACCACTCACACCACCATCACGCAGTCGCGCACGACGGCGATCGGAGCCGCCTCTGGATCGCCCTCGTCCTGATCCTCGCCCTGATGGCCGGCGAGGTCGTCGCTGGCATCGTCGCCGGCTCGCTGGCGCTGCTCTCCGACGCCGCCCACATGCTCACCGACGCCGCGGCGATCGCGCTCGCGCTGTTCGCCGGCCACCTCGCGAAGCGGCCGCCGCGCGGCGGCTACACCTACGGCCTGCGCCGCGCCGAGATCCTCTCTGCACAGGCCAATGGCGCGACGCTGCTGGCCCTCGCCGCGGTAATCGGCTTCGAGGCAATCCGGCGGATCGTCGACCCGCCGTCGGTCGAGGGCGCCCTGGTGCTCGTCGTCGCGCTGATCGGCGTCGCCGTCAACATCGTCGCGACCTGGATCCTTGCCGGCGCCAACCGCGACAGCCTCAACGTCGAGGGCGCCTACCAGCACATCCTCACCGACCTCTTCGCCTTCATCGCGACGGCCGTCGCCGGCGCCGTGATCCTGCTGACCGGCTTCGGTCAGGCCGACGGCATCGCCGCGCTGATCGTCGCGGCGCTGATGACCCGCGCCGGTTGGGGACTGCTGCGCGACTCAGGGCGGATCCTGCTCGAGGGCGCGCCGCGCGGGATCGACCCCGGCGAGATCGCGGCCGCGCTTGCCGCCGAGCCCGACGTCGTCGGGGTCCACGACCTCCACGTCTGGGAGGTCACATCGGGGTTCCCCGCGCTGACCGCCCACGTACTGCTCGAGCCCGACTGCGACTGCCACCAGCGCCGCCGCGACTTCGAGCTACTGCTGCACGAGCGCTTCGGGATCGATCACACGACGATCCAGGTCGACCATGCTCACGCGGAGCAGGGCCCGATCACGTTGGAGAGGAGCAGCTAAAGCGCGGGCGGCTTAGCCGTCGCGGTCGCGGCTGCGACCACCGCGGCCACCACCGACACGCTCGACGGCCTTGCTGGCGTCGACGTAGGGCAGCAGACCGACCTCGCGGGCGCGCTTGACGGCGCGCGCCATCTTCGACTGATCGCGGCGGCTGAGACCGGTCACACGGCGCGAGCGGATCTTGCCGCGCTCCGTGATGAACCGCTGCAGGAGCGCGATGTTCTTGTAGTCGATCTTGTCGATCTCCTCGCGCGGGAGCTTCGAGTAGCGCCGGGCCTCGCCCTTCAATGAGGGCTTGCCGCGCTTGCGATCCTTCGTATTGCTTCGTGCCATCGGCCGGTAAGAGTGACAGAGAGCGCCATCCGATGCATCGCGCCGGCCCCACTGCTTCTATTCCGCGCATCGGCGCGAGCAGCATCACACGCGTGTTCGCGGCGATCGTCGCGGCCCTGGCGATCGCCACCATCGTGGGAATGGCCCTGCTCTGGCCGGGCGAGGTCGACACGAAGGTCGGCGAGGCGATCGTCACCAAGTCGGACACCGCGACCGTCATGTCGGTCAACGAGTTCGCCTGCGCCGGTCTCGAGACGGACGTCTGCCGTGAGGTCGACATCCGGCTCGAGAGCGGCGAGGACAACGGCGCCATCAAGAAGCTGGTGCTCGACAACGGCACGATCGACCCCGAGGTCTCGGAGGGCGACGAGCTGCGGGTCGTCAAGAACGTCGTGCCGCCGGGAGCCGATCCGGTGCCCGGCCGCGAGTACTCGATCTCCGACTTCGACCGTCAGGGACCGCTGCTGCTGCTGGTGCTGATCTTCGCCGGGGTCGTGGTGCTGTTCGGCCGCTGGCGCGGGGCGATGTCGTTGGTCGGGCTCGGCTTCAGCCTCGCGATCGTGCTCGGCTTCATGGTCCCGGCGATCCTCAACGGCAGGAGCACGCTGGCGGTCGCGATCGTCGGAGCGGTGGCGGTGATGCTGGCGACGATCCTGCTCGCCCACGGCGCAGGTCCGAAGAGCCTCGCGGCGATCCTCGGGACGGCGGCCTCCCTGGTAGTGACCGTCGGGCTCGCCGTGCTGTTCACCGACCTGACCCACCTGACGGGCCTCGCCAGCGAGGAGGCGACGTTCCTACAGATCAACGACGCCGGCGTGTCGCTGCGCGGCCTGCTGCTCGCCGGGATGATCGTCGCGGCGCTCGGCGTGCTCGACGACGTGACGATCAGCCAGTCCTCGACGGTGCTGGCGCTGCGTGCCGCCGACCCGGCTCAAACGTTCCGCGAGCTGTTCACGCGCGCCATGGATGTCGGCCGCGACCACGTGTCGGCGACGGTCAACACGCTGGTGCTGGCCTACGTCGGCGCCTCGCTGCCGCTGCTGCTGATCTTCAGCTCCGGCCAGATCGACTTCCTCGACGCGGTCAACCTGGAGATCATCTCCAAGGAGATCGTGGCGACGCTGGTCGGCTCGATCGGCCTGATCGCGGCCGTGCCGATCACGACCGCGCTGGCGTGCGTGCTGGCGCGCCGGATGTCCGCCGACGAGCTCGCCGCGGTCGAGCCGCACGGCCACTCACACTGAGCGAGCGCCTGCGATGGAGTCAGATCCCCTTCTGCTAGCGGCGGTAGCGGTCTGGTGCTTCGCCGTGGCGCTCGTCGGCGGGGCCGTCGGGCTGGTGTTCGGGAACATCCGCCTGCCTGCGATCGTCGCCGTCGCTTCGGGACCGGCCGCCGGTGCGGGCGCGAACGTCGGCATCTCGGGCGTCGCGGCGACGGCGGCGGCGATCGTCCACATCCGCGCCGGGCGGATCGACTGGCGCGTGTTTGCCTGGATGGCGCCACCGTCGATGGTCGGCGCGGTCGCGGGCGGCTACGCCTCGGGGCTGCTGCCCGACACGGTGCTGCTGATCACGATCGGCGCGACGCTCCTCTATTTCGGCGTGCGGATGCTGTGGCCGGGCGAGCGCAACCGGCCGCGCCGTGACGAACGGGACGGCCCGAGCATCGCCGGGATCGTGCTCAGCGGGCTCGGTATCGGCATCCTCGGCGGGCTGATCGGGCTGATCCTCGGCGCGCTGCGGATGCCGGCGCTGCTGCGCTGGGTCGGCGGCAGCGCCCATCAGGCGGTCGGCACGAACCTCGCGGTCGGCGTCTGCGTCGGCGTCGCCGGCGTGCTCGGCCACTCCCCTGCCGGCGTCGACTGGGACCTGCTGGCGATCGGCGCGGCGGCGTCCGTACCGGGCGCGCTGCTCGGCTCGCGGCTCACCGGCCGGCTGTCGGAGCCGGCGCTGCTTCAGGGGATTGGCGCGATGCTGGTTGTCGCCGGCGGCGCGATGCTGGTTCAGGCAGCGCTCTGAGCACTGCGCTCAGGCACCCAGCCGGCCGGGAAGGCTCCCGCCGGGATGTCGGCCGGCCCGCGCTCGAACCAGGAGTCGACCAGCTTCTGCGCCGGGCGGCCCTCGATCAGCGGCCGCACGTCGCCGATCTGCAACAGCAGATGTAGCGAGGAGCCGATCTGGTAGTCGACGGCCGTCGGCTCGTCACCACCGACGACGCCGCCCTCGATCAGCTCGTCGACGATGTCGAGCTGCTCCGGAAGCTTCGCGAGATCCTCGGCGAGGCTGACCGCCGTGATCCCGATGTAGCGCCACGCGCCGCGCGCGAGCTTGATCGCGAAGTCGGTTCCGGCGGGGTCGAGCGGGCCCGTCCCCGCGAACGTCCCGAGCGCCTCGGGACGGAAGTAGAGCGCGCCGAAGGTCAGGTGGCGCCCAGCGGTCTGAAGGTCCTCCGCTACGCCACGCTCGGCCTCGCGGATCGCCGCCGCGACCGCTCCCGGGTAGAGGTCCGCCGCGTCGACCAGCTCGTCGAGCTTCTCGAAGATCGCGGTCGTTCCATGCACCGGCTCGTCGTCGACCAGCAGGCCCGGCACGGTCCGGTTGCCCTCGCCGTAGACGCCCTCGATCGTGTCGCCGTGCGTCCCCGACACCATCTCGACGGTCTCGTACTCGAGCCCATGACGGTCGAGCACCGCTTCCACCGCAAGGCACGGATGCGAGAACGGGACCTTGTGCAGGACTAGCTTCGGCTGATCGGACATGGGGCGAAAACTACCCCACGACCAGCGCCCCTCCCCACACCGTCTAACATCCGCCCCCTCGGGGCGTGGCGCAGTCTGGTAGCGCACTCGGCTGGGGGCCGAGCGGTCGCTGGTTCAAATCCAGTCGCCCCGATATCCGTCAAATGAGCTGTCTGGCGACGGCCTTGTGCGTCAGGTGTCGCACATCCGTTACAACGCCGTCGCGTTCTGTCACACGCGTCCACCTAGCGTCGCGTCGGTGCACTGGCCGACTCCAGCGACGCTCGACCCTGATGGCCGCAAAGTGGTCTTTGACGCTGGCACCCGCCTGCATCTCGCACTCGGCCGTCCGAAGCTGATGAATGAGGTGGCGCTGGTCCTGGGTGTGGTCGTAAATCCTGACCATCGGGAGGAAGACCCTCTGTCGGGCCGCGAACGGTTCTATCGCCGCGATCTCGACTCTCGACGGTGGCTACGGGTGGTCGTAGACTTCAACGACGTGCCGGGCTGGGTGGTCACCGCGATGGTGCAGCGCAACCCTCCGGCGAGGTTGAGGCCATGAAGATCACGATCGGCGGCATCACATTCGACCATCACCACTACGACGAACGTGGTGATGTCCTCTACCTCAACGTCGGGAAGCCCCAGTCAGAGGCCTCGGGCATAGAGACGCCCGAGGGACACGGAATCCACTACGACGAGGCTGGTGCGGTGATCGGCCTTACGCTGATGAACGTCCGCTGGACGCTGGATCGCGAAGGCGAGGTCACGATCACCTGGCCTGAAGGTCACGTCCCAGCAGACTCGCTCGCGCCAGTGCTTACGGCTGCTTAAAGCTGCACCCCGCCGTCGTCGGTGATCGTCCAGTGGGGGTTGTGGGCGATCTCCCAGGGGTGGCCGTCGGGGTCGATGAAGACGGCGGAGTAGCCGCCCCAGAAGGTCTCCGCGGGCTCGCGGGCGATGTTGGCGCCGGCAGTGCGGGCCTCCTCGATCGCGGCGTCGACCTCGGCGGGTGAGGCGAAGTTGAGCGCGAGCGTGGTTCCGCCCCAGCCCCCACCGTCCTCGACGCAGCTGTCCTCGGCGAGGCGGGCGCGGTCCCAGAGCGCGACGACCATGTCGCCGGTCTGGAAGAAGACGACGTCGTCGTCGGGGGCGGCGCCGGTCTGCCAGCCGAGCGCCTCGTAGAAGGCGCGTGCCCGGGCGAGGTCGCGAACGCCGAGCGTGATCAGGCTGACTCGCTGTTTCATCTGCTCAGTATGGTGCCCCGGTGCTCTTCAACCCACGTACCTACGACGGCGCCGGTCTCGACCCCGAGTCGCGGCGGATCATGCTGGCCACGATCGACTTCTTCGAGTCGCGCGGCAAGGTCGCGCTGAAGGAGAACGACCACGAGCGGCGCTGGTACGCCGACTTCCTCGAGTTCGTCGCCCGGGAGCGGGTCTTCGCGACGCTGCTGACCCCGGTCGCCGAGGCCGGCGGCGACGCCGACAAGCGTTGGGACACCAGCCGCATCTGCGCGTTCAACGAGATCACCGGCTTCTACGGCCTCCCCTACTGGTACACCTGGCAGGTCTCGATCCTCGGCCTCGGGCCGATCTGGCAGAGCGACAACGCGGCAGCCAAGCAGCGCGCCGCCAAGCTGCTCGACGAGGGCTCGATCTTCGCCTTCGGCCTCTCCGAGCAGCGCCACGGTGCCGACATCTACTCGACCGACATGGTTCTCACGCCCGAGGGCGACGGCTTCCGCGCCAGCGGCGCGAAGTACTACATCGGCAACGGCAACCTGGCGGGGATGGTGTCCGTCTTCGGCCGCCGCGCCGACGTCGAGGGCCCCGAGGGCTACGTCTTCTTCGCCGCCGACAGCCAGCACCCGAACTACAACCTGCTCAAGAACACCGTCAACTCGCAGTCCTACGTCTCGAACTTCGAGCTCGAGGACTACCCGGTCCGCGCCGAGGACGTGCTGCACACCGGCCCGGCCGCGTTCGACGCGGCGCTCAACACGGTCAACGTCGGCAAGTTCAACCTCGGCTTCGCCTCGATCGGGATCTGCGAGCACGCCTTCTACGAGGCGATCACGCACGCCGACGCCCGCGTCCTCTACGGGATGCGCGTCACCGACTTCCCGCATGTCCGCCAGGCGTTCACCGACGCCTACGCGCGGCTGGTCGCGATGAAGCTGTTCGCCGACCGCTCGATCGACTACATGCGCTCGGCCAGCCCCGAGGACCGCCGCTACCTGCTGTTCAACCCGATCACCAAGATGAAGGTGACCACCGAGGGCGAGCGGACGATCGACCTGATCTGGGACGTGATCGCGGCCAAGGGCTTCGAGAAGGACATGTACTTCGAGATGGCCGCCCGCGACATCCGCGCGCTGCCGAAGCTCGAGGGCACCGTCCACGTGAACATGGCGCTGGTCCTGAAGTTCATGGCCGCCTACCTGTTCGACCCGGCCGAGTACGACGCGATCCCGACCCGCGACGACGCGGCCGACGACGAGTTCCTGTTCCGCCAGGGACCGGCGCGCGGACTGAGCAAGATCCGCTTCGAGGACTGGCACAACGCCTACGCGGCCTTCGCCCACGTCCCGAACGTCGCCCGCTTCACCGAGCAGGCCGAGGGGCTGAAGACGCTGCTCTCGACCGCGCCGCCGTCCGAGGACCAGATCCGCGACCTCGACTTCATGCTGACGCTCGGCGAGCTGTTCACGCTCGTCGTCTACGGCCAGCTGATCCTCGAGCAGGCCGCGCTGACGGAGCTGCCGGAGGACACGATCGACCAGATCTTCGACGTGCTGGTGCGCGACTACTCCGCCTACGCGGTCGCGCTGCACGGCCGCGCGTCGTCGACCGACGCGCAGCAGGAGTGGGCGCTCGGCCACGTCCGCAAGCCGGTCGTCGACGGCGACCGCTTCGCGGCGGTCTGGGAGCGCGTCCGCGCGCTCGCCGGCACCTACGAGATGCAGCCGTAGCCCTCCTGGCGTAGGCCATTCAGCCGTAGACCAGCCCGGAACACGGGCGTACGGTCGAATACACATCTATCCAGCCGACCCAGGAGGGTGTTATGGCTGATGCAGGGCTGTTCGTAGGTTGGGGCGCACCGATCGCGGGGCGTGAGACCAGAGGGCTCGATGTCTTCGGCGAGGCGATCGCGTTCTACGGGAGCTGCCAGGAGGCGGGTGATATCGAGAGCTTCGAGACCGTCTTGCTCGGTCCTCACGGCGGCGAGCTGTCCGGGTTCTTCCTGCTGCGCGGCAGCGAGGAGCAGTGCGCGAAGCTGCGCACTCGCGACGACTTCCAGCGCATCACGTCGCGTGCGGCGCTGGTGATCAACGACCTCGGCATCGTCGATGCGGTCGTCGACGACGGCGTCGGAGCCCAGGTGGCGGTCTACCAGGAGGCGATCGCCGACATCGTCTGAGCAGGCCCGAAACGACCGGCGCGCGCCCCGAGGGACGCGCGCCGTTGCCGCACTGCGATGGTTGTCCGGCCTCAGACGGCGGCGGGGCCAGGCTCGACCGGCGGAGCAGCCGGAGCGCCGCCCTCCTTGACGCCCTTGAGGTGGAAGTAGATGACGGCGGCGACGATCGCCGAGATCGGCGCGGTCAGCGCAGACCCGATCCAGTCGAAGATGATCCGAGCGACGAGGCTGTCGTCGATGCCGACGGCAATCGCACCGAGGACGACCCGCGCGACGGCGACGATGATGAACACGCTCACGATCACGCCGAACACGCGCCAGCCGTTGTCCCGGACCAACTCGCGCGAGCGGCCGAAGGAAGCCATCACCCCGCTGCGCTCGAGCACGATCACAGGCGCGATCACCGCCCAGATCGTCAGCAGGATCAGACCGGGAACGACCAGCAGGAACAGACCGATGCTGATGCCGATACCGGCGAGAATGCCGGCGCCGATCAGCGGCAGGATCACGTGCTTCGCCGAGTCGACCAGGTCGCCGACCGAGTAGTCGCGCTTCCCGTCCTGGACATCTCCGACGAGTGTCACGACCATGCCCTGGTAGAGCGTCCCGACGGCGATGCTGACCAGGACTGCGACCAGCAGCAGGATCGGGGACCCGGCGGCGATGCCGTTGATCACGGCGACGACCAGGAACAGCCCCAGCGCCAGCGGGAGCAGCACGCCAGCCTGCGAGCCGTAGATCGAGAACGCCTGGCTGAGGGTGCCACCCACGTCGAGCTTTCTATCCATGAGCGTGCTGTTCGGCACAAAGCACGCGAGACCTTCAGCGCAACGCGGCCCGCTGGCCGAACGATCGGGAGAGCGGGCGCCGGGATTCGAACCCGGACTAAGAGCTTGGAAGGCTCTTGTGCAGCCCTTACACCACGCCCGCGGGACAGGGGCGCATCGTACAAGGGCCAGCCGGACCGCAACTTCTCTCTGCTGGTCACGTTCTAAGAACAGTCGCGTTTCCGCGCCCGTCAAGGAGAGGAACGAGCCATGCGTAAGCCCCTGATCCTGCCGCTCGCAGTCGCGACGGCGTCACTCGCGGCGGCCCCGGCGACCGCCCAGATCCCGGAGACGACCTTCGAGTCCCAGGCGAAGATCACACCGGCGAAGGTCGGCACGCCGAAGAAGCCGCGCGGCATCCAACTCGCCGGGAAGATGACGTTCAAGACGATCACCCAGGGCATCGAGCCCCCGATCGTGACCGGCGGCGACATCATGATCGCCAAGGGCACCCAGTGGAACGGCGGCAAGTACCGCCGGTGCTCCGGGGCGCTCATGCGGCGCGTGCAGGGCGTCCAGAGGTGCCCGAAGGGGTCGATCGTCGGCGGCGGTTCGGGCGTCGCCTATGCGGACCAGGTCGACGCGGCGCCGGACGTCGTGTTCGTCAACGGCGGCAAGAGCACTTTGTGGGCCTTCACCACGCTCTACAACCCGGCGATCGTGCAGGAGCCGATCCAGCTCAAGATCAAGAAGTCCTCCGGCAAGTGGGCCTACAAGGCCAGCTTCCGCGTCCCGAAGGTGCTCCAGATCATCGGCGGCGTGCCGGTAACGCTGCGCAGCTTCAACTACAAGATCGGCGGCAAGTTCAAGCTACCCGGCGCGCGCAAGACGACCAACGCGAGCCGCTACGCCCCGCGGCTGCTGGCTACCACCAACTGCCCGAAGAGCAGGAAGTACCCCGCGCAGGCCACCGCTCACTACCTCTACAACACCGGCCAGAAGGGCCAGAGCACGTTCAAGAGCACTGTCCGCTGCCGCCGCTAGCGGCGGCAGCGCTCAGCGCGCCAGCCAGCGGCGCGGGTTGTCCTCGAGCACCGTCGTGAGCTGCGCGTCGGTCATGCCGCCGGCGCGCAGCGTGGGGATCACGCGGTCGTGGATCAGCGTCGTGTTCCAGTCCTTGACCGCACCCTGCTCGATCAGCTGCTCGGCGACCTCGGGGGCGAACCAGTCGATCGACGCGCACGAGTCAGCCGACAGGAACATCCGGTCGGCGTAGCCGCGTTCGAGCAGCGTCAGGACCGTCGCGTCGCGCCGGTCGCTCGGCAGGTACATCTCGATCCCGTAGCGGTCCATCCCGATCCAGGCGCCCGTCTCCAGGACACGCTCGATGTAGTCGAGGTCGTCGCTGTCGCCGGTGTGGGCGAGCTGGACCTTGGCGGGGTCGACGCCCTCCTCGATGAAGATCTCCATCTGCCGCGGACCGGTGTTGGCCGCCGGGTGGGTGTGGGCCATGATCGGCGCGCCGGTGCGCAGGCTCGCGCGGGCGCAGGCGCGATGGATCTTCTCGACGTTCGGCGTGACGCCGGGCGCGTCCGCCGCGCACTTCAGGAACGCCGCCTTGATCGGCGTCCGCTGGATGCCGTTCTCGATGTCGTGGACGAAGGCATCGGCCATCGCGTCCTCGTCGCGGGTCAGCCAGTAGTGCGGCAGGAAGTCGTAGCTGTAGATGCCGGTGCAGGCGATCACCTGCAGGCCCGTCTCACGCGCGACGCGTTCCAGCAGCCGGATGTCGCGCCCGCCGTACATCGCCGTCGGGTCGACGAGCGTCCGCACCCCCACCCCGAGCGCGCCGGTTGCGGCCTCGACCGCCGCCGTGTGCAGCGCGTCCTCGTCGTAGAGGTGCGGCCACTGGATCGCCGTCGCCTCGTCGCGGAAGCAGAGGTGCTCGTGGATCAGCGTGACCCCCAGCTCCTCCAGCTCCAACGGACCGGTCACGCTCTCGACTGTCGCCATCCCTCTCCTATCCCCTACGTCGACCCCTTGCGGCGATCCTACCCACGCCACACCTGGCGGTCACCGGACACGCCAGGTACCATGCGCGGCCGTTGGGGCAGTGGCCAAACTGGCTAAGGCACCGGTCTCCAAAACCGGGGATTCCAGGTTCGAGTCCTGGCTGCCCCGCTCTCAGCGTTTGCCCGTCGCGACCGCCTGCTCCAGATATGGGCCGAGCAGGGTCGCGACGGAGCCTGCGGTGATGCCGGCCGGGCCGGTCGGCAGCGCCGCGTAGCTGATCGCGAGGCGGACGACGCACTCGGCGAGCAGGCCGGCGGCGTCGGTCTCGATCTGGGGCCAAGCGGCGGAGATGACCGCGGCGAGACGATCGGCCGCCTGGGCGACGACGGGCTGGCCCTGGGTCGTGACGTAGGGCAGCAGGCTGCCGTCGCCATCGCTGGCGACGACCGAGCGGATCAGCGGGTTGCCGGCGGCGGCCGTCAGAAAGACGTCGAAGGCGGCCGCGAGCGCGACGACCGGATCGTGGCGGTTCGACTCGACCGCGTGCTCGACCTCGGCGACGAAGCGGTCGGCCTCGCGCAGGAAGAGCGCCTGGGCGAACTGGTCGCGCGACCCGAACTCGCTGTAGAGCGTCTGGCGGCTGACGCCGGCGGCGGCCGCGATGTCCGCCATCGTGATGTCGGACCAGTCGCTCTGCTGGAGCAGGTCGCGCGCGCCGTCGAGCAGCGTGTCGCGCAACAGCTCGCGCGCGGCGACCGCGTACGGGGTGCGCTCCGGCACGGCCACCGAGCCCATCCGCTCAGGCCTCCGGCTCGAAGTCGAGCTTGTCGCGCACGCCGCAGTCGGGGCAGACCCAGTCGTCGGGCACCTCGCTCCACGCGGTTCCCGCCGGAAATCCCTCGCGCGGATGCCCGGCGTCCTCGTCGTAGACGTAGCCGCAACCAGGACAGCGAAAGCTGCTCACGCCGCGGCTCCCGATGCCGGTGTGCCGTAGCGGGCCATCACCCGCTTGCGCGTGCGCGGATGGATGTTGGCGCGCGACAGGTCATCGCCGTAGTGGTCGAGCAGCCGCTGGTCCATCACACGACGCCAGAGCGGCGGGATCGTCGCCAGCACGATCATCCCGGCGTAGCCAGTCGGGAGCTGCGGCGCGTCGTCCTCGTGGCGCAGCGCCTGGTAGCGGCGCAGCGGGTTCGCGTGGTGGTCGCTGTGGCGCTGCAGGTGGTAGAGCAGGACGTTGGAGGCGACGTTGTTGCTGTTCCAGCTGTGCTCGGGGCGGGTGATCTCGTAGCGGCCGTCGTCACGCCGGCCGCGCTTGAGCCCGTAGTGCTCGAGGTAGTTGACGACCTCGAGCAGCGAGAAGCCGAGCACCGCCTGCAGGAGCAGGTACGGCAGGACGACGACCCCGAAGACGGCGCCCAGCGCGCCGAACAGCACGACCGTCATCGCCCACGCGTTGAGGATGTCGTTGTGGATCGACCAGGGACGCTTACCCATCCTGTGCAGCCGCTTGGCCTCCAGCTCCCACGACGACTTCAGGCTGCCGGCGACGGTGCGCGGCAGGAACTCCCAGAAGCTCTCGCCGAGCCGTGAGCTGGCCGGGTCCTCGGGCGTCGCGACGCGGACGTGGTGGCCGCGGTTGTGCTCGATGAAGAAGTGGCCGTAGC
>CAZVRI010000014.1:0-47637 GCA_964629855.1 uncultured Thermoleophilaceae bacterium
GGAGGGGATCACCACCAACCCGGAGATCCCGTTCGCCAAGTCGATGCCCGACTACATCATGCGCTGGCTCGCCTCGCGCTTCCTGGACGTCGACGTCCAGGAGGAGCTGGGGATCATGACCGCGGAGGTCAAGGCGCGGAAGGCGGCCGAGGAGGCCACCCTGCGCGGCGACACCGCCGGCCCGGTCAAGGCCAACGGCAACGGTGGCAACGGTTCCGGCAACGGCGCCCCGACCGCGAGCGCTCCGGTGCCCGCCACCGCGGCGCTGACCGACGACCCGCCGGTCGCCGCGCCCGCGAAGGTCACCGGCCTCGACCTCGGCCCCGCCTGCTCCCAGTGCGGCGGAATGATGCAGCGCACGGGCACTTGCTACACCTGCTCGAGCTGCGGCAACAACACCGGTTGCGGTTGAGCCACACCTGTCGGTGACGCGCTAGGGAGCGACGACTCCCAGCGCGTCCGCCGCCGGATAGAGCTCCGCGAGCAGGTCCGCGATCCGCTGGAAGTCACCGCGGTTCGCGGTGACCACGTCCAGACCGGCGGCGAACGCCGTCGCCGCGATCTGGATGTCCAGCAACCACGCCGCCTGCCGCAGCGGCTTGGTGCGCTTGTCGCCCTTGGCGCGTCGCGGCGTCTCGGGCGACTTCGCCCGGAGGCGCCCGGCGACGAAGGCAGCCCGACCGGTGAGCGGGACCACTCGCAGCGTCCCGTCGGCTGTCGCCCGTCGCAGCCATTTCAGATGGGTCAGGTGCCGCCGGTCCCGCGCCGCGGCAAGCTGACGCCCGTAGGCCACCTCGAAGACGGCCGGGGCGGCGACGCGGACAGGATCGTCGGACAGCGCCCGGCTGGCCAGAAGATCGATCTCCGCGCCGGTCGGCCCGATTCGCGAAAGCACGGTGGTGTCCCAGAGCGCGGTCAAGCGTTTACTCCGGTGACAGGCCGAGCAGATCCGCCCGGGCACCCATGACGGCCTCGTAGGCGTCGTCGGCGGGCGGGAAGTCACCGCCGTCGTCGACGCCCTCGGCCTCGAGGACCGCGGCCCAGCGTTGCTCGGCGCGAGCAGCGATCTGGCGCTCGCGCTCGTAGAGCGTCGCGCCGCGCGCGGCGAGCCGCAGCAGCGCATCGTTGCGCGAGGTGTGCAGGTCCTCCGCCAAGCGATCTACCGCCCGCTCCAGCTCCGGCGGCACGCGCACGGTAGTCCGTTCGCCGTGGCTGCTAGGAGCACGACCGCGGCGGGTCTCGCGCTCAGACACAGCGGGTGTGGAGGCCAAGAGAAATGATGGCATAAAAGCTATCGCATCATGTGATGCGCCGGTAGCGAAGGTCACGTCGCCAACCCTCGAGGAGCGTCTGGCACGGTTCAACACCGCTCAGCAACAGCAGCGACACGGTCGTGTAACGCACCGCCTACGATCCATCGGTGACGCTGGAAACCGAGCGACTGATCGGCGAGCCGGCCTCCGAACGTCACCGCGATCTCGTGGTGGAGTTGTTCGGCAGTCCCGAGGTGGCGAAGTGGATCTGGCCCGAGGGCCGTCCCGGGCCCGACGCGGTCGGGCCACGGACTCCACGCCAAGCCGAGGACATGCTGCGCCGCTACGTGGCGGATTGGCGGGCGAATGGCTTTGGCTGGTGGTACTTCCGCAAGCGCGATGGCGGCGAATACGTCGGGGAGGTCGGGCTCCAGCGCACCCACGTCGACGGCGTGCCGGTGGTCGAGATCGGCTGGCTGCTGCTCCCCGACCACTGGGGCCATGGCTACGCGCCCGAGGCCGCGACAGCAGCGCTCGCCTATGGCTTCAAGACAGCGGGTCTCGACGAGATCGTCGCGTTCACCATGCCGCACAACCAGGCCTCACGACGGGTCATGGAGAAGCTCGGAATGGCCTACGACCGCGACTTCCAGCACGCCGGCCTCCCCCACGTGCTCTACCGCGTCCCGGTGGCGGACTACACCCAGTGGCCGCCGACGACGCGCGAGTGAAGTGTCCGCGGGTCGTCGGGCTGCGGCGGCTTCGGCTTTGCCTCGGTCGTCGCACTGAGCGGGTCGACGCGCGTGCCTGGCGGCATCCCCACCTTGACGACTGACCAGACGCCGCCGTCATCGGCACGGACCATCCAGCGGTGGGTGGCCCGGTCGGGATGCTCGCGGATGAGCCGGTCCCGCTCCTGCTCTGCCTCGGTACGCGTCATTACGGGAAGTCTAGGTCGCTCCATGCGCCGAGCGAAGGATTGTTGGGGCTATGACCCCAACAATCCTTCGCTCGGCTGGTGATCAGGGCGTAGCGACGCGCTCGATCAGCTCGACGGCGAGGGAGCGGAGCTCGGAGGGGTCGCTGGCGGTGGCGACGTGGTCGAGCAGGAGGCCGTCGAGGCTGGCGCAGAGGAGGTGGGCGCGGCGGGACGGGTCGGGGACTCCGAGTAGTTCGAGGGCGTGCTGGAGGAGGTCGCGGTAGGCGCGGTCCCAGCGCTCGGCGGCCGGGCGAAGGTCGGGACGGCGGGCCGACTCGAGGTAGAGCTCGTACTGGGCGAGCAGAGTGACGCGGTCGCTCGCCCAGGCGTGGATGACGACGTCGGCGAGCCGCTCGGGGAGCAGGTCGCTCCCGACGTCGAGGGCGCCACTCTCGGACTCGGCGCGGAGGCGCTCGGCCTCGCGCTCGGCGACGTGCTCGAGCGCGCGGGCGACCATGTCGTCCTTGGAATCGAAGTAGTAGGTCGTCGAGCCGAGCGGCACGCCGGCCTCCGCGGCGACGGCACGGTGGTCGACCGCAGCGATGCCGCCACGGCCGATCACGCGGACCGCGGCGTCGAGCAGCGCGCGGCGACGGGCGGCGCCGCGCGGCTCTGCCGTGTCGGGGGCGGTCGCGCCGGCGTCAGCCACCGCTAGTGCGCCGCCGACAGGTTGAGGCCGATCACGCCGGCGACGACAGCGGCGATGCTGAGCAGCTTGAGCGGACCCATCGGCTCGTTCCAGACGGCGAAGCCGATGACTGCGATCACCGCCGTCCCGACACCGGACCAGACCGCGTAGGTGAAGCCGATGTCGAGGTGCTTCAGCACCAGCGCAAGCATGTAGATCGACACGCCGTAGGCGGCGAGCATGCCGATCGACGGCACAAGCTTCGACATGCCGTCGGAGAGCCGCAGCAGAACCGTCCCGATCACCTCCGAGACGATCGCGAGCACGAGCAGTATGGCGGGGGACATGGCTGAGACTCCTCAATCTGTACGTTTGTACATGTACAAACGTACAGGATCTAGAGGAGCGCGTCGCTAGGGTTACCGCCTTCATGTCCGATACCACGAAGCTCACAGCCAGCGCCCACGCCCGCATCACCGAGGAGATCGAGCGCCTCGAAGGCGAGGGCCGGCGCGAGATCGCCGCCCGCATCAAGACCGCTCGCGAGTGGGGCGACCTCAAGGAGAACGCCGAGTACCACGCCGCCAAGGAGGAGGCGGCGATGCTGGAGGCGAAGATCGCCGGCCTGCGCGACCAGCTGCGCTCCGCGGAGATCGTCGAGACCGCCGATGGCGACGTCGCCGGCATGGGCACGACCGTCACCTACAAGGACGAGAAGAGCGGCAAGGAGTTGAGCCACAAGCTCGTCCCGAAGGTCGAGGCGGACCCGAGCGCGGGCCTGATCTCGATCGACTCCCCCGTCGGCAAGGCGCTCGCCGGGACCAAGGTCGGCGACGACGCGACACTCGAGACGCCGTCTGGCACCCGCACAATGCGCGTGCTCGCGGTCGATCACGCCTGACGAGCGTACGCGGTTTAGGCCCATTCTCACCGGCTTGCCGCTGGTAGCCTCGCGTCGCCTCGCACCCGGCCAGCAAGTCGAAGGGATTCCCCAACAATGACCTCACCGAACCGGCGCACGTTTGCGCTCGGACTCGCCACCGTCCTCGCCACCGCCGTCGCTGTCGTGCCCGCGGCCGACGCCAAGAAGAAGCCCCCGGTCAAGCCGAAGTCTGAGGGCGCCTACGTGTCGCCGACGGCCGCCAAGCGAGGCTTCGCCGCGATCATCATGAGCAAGGGCAAGGTCTCCTCGGTCACGATGCGCGTCAAGTACAAGGACCCCGACGGCAAGGTCTGCAAGCCCGAGGGCTACACCACCGACCTCGTGCAGCTCGAGCTGCGCGCCGCCAAGCCGAAGAAGCCGAAGGACGGCAAGTACTCGGTCCAGGTCACCCAGGAGTACCAGCCGTTCGCAGGAGCGAAGGCGACCGTCAGCGGCAAGTTCAAGAGCTCGACGAAGGCCACGATCAACATCAAGTCGACGTGGGGCAACTGCAAGACCGGCAAGGTGACCTTCAACAACGCCGTCTGGCAGTTGGGCGGCTAGATCACAGCCTGGCCGGAGATCCCCGGGGCGGTACGCCGCTCGGTCACGATCGAGAGCCACGACGCCGGACCGTTCGGCGTCCGCTTCTTCGAAGCGGGCGCCGGTCCTCCGGTGTTGCTGATGCACGGCTGGCCGCAGGACGCCTGGTGCTGGCACCAGGTCATCCCGCTGCTCGCCGACCGCTACCGGCTGATCGCCCCCGATCTGCGCGGCTTCGGCCAGACGGACGCACCCGCCGGCGGCAGCTACAACGGCCTGACGATCGGCGCCGACGCGATCGCGCTGCTCGACGCGCTGGAGATCGAGCGCTGCCATCTCATCGGCCACGACTGGGGCGGCTTCGGGGCGCTAGCCGCCGCGATCGCCGCGCCCCAGCGGATCGCCAGCCTCGTCGTGCTGAACACGATGCCGCCGTGGCTGGAACCGTCGCCGCGGCTGGTCTGGGAGCTGCGGCGGTCGTGGTACGTAGCCCTGCTGGCCGCCTGTGGCGAGTCGATCGCGCTCGAGCGGCCCGGCCTGATCGCGCGGATGCTGCGCGCCGACCGCGTCCACAACGGGATCTCGCGCGCCGACGCCGAGGGCTACGCGGCGCGCCTCCAGCGCCCTGAGAGCGCGCGGGCGACGATGCTGCTCTACCGCAGCTTCCTGCGCTCGTTCCAGAAGGTGTTCGTCAAGCGCGCCTTCGATGCCGTGCGCCTGACCGTTCCGACGCAGATCGTCTTCGGAGCCGCTGACAAGGCGGTGTCGCCCGTCGTGCTGCGCGGAATCGAGCGCCACTGCGACGACGTCGCAATCGAGCTGGTCCCCGACTCCGGCCACTTCATCGCCGAGGAGAAGCCGGAGCTGGTCGCCGACCGCGCCGCAGCGCTCTTCGAGCAGCATCCGCTCGACGGCCTTACCAACTCCTAACCTGCCCCTGGGCAGCCGTTGGGCGCCTGCGGGGCAAGCTGATCCGAAAGAAGTCCACGACTCGAGAGGCGATCCAATGAAACGCATTGCGGCAGTACTCGTCCTGGCGGCACTGACGACCGCGGGGCTGACCGCGCTGGCCGGCGCCGCGACAAAGTCCAAGCCGCCGCTGCGCGAGTTCGAGGGCCGCGTGGTGTCGATCGACCGCGACGCACGCACCTTCCGGCTGCACGACAGCGAGCGCGGGACCAAGCGGATCAAAGTGACCCGCAACACCCGCTTCGAGCGCGTCGCCGGACTGGCCGGGCTGAGTGTCGGACAGCGGGCGATCGAGGTCAAGACGCGCCGCAAGACGGCCAACCGTCGCGCCTGGATCGCGATCGAGGTCGAGAAGTCCGGCGGTGGCGGCGAGCACGGCGACGACCGTGACGACGATCGTGGCGGCGACGACCGCGGCCGCGGCCGTGACCACCCCGAGGACGACTGAGCACTCACAACACCGGGGTAGGCTGGCTCCATGGCGGAGCCAGCCCCTACCTCGGGCCGTGACGAGAGCCCGCAGGAGCGGGCCGACCGCAACCTCACCGAGCTGCTCGGCGAGCTGCGGGTCGCGCTGCCCGGCGTCCAGGTGCTGTTCGCCTTCCTGCTGATCGTCCCGTTCAACGACCGCTTCAGCGACGCCACCGCCTTCCAGCGCGACCTCTACCTGGGCACGCTGATCTGCACCGCGTTCGCGTCGGCGCTGCTGATCGCGCCGTCGATGAACCACCGGCTGGAGTTCCAGCACGGCGACAAGGAGCACCTCGTCGCCGTCGCGAACCGGCTGACGATCGCCGGGCTGACGCTGGTGGCGTTCGCGATGACCGGTGTGGTCGCCCTGCTGACCGACTTCGTCTTCGGAACCGCGACGATGGTCGTCGCGACCACCGCGCTGGCGTTGGCGTTCGCGCTGCTCTGGTACGTGCTGCCGCTGCGGCGCCGCCGGAAGCTCGACCGCCGGTAGGGTCTCCGCGT
Source organism: uncultured Thermoleophilaceae bacterium (assembly GCA_964629855.1). Classification (GTDB taxonomy): domain Bacteria; phylum Actinomycetota; class Thermoleophilia; order Solirubrobacterales; family Thermoleophilaceae; genus JAAYBF01. Next base: position 6,270 of record CAZVRI010000014.1, read on the forward strand.
GTCGCGGGAGACGACCCACACGGTGCGCGACGTGCGCGCCAGCCCCGGCGAGCTGTCGTTCGACGTCGATGTCTGCGGCATCCAGCAGACGCTCTGGTTCAAGACCGACGCGCCGGTCACCCCGAATGCGGACGCTGTGCTGCCGACCTGCCTGCTGCCGGCCGTCCTGTGGGGCGGCACGCTCGACATCGACGCGCCGATTAGCCCGAGGCTGCTGCGCTGCCAGACCGAGTTCCAGGCGATCCAGCGGATGTGGTCGCACGGCTGGTCGTACGGGCTGCTGCCGCTGGCCGAGATCGACGTGCGGGCTCCGGCACGGGCTCCCGCGCCGCCGGCGGCGGGCCGCGGCGTCGCCACCTTCTTCAGCGGCGGCGTCGACTCCTGGTCGGTCGTGTCCCAGTACCCCGAGGTCACCCACCTTGTCTTCGTGCGTGGCCTCGACCTCGTCGAGCGTCCCACGGCGTTCGTCGACGACGTCGAGCGCCGCCTGCGCACGGCGGCCGCGGCGCTCGGCAAAACGCTCTACGTCGTCGACACCAACGTGCGCGAGTTGTCAGACCGGCTGCTTCCCTGGAACGTCTACTTCGCTTCGCCGCTGGCGGCCGTAGCGCTGCTGCTCGCCCCGCTGTTCGAGCGCATGCTGATCACGGGCGACACGGACTACGCGACGACGGTCGGCCATGGGGTCGACCCGCTCGTCGATCACCTCTGGAGCACCGAGGAGCTGGAGATCGCACATGCCTGCGGCCGCTTCAGCCGCGTCGAGCGGACTGGCCTGATCGCCGACGACCCGGTCGCCCAACAGGCACTGCGCGTCTGCTGGGAGAACCTCGACGGCGCCTACAACTGCGGCCGCTGCCGCAAGTGCCTGGCAACGACGATTACGCTCGAGGCACTCGGCAAGCGCGAGCTGTTCAGCACATTCCCGCCGCGACTCGACCTCGCGGCGGTTGCCGACATCGCGATCCCCAACGTGCTCGTCCTGACGCTCTGGCAGGACATCCTCGACCTGATCCGCGAGCGGGGCCGGACGGATCTCGAGCCAGCCGTCGCAGCCGTGGTGGCGCGCGGCAAGCGGGAGCTCGGCCTGCCCGACTCGTTCCGAGTGCGCGGAGCGGCGACCGACCGGCTCGGCGACCGGGAGCGCCGAGAGCTGCGCGATCGGCTCGACGCCGTCCTCAGCTCACGGTCGTGGCGACTCACCGCACCACTGCGACAGATCGGGCAGCGACTCAACCGGCATCGATCGCGCGCCTGATCACCCAATCGGCGCGCGCGAGGCGGGTCGCGGCCTCAGCCTCGGTTACCTGCGCGAGGTCGGCGACGATCCTGATCGCGCGGCCCTTCAGCTTCTCCACGCTGACCCGCATGTCGACCATCTGGTTGCGCGCTACCCGTCCCGTCGAGACCATCGCCGCGGTCGTGATCCGGTTCAGGGCGAGCTTCTGGGCCGTGGCCGCCTGCAAGCGCGTGGACCCGGTCAGGACCTCCGGCCCGGTCGCGAGGTGGATGCCGAGATCGGCCGCGTCGAGCAACGGCGAGGGAGCGTTGCTCGCGAGGCCGCACGTCCAGGCACCGGCCGAGTGCGCCGCCCCGAGCCCGGCGAGCACGAACGGCGTCGTACCACTCGCCGCGACTCCGACGACCGCGTCGCCGGGCCCGAGCGCGAGCTCGGCGATTCGCCGGACGGGCGCCTCCACGTCGTCCTCGGAGACGGCGATCGAGACCGAGAGGCCGCCGCCGGCGACCAGCGCCTGGAACCGCCCGCCGGCGTCGCCGAAGGTCGGTCCTAGCTCCGAGATCTCGCCCGCGACGATCCGGCCGCTCGTCCCGGCCCCGAGCATCGCGACGCGGCCGCCCGCGTCCACGACCTCGCCGATCCGCGCCGCGGCGACCGCGATCGCGGGACGCGCGGCGGCGACCGCGGCGAGCGTGGCAGGCTCAACCGCATCCATCAGCTCGACGACGCCCAGGGCATCGAGCGTGTCGAGGTCACGCGAGGCCGGATGGAGCCGCTCGGTCTCGGGCAACGTCACGCGGCGAGCTCCCGCGCGATCCGCACCGCACCAAGAACGGGGTCGGCCTCGACGCGAGCGACGTCGAAGGAGCCACCGAGCGCCGCCGTCAGCGCGGCGATCGCCACACGGCTGTTGAACACGCCGCCGGTGACGGCGACGTTGGACCGCGAATGGCCGCGCCCGATCCGGGCGGCGTGCCGGCTGACATCCTCGGCTAGCGCCGCGACTTCCGTCCGTAGCGCCGCGACTGCCCAGGGCTCGCCAGCGCCCGCGGCGCCGGTGAGCTCCACCGCGTGCCGTGCCACCTCGGCAGCCGGCAGGCAACGGGAGTCCACGCCCGCATGGGCGAGCGCCGCGTGTCCGAGCCGAACCGCCGATCCGGGGTCGCCGCCCGCCACCCCGGCGCCTCCGGTGACCACATACCCGCCGGCCCGCGAGGCGACGACCGACCCTGTGCCGGCGATGACGACGATGTCGGTCCCGGGCGGAGCGACCGACCAGGCGGCGGCGTAGTCGGGAAGGACAGCGAGGCTGGCGCCTTGGAGCATCGGCTCGAGCGTCCGCCGCAGGCGCGCCCGCCCGTCAGGGGAGCCGCCGCCCGCCGCGCAAAGCGCTACCGAATGCGATTGCGGGCAGCCGTCCAGTGCGGTCGAATAGTGTGCCGTCAGCTCACGAGCCGACACGGTGTACGGATTGCCCGGACCACCAGCGCCGCGGTGAATGACGCTATCCCCCCTGACGGCGATCGCCCGAATACTCGAGCCCCCAGCATCGATGCCGATCACCGACTTCACCGGCGGGACTCTAGACACGGACGGGGCGATGTTCTTCGACCAGCCGTTCGCGCCCGGAGCGCTCAACCCGATCGCCGACTCGGTATCGGACTGGCTCTGCTCGAACGATCTGCGCTGGCTGGCGGGGCAGGTTCCCGGCCGGCGCAATCCGGACGGACCGGCCGAGTCGCTCGCGTGGCCGGCCGATCTCGACGACCCGCGCGATGCCGTGAGCGACGGCCGCGTTCGTCTCAGGACGGTGGTCGATGCGCTCTCGGAGATCTGTGACTGGTCACTCCCCGGGACGGCGTGGGACTACCGCGTCGGCGGCGAGCGGCCACTCGACGCGCACGGGTCTTCGCCGCTGCCGGGCGTTGCGGCGGTTGCGGTGGCCGAGCGCGCGGCGGCGCTGGGCCTGTGCTCACCCGGCCGCCTACGAACACGGCCCCAGACGCTCGTCGTGCTCGGCGGCCGGCGCATGGCGCCGCTCAACCGTGTTCGCGCGGCGGCCCAGGCGATCCAGGCCGCATCGCTCGACGCGCCGCGAATCGTTCTCCTGAGCGCCAGCCGCACGCTCGATCGCGCGGAGCGCGAGAGCCCAGAGGTCCTGGCCTATGCCCCCGGCGCCCACACCGAGGCCGACCTGATGCTGTCGGCGGCGAGCCAAGTGCTCGGCACAGACGACCGGATCCAGTTGGTCGAGACACCGGCGCCGGACGGCGCGCGCCGGGCGTCGACCTACGACACGCTCGAGCTGCTCGCCAGCGACCCGGCGGCCGGCGCCGGAGCGCCGCTAGCGCTCGTCACCTCACCTACATGCCGGCCGTTCCAGTACCTGGAAGCGGTGCGCGCCCTTGGGCTCCAGCGCGGGCTCGCCTTCGAGCTGATCGCCCACCAGCCGGCATGGCCGACCCTGCCGGACTCCCGCCCCGCCGCGCCGCAGGTCTATCTGCAGGAGATCCGCAGCGCGATACAGGCCGCGGTCCGGCTCGCGGACACCCTCAGCGCCGACGCGACGGCAGCAGCCGACGTGCGACCCGTCGCGCTCGCCTGAGCAGCGGGACGCGCGCGCCCACCGACCGGCGCGCCGCCACACCCAGGCGGTCTGTCTCCGCCCAACCCTCGGTGCGGGCGCCACGGGCGATCAGGCGGGTCAGCGCGAAGGCCAGATCCGGGTCGGTACCCCGGGCCTCCGCAGCCTCCAGGTTCTCCCGCACGTAGGTCAGGGACTGGCGACTGCTGACCTTGCCCTTCGACATCCGCAGCAAGGAGAACTCGCCGGGTAGCGTCGCGCAGCGCCCGGGCGCGCCGATCACTCGCAGCCCGACCATCGTCCGCACGCACTTCGGGCAGCTGCCGCAGTTGAGCGCGTTCACGTCGGGCTGGAAGCAGACCCGCAGCGCGGACATCGCCAGCTCCGAGTCGACCAGGTACGCCAGCTTGTCGACCCGCCGGACCGAGTCGACATGCTCGAAGCGCAGGCGCTCGCTCGAGTAGAGCGGGTCGAGCAGCGGATGGGTCCCGATCGGGTGCAGGTCGCGGTAGGAGTGCGTGGCGGGAATCAGGAAGCGCTCGAAGCGCGACGCCAGCAGGTGCCCGACGCTCGCGAGCGCCGCGCTCGTGTAGATCAGCTCCCAGCCGCAGACGTCGTCGGCGATCGAGCGCAGGTCGGTCTCGACCTCGATCAGCGGCAAGCCGAGCTCGCCGGCGACGCCGCGGATGCTCGCCGAGACCAGCTCGCGCTTGCGCGCGTCCTCCAGCGGCAGGTCGAAGCCGTGGACGTAGACGAGCGCGTCGATCTCCTCGCGGCGCTTGAGCACGGTATAGAAGCTGTCGACGCCACCCGTGAAGAAGGCGGCCGTTCCGCGCGGCTCCGCATCAGCAGCCGCCCTCGCCCTATCGTCGCCACGACGAACCTCGACGGACGCCAGCGCCGGGTCCCAGGCGGCGAGCATGTCCTGGATGCCGCCGGAGGCGGCGAGCAGTCGCGGTGAGACGCCGCCAGGCACCTGCAGCGAAGAGGCCGTCGCCATCGCGATCGGCAGCGCCGCGGCGAAGCCCGCGTCCGGGTTCGCCTCGAGGACTTCGTCGTGGCAGGCGTAGGTCGCGACCCTGGTCTCGTCGCCGATCCGCAGGCCGATGCGGACCCCGTCGCCCGACACTTCGGGTGGGTCCAGATGGACCGGCGGTCGGGTGCTCGCGAGGTCTGACATCGCGGGCAGAGTAAAGGCGGGACCGACTGACGGCACCCGTTGGTACCGTTCGCGGACTTGCCGGCCACGGTCCAACAACCGGCGGTAGGGCGTGAGCGGGACGGGTCGAGCCCACCTCCAGCGGTCTCGGTCGAGCATGTCTCGAAGCGCTTCCGCCTCCCACACGAGCAGTACTCGACGCTCAAGGCGCGTGTTCTGCACCCACGGCGCTCGCGCACGTTTAGTGAGCTGCGCGCGCTCGAGGACGTCAGCTTCGACATCGCGCCGGGCGAGTTCTTCGGCATCGTCGGACGCAACGGGAGCGGCAAGAGCACGCTGCTGAAGTGCCTTGCGGGCATCTACGGCGTCGACAGCGGCCGGGTCGACGTGCGCGGCCGGCTGTCGCCGTTCATCGAGCTGGGAGTCGGCTTCCACCCCGAGCTGTCGGCGCGCGACAACGTCGCGATCAACGCGATCATGCTCGGCCTGACGCGCAAGCAGGCGCTCGAGCGCTTCGACGAGATCATCGCCTTCGCGGAGCTCGAGGAGTTCGTCGACCTCAAGCTGAAGAACTACTCGTCGGGGATGAGCGTGCGGCTCGGCTTCGCCGTCGCGATCCAGGTCGACGCCGACGTGCTGCTCGTCGACGAGGTGTTGGCGGTCGGCGACATCTCGTTCCAGCAGAAGTGCTTCGACGAGTTCTACCGGCTCAAGGCCGAGGGCCGGACGATCGTCTTCGTCACCCACGACATGAGCTCGGTGCGGCGATTCTGCGACCGCGCGATGCTGCTTGAGCGTGGTGACCTGATCGACATCGGCGACCCCGAGGCGATCGCCTCCAAGTACGCCGAGGTGAACTTCGGCACGGTCGGCGACGACGGCCCGAGCGCCGCCCCGGGAGCCCCCCGTGTCCGCATCGTCCGCACCTGGTGCACGGCCGCCGGCGCACCGATACCGGAGCTCGGCGACGACAAGGTGAAGGTCGACCAGGGCGAGGACTGCGTCGCCTGCATGGAGGTCGAGTTCCACGACGCGGTCGAGAACCCGATCTTCTCGATCAACTTCCGCAACGACGTGCGCCACACGATCTACGTCGCGCGCAGCGACCGCGACCAGCCGACCGGCTCGTTCGCGTCGGGCGACCGCGCGACCGTCAAGTTCCGCTTCCCCAACTGGCTCGGGCCGAGTATCTACACGCTGACGCCGGCCGTGCTCACCGACGACGCCAAGCTGACGCTCGACCAGCGCGTCGATGCCGTGACGCTGCAAGTTGAGGCGCGTCGCTTCAGCGGCGGCGTCGCCGACCTGCCGACCGCGATGGAGGTTGAGCGCTCGTGAGCGCGAGCGCGCAGGCCGCCCCGAGCGCCGTCCAGTCGCGTGGCCCGTCGGCGCTCGGCGGCGACTTCCGCCGCGCGCTCAGCCTGACCTGGATGCTCGCCGTGACCGACTTCAAGCTGCGCTACTTCGGCTCGGTGCTCGGCTACTTGTGGACGCTGATGCGGCCGCTGATGCTGTTTGGCGTCCTCTACTTCGTCTTCACCCAGGTAATCCGCTTCGGCGAGGGCGTCCCGTACTACCCCGTTTACCTGCTGACCGGCATCGTCCTGTTCACCTACTTCTCCGAGACGACGACCGGCGGTGTCGGCTGCCTGATGGCGCGCGAGAACCTGCTGCGCAAGATGCACTTCCCGCGCATCGCGATCCCGATCTCGGTGTCGCTGAGCGCGCTCTTCAACCTCGGCCTGAACCTCGTCGCGGTGTTCGTCTTCGCGATGATCTCGGGGGTCCCGATCAGGATGAGCTGGCTCCAGTTCCCCTTCCTCGTGCTGCTGCTCGCCGTGTTCGCGATCGGCTTCGCGATGCTGCTGTCGGTGCTCTACGTGCGCTTCCGCGACATCCAGCCGATCTGGGACGTCGTCCTGCAGATCACCTTCTACGCGTCGCCGATCCTCTACGTCGTAAGCAAGCTGCCCGCCGAGTACGTGCGCGAGATGATGGCCGCCAACCCGATCGCGACGATCCTCACGCAGATGCGCCACGCGATGCTCGACCCGGGCGCGCCGACGGCCGCCGAGGCGATCGGGTCCAATGTGCGATTACTGATTCCGCTCACCACGATCGTCGTCGTCTTCGTGCTAGGCCTGTGGGCGTTCAAGCGCGAAGCGCCGCGAATCGCGGAGAATCTCTGAGATGGCCGACGACCTCGAGACCCTCGAACGCGAGCACGTCGAGCAGCTGGCGCGCGCCCACGCCGCGCTGGCGGCCGCCCAGGACCGCAGCTACTGGCTCGACCGCTGGGGGCTGGACCTCAACGCGCAGATGCGCAAGCCGGGCGCGCGCCGCCTGCGCGCGCTGCTGCGCTGGCTGCGCGAGCTGCAGCGCGGCAAGATCTCCGTCCAGCGCTACGTCCAGACGCGGCTCGGCGACCTGCGCTCGGCGGCCGCCGAGGACGAGATCGCGGCGGGCTCCAGCGCCGGCGACGACTCCCCGACAGCTCGCTCCTGAGGCCCGCCGTGCCGAGCGTCTCGGTCGTAATTCCGGTCAAGGACGGCGCGCGCTACCTAGAGCGTCTGCTGGCCGCTGTGCGCGACCAGGCCGACGACGACGTCGAGCTGCTGATCGTCGACTCGGGCTCGCGCGACGGCTCGGTCGCGATCGCCCGTGCCGGCGGGGCGACGGTCCACGAGATCCCACCGGAGGAGTTCGGCCACGGCCGGACGCGCAACCTCGCGATGGAGCTGGCCTCGGGCGACATCGTCTGCTTCCTGACCCAGGACGCCGTCCCGGCGCCCGGCTGGCTAGAGGCCCACGTGGAGGCGTTCGAGTTGGACCCGAAGGTCGGCGCCGCCTACGGCCCCCACCTGCCGTGGCCGGACACGAGCCCGACGCTTGCGCGTGAGCTCGAGGGGTTCTTCGCCGACATGACGCCAGACGGCGAGCCGGTGCTCCAGCGCGCGGGGGACCTGGCCTTCATGTCGAACGTCAACGCCTCCTACTCGCGCGCCTGCTGGGAGCAGGTCCGCTTCGAAGACATCGCCTATGCGGAGGACCAGGCGTTCGGGCAGGCGATGCTCGCGGCCGGCTGGACGAAGGTCTTTCACCCGCGCGCCGCGGTCCAGCACGCCCACGACTACGGGCCGGTCGAGTTCACCCGCCGCTACTTCGACGAGTACCGCGGCCTGCGCGAGACGGTCGGGCACGTCGAGCCGGCCAAGTTGAAGCCGATCCTGAGCGAGGTCCGCAACGGCGTCGCGGCGGATCGCCGCTGGATGGCTGAGCACGGCTGGAGCGGGTCGCGTCAGGCGGCCTGGACCGTTCGCTCGCTGCTGCACCATGGTGGCCGCAAGGCGGCGGCCGTCGCCGGCACGCGGAGCGAGCGACTGCCCGCCGCTCTCGAGCGCCGGCTGTCGCTGGAGGGGCGGGCATCAGACCCCGCCGCGAACGGGCGCGGAGCCGACTCGCCGCCACCCGCGTCGGCGGCCGGGGGCGCACTCGCCGAGCCGCACTACGGCGCCATTCTGCGCTACGCCAAGGAGGGCCCGGCGCCGCGAGCCGTCCGGTCGCCCGCCACCGCCGACCGCGAGCGGCTCCACCTCGCCTTCGTCATCCCGCCCTTCCAGCGCGGCAGCGGCGGCCACTCGACGATCTTTGGCCTGATTGCGCGCCTCGAGCGGATGGGGCACACCTGCACGATCTGGATCCATGACGCGGCCGATGCCAACGCCGTCCCAGCGGCGGCCGTCGTGCGCCGCAACATCGTCGACTGGTTCGCTCCGGTGGCGGCGCCTGTGTTCGTCGGCTTCGCCGACTGGCACGGAGCCGACGTCGCCGTCGCGACGGGCTGGGACACCGCGCATCCGGTCGCAATGCTGCCTGGCTGCGGCGCGGGCGCCTACCTCGTGCAGGATCACGAGCCCGAGTTCTTTGCCACCTCCGCCGAGCGGATCTGGGCCGAGCAGACCTACGACCTCGGCCTCTACCCGATCTGCGCCAGCCGCTGGCTGCGCGATCTGCTCGCCGAGCAGCACGGCTGCGAGGGCGCCTACTTCCACCTCGGCGTCGATCACGAGACCTACCGGCCCGTCCCGAGTGTCGAGCGCCGGCGCGACACCGTCATCTTCTACGCGCGCGCGGCGACGGCGCGACGCGCCGTGCCGCTCGGGGTGCTCGCGCTCGAGGAACTGTGCGCGCGGCGTCCGGCCACGCGCGTGGTCGCATTCGGACAGGCGGCGCCGCTGAAGACCGCCTTCGCCAGCGAGTCGCTGGGCGTCGCGACGCCGTCACGCCTGGCCGAGTCCTACTCCGAGGCGACCGTCGGCCTCTGCCTGTCGCTGACCAACTACTCGCTGATCCCCCAGGAGATGATGGCCTGCGGCCTGCCATGCGTAGACCTCACCGGAGGCAGCTCGGAGGCCGTGTTCGGCGCCGACGGCCCGGTCGACCTGGCCAGCGCGGACCCCGTCGCCCTGGCCGACACCATGGAGGCCCTGCTCGACGACGAGCCGCACTGGCGCGCGAAGTCCGAGGCCGGACTGGCCTACGTGGCAGATGCCAGCTGGGACCGTGCCGCCGAGCAGGTCGAGCTGGGGCTGCGCGAGGCCTTGCGCGGCACTCAGCGGCTCTAGCAACTGCCCATTCTTGACATTCACGTAGGCCTGTGTTCTCCTTGGCCCAGGCATAGCGCCGCTTGGCACTACGCTTTCTAGACACTGGCCTGACTCATTTACCGGGGGTTCACCGTGCGACGCCGTTGGTTGCTCATTGCCGTAGCCGGCATCCTGCCCATGCTCTGCCTCGCCGCCTCGCAGCAGGCGAGCGGCAACACGACGCGCGACGGCTGGGGGCTCTTCGTCGCCGACGACGATTGGGACTTCACCAATCCGAGCTACACGATGCCCTCGCTCGAGGACCATTTCGCCAAGCTCGGCCCCAAGGTCTTCCGGCTTCAGATCGTCTGGAACGCGATGGAGCCGGCTCCGGCCCAAGCGACAGCCGACCAGCTAGCCAAGGCCAACCAGCGCGCTATATGGGTCACTCGCACACATGCGATGATTGATCGCGCGAAGCTCCGTGGAGCCAGCCAGATCATCCTCACGCTCCGCGCGAATCACGTTGGGGGAACAGCCGCGGACGACGGGACGGGCGGCTTCGTCCCGTCGGCGGTCCGCTACGAGACCGAAATCAAGAAGGTAGTCGACGAGTTCGCCAGCAAGGTCGACGTCTGGGGAGGCATCAACGAGCCCAACCTCTGGCAGACGAGCGCCACGACCGTCGGCGCGATACCGGCATCTACGCTCGTGGACTACCAGGACAGCCTCGCCGAGGTCGTGGGTTTGTGGGACCCAACCGCGCAGTGGACATCACCTGACTTCACCGATCACGAAGATAGCCCCAACTGGGATACGTACGTGCAAAGCTACGAGAACGCCGGTGGAAGCTGGGGCCACTACGCCGCCTTCCACCCCTACAAAGCCATAACGAATCAAAGCCTCAGCACTGTGACTACCTTCGCCGGCATAGTGCCCTCCAACAAAGACATCTGGGTCACCGAGGCCGGGGCAGAGTACCTGGGCGACCCCGTCGGCCAGAACAATCGCGCCTGGTGGATGGCCCACGTACTGGCCGCCCAGACCCGAGTCAAGCGCATCGCGTACTACAACATGCGAGGCGGAGGCACCAACTGGGATACCGGCCTCCTGGACGCGAACTTCGTACGGCGGCCAGCGTGGTACACGTGGTGCGCGGCCGCGCACAACGACAACTTGGGACACGCGGACTGCAAGCCGGACCAAGCGGTCACAGGCGACTGGGACGGCGACGGAACCAGCACCGTTGGCGTGTACCGCCCGTCATCTGGAGCGTGGTACCTCAGAAACTCCAACTCCTACGGCGATTCGCACACGATGCAGTACGGGTTCGCCGGCGCGCTGCCGGTCGTCGGCGATTGGGATGGGAACGGGACCGACACCATCGGCCTGTACTACCCCGCGACCGGCATGTGGTACCTGCGGAACACCAACTCGTCGGGAGCGGCCGACATCACCTTCCAGTACGGGTTCTCCGGGACGACGCCGGTGGCAGGCGACTGGAACAACGACGGCACCGACACGATCGGCCTGTACGCGCCCTCTGCCGCCCCTACGTGGTACTTGCGCAATGCGAACAGCTCCGGAGCGGCGGATCATGTCTTCCAGTACGGGTTCTCCGGAGCGGCCCCGGTGACCGGAGACTGGAACAACGACGGCACCGACACGATCGGGGTCTACGACCCGGTTTCCTTCAACTGGCACTTGCGGAACACGAACTCCTACGGTGCGGCCAACGTGGTCTTCACGTACGGGTTCGGAGGCACCGCGGCGGTGGCCGGAGACTGGAACAACGACGGCACCGACACGATCGGCCTCTACGACCCGCGTCCGACCATGTGGTACTTGAGGAATTCCAACTCGACCGGCGCCGCAAGCGCGGTCTTCAACTACGGCGCGCCCGGCTAGGCGCTGGGGCGGACAGCCCTGAGCGCAGCGACGAGCAGCGCCGGAACGGCAACGAGCAGCAGGCCGGCCAGCAGCCAGTAGGCCCACGGGCCGATCCAGACCGGGCGGAAGAGCGAGGCGCGCTCGAAGATCTCGGGGGTCGTCGCGAGGGCGGTGCTCTCGTCGCCGACGAAGGTGAGCGTGAGGTCGGTCTCCTGGTCTCGGCCGGCCGACCTGGTTGTAGATCCGAGCTTTGCCACGTCGGGACCGCCGTAGAGCGCCACCCGCTGATCGCCACGATTGCGGAAGCAGACCGCCGCGCGGGTCCCCTTCGCAACCGGTGGGTCGACTGTGACCGTCGGCTTCGACAAATCCGGGTAGCCGCCCGCCAGCCGCCCGGATGCGATCGGACGCGGGTCTCCGAGTCTCCGCACGAAGACCTCCAGCTCGGGGCCTGGACGACGGTAGGTGCCGACCTGGAACCGCACCGCCTCGAACGTCTCGGCCACGGCCACCGGCGTCTGGCAGACGACGCCGCCGGGAGCGAGCTCCGCCGCGACGAGGTCGGGCTTTACGCCGAGCGTGAAGGCGACATCCCGGTCGTCCGTGGCCGCCACGATGGCGATGATCGCCACACCGACGACGGCCACGACGGCGAATGCGCGGGCGGCGAGGCTACGCATAGAACCTGGCCCCCACGATCGCCAGCGAGACGACCTGCAGGACGAACAGGAAGCCGACCAGAGCCCCGATCGAGATCTGGCGAGCCGCCCCCCGCGCGAGACTGAGCGAAGCGGCAACAGCAAGGCCCAGCAGCGGCAACAGCGGCAGCAGATAGCGGCCCTGGTTGAAGACCATGTTCTGGTCGGACAAGATCCGATACTCGGTCAGGTGCAGACCGCCGAGCAGCGAGAGCGCGACAAGGACCAGGAAGGCAGCCTCCGCGGCGTGACGGCGCAGGCCGCTGCGCACGAGCGCCACGGCGGCGCCGGCGATCGCCACGACGGTCAGCAGGCCGACGGCAACGTAGAGCGGGTCCGGCCAAACGACCTCGAGCCAGCCGAACTTGCCCCAGAAGCCCTCGATCCAGAAGTCCTTCACCGGCAGCGACGGGTATCCCGGCGGTAGCGGCATCTGACCCGGACCCTGGGGCAGGTAGAACTGCCAGAGATACGAGAACAGGCCGGGGTGATCGAAGTCTCCGCCGCCCCCGGCGCCTACCTGGTTGACCGCCGGGCGGTTGCTGAGCCGGGCGTATGCCAACCAGGCCCCAACCGGGACCGCGAGCGCCAGCAGCGGCAGCGTGCAGCGCTTGACGAATGCCCCGATTCGCACGCCGCCGACAGCACGGTAGGCACCGATGGCGAGCGCCAAGAAGACACCGGGGAGCAGCGCATACCCCGTTGCCTTCGCCAGGATCGCCACCGCCGCCGCCAGGCATAGCGCGGCGCCGTTACCGAGCGTCAAGCCGCGGCGGATGACACGGACACCGAGCCAGAGCGTCGTCGCGAAGGCGGCGATCAACATGGCGTCGGGGTTGATCGAGGCGCTGATGAAGGCCGCCATCGGCTGAAGCGCCACCAGCGCGGCGCCGGCGAGCTGGAGGTCGCGCCGCGGTCCGAGCAGCTCGCCGACCAGTGCCCAGGTGGCAGCGGCGGCGACGAGCAGAAGCAGGGCGCTCCACAGGCGCATCAGATACAGCCTCCCAAAGAGGTCCGTGCCCGAAGCCGCGTGGTAGGGGATCGCCTCGAAGGCGTAGTACAGCGGCGGGTTGGTACGGGCGCTGTTGCTTCCCTCCGGGCCGGTGCCCTCGCCGTCGGATCGGGCATCGGAGCCCTCGGCAGCCTGGAGCGCCCGCCAGCGGTCGTACTCCGCGCGGCTCCACTCGGGCCGGGCGAACAGGTTGGCCGCGAGCTGGTCGGCGCCGATCGCGTCGGCCGCCTCGCTCTGCTCAGTCGAGTACCGCCGGTCGCCCTCGGACTCCGGCGGCGTCCCCCGCTCCGCCAGCGTCTGGGCGTAGCCGAAATGGGAGTGCTCGTCCGGTGCCTGCCAGGCCGGGACGATCAACCCCCAGGCGGCACCGACGATCGCCGCAGCCGCGAGCAGGAGAACCAAGGGGCGCAGCTGCGCTGACGCGATGCGCCGGAAGCTCATCGGCGCTGACCCTACCGATGCGACTGCGGGGAACCGACAGCGCGCTCGTCCGCGACGGCGCTGAGTACGCGCTCCAGCTCATCACCCAGTACACGCCAGTCGTAGCGCCGCTCGGCAAGCTCCCGTCCGTCGGCTGCCAGCCGCTGGCACAGACCCGGGTCGTCGAGCAGCCGCAGGGTCGCATCGGCGAATACCTGCTCGTCGTCAGCGACCAGGAGATTGCGGCCGTCTTCGACCTTCAGCCCCTCGCAGCCGGTCGACGTCGAGACGACCGCGCGCTCGCACGCGAACGCCTCGAGGATCTTTAGGCGCGTACCCCCACCGGAGCGAAGTGGAACAACAACGGCGGTCGCACGTGCAAAGTAGGGCGCCATGTCCGGCACGGCACCGACCACCTCAATGTCGGACTGGCCATCGAGCGCACGGACTCCGACGGGAGCGTCGCGCCCCACGACTAGCAGCCGCGCGCCGGGCCGGCGCGAGCGGATGCGCGGCCAGATGCTCTCCGCGAACCAGCGGATACCGTCCTCGTTCGGCGGATGGCTGAGCGTGCCGGTGAAGAGCAGCGTCTCAGGCTCCGGGGAAGGAGGCAGGGGCGTCAACTCGTCGCTCGCGACACCGTTCGGCACGACCTCGACGGGCACATCGAGCGTCTTGCGCAAATCCGCCGCGTCATCGTCCGAAACGGCGATCAACCGTGCGTAGCGGGGCAGCCAGCGTCCGTCGTGACGAGCGAACCGGCGTGCCTCCGCCGCGAACCATGCAGCGCGGACGCCGCTCGCCGACCGGGCGCGGCTCTCGTAGTAGTGGCGCCCAACGTTCTGCAGCACCAAGACCGCCGGGATCTCGGCTGGAAGGTCGTCGATCCAGTGCGCCGCGTTGTCGTGCTCGATGCCGATCACGTCGGGCCGGTTCTGGCGAATCTCGTCGACCGCTAGCGCGCGCAGCTCGGCCCAGAACACCGACACTTGCCAGGCGAGCGTGGGCAGGCGCACCGCTCGCGGAACCAGCATCGGCTCGCGAGCCAGTGCCGAGAGGGTCTCCCCGACGCGCGACGCGGGCCGGGTGACCGATCGAAGCCGGATACCGACCGCGTCTAGCTCCGCGCGACGCCCCTCCTCACCCTCCGGGACGGGAGCGACAACGGTCACCTCGTGCCCCAGCTCGACCAATCGCTTGAGCAGATGGAACTGCCGCGTCGCGCCGCCCGTCCCGCCCGGCCAGCAGGGCAGCTCTGGCGTCAGATGAAGTACGCGCATCGGAGGCGCGGCGCTAGCCGGCCTGCTTCTGTGGCACACCGCTCGCGAGCAACTCAAGGTCCGCCTCGACCATCAGGCGTACCAACTCGTCGAAGCTCGTCCGCGGCTCCCAGCCGAGCTTCTCCTTGGCCTTCGCGGGATTGCCAATCAGATGCTCGACCTCCGCCGGGCGGAGGTACTTCGGGTCGATCCGGACGTAGTCGGCGGGATCGAGGTCGACCTGCGCGAACGCGATGTCGACAAGCTCCCGCACGCTGTGCGTCTCGTTGGTGGCGATCACGAAGTCGTCGGGCGCATCCTGCTGCAGCATCAACCACATCGCCTCGACGTAGTCCTTCGCGTAGCCCCAATCGCGCTCCGCGTCGAGGTTGCCGAGCGCCAGCTCCGACTGCAGCCCGAGCTTGATCGCGGCCGCCGCGTGAGTCACCTTACGCGTCACGAACTCCAGCCCACGACGGGGGCTCTCATGGTTGAAGAGGATGCCCGAACAGGCGAAGAGGTCGTAGCTCTCGCGGTAGTTGACCGTGATGAAGTGGCCATAGACCTTCGCGACGCCGTAGGGGCTGCGCGGGTAGAAGGGGGTCGTCTCGACCTGCGGCACCTCGAGCACCTGGCCGAACATCTCCGACGACGACGCCTGGTAGAAGCGCGCCTGCGGCACGACCTCGCGCATCGCCTCGAGCATCCGCGTCGCCCCGACGCCGCTGAACTCAGCGGTCAGCACCGGCTGGTTCCAGGACGCCGCCACGAACGACATCGCCGCGAGGTTGTAGATCTCGTCAGGCTCGCAGGCGCGCAGCACGTCGACGAGCGAACGCTGGTCGAGCAGGTCGCCGGTGTGCAGCGTGATGTCGTCTCGGCATCCCTGCAGGCGCTGGAACGTCTCGGTCGAGGACCGGCGAACCATGCCGTGGACCTCGTAGCCCTTCTCGAGCAGGAACTCCGCCAAGTAGGAGCCGTCCTGGCCGGTGATACCGGTGATAAGTGCCCTCCGCGATGTGCTCATGACGGGGGACGCTATCGACAGTCACCGTTCAGACGACGCGCGGCTCCAGTAGACCCGCCGGCCCAGATGCACGAGTGCCGCGAGGCAGGCAAATGCGGTCAGCACCAGCGGAATGGTGGGCGGCGTCGCCCCGCCCCAGTAGATCCCGATGGCGGTTGCTCCCGCCACCGCATACGCCGTCGCCGCCAGGTGCTGACGGGCTCCGGCCCCGTCGGCGTCATCGCCGTACAGGCCCAATGCGGCAGCCGACAGCAGCAGCGCACAGACGCTCACGGGCAGCCCGACGCGCACGAACGGCGCGATCGAGTCCCACTCGAACGGGTAGTTCGGGCCGAACGCCGCGCGTATGCCGTAGGCCAGGAAGAGCGCAGCGACGACGGCAGCGGCGTCGACGAACGGCAGGTCTCGCGCGGGCTTCGCGCTCATGCCTCGACCGTCAGCCGGCTGCTGGTGTCAGGGCCCGACGGCTTCCCCTCGCCAGCCTGGCGTGTGTCGTCGGAGATCAGGAAGAGCGGGCGACCCTTGACCTCGTCGTACATCTGGCCGAGGTACTGCCCGATGATCCCGAGGCAGAGCAGCTGCGCGCCGCCGAGGATCAACGCCACAACGACGACCGACGTCCAGCCGGGAACGACGGTGTCGGTAACGAGCCGCACAACGACCACGTAGGCGAGATAGAGCGCGCCAAGCGCAGACGCAACAAAGCCCAGCAGGCTCGCGATCCGGAGCGGCAGCGCCGAAAAGCTGACGATCGCGTCGAGCGCGAAGCGCAGCATGTGGCGGACTGTGTACTTCGACTGGCCGGCGAAGCGGGCCGGCGACTCGTACGCGACGACCCCCTGCCGATAGCCGACCCAGCGCGTCATGCCGCGCAGGAAGCGGTGGCGCTCCGGCATCGCGATCAGCGCATCGACGACGCGGCGCGACATGTAGCGGAAGTCGGCCGCGCCCTCAGGCAGGTCGAGCCGCGCGAGCCGGTTCAGGAGGCGGTAGAAGGCCGTAGAGGCACCTGCCTTGAACCAGCCCTCCCCCTCGCGTTCGTGACGGATCGCGTAGACGACGTCGTAGCCCTGCTCAGCCCGCTCCAGCAGGTCGGCGATCACCTCTGGCGGATGCTGGAGGTCGGAGTCCATCGTCACCACACCGTCGCCAGAGGCCACGGACAGACCCGCGCTGAGTGCCGCCTGATGGCCGAAGTTCCGCGACAGACGCAGCGCGCGGACAGCGGGGACGTTCGACGCCATCCGGGACATGCAATCCCAGGTGGCGTCGGTCGAGCCGTCGTCGACCAAAATCGCCTCCCACTCGTGCGGCAGAGCGTCGAATACGTCACTCAGCCGCTGGACGAGCTCGGGGATGTTGTCCTGCTCGTTGTGTGCGGGAACGACCACGCTGAGCTTCATCGCGGCGAGTATCGCATCCGCGATAGCGTGGCGCCCCGATGCGACCAGGCGCGTGGGTTAATTGCGATTGATGCGTCCGCGGGCGTCGACGCTCGCCGTCGCCGCCGGTTTCCTGATCGCGCTGGGCTACGTGATGTGGCTGCTGTCGCCACGTTTCGGGATACCTAGCCCATCCGCAATCGACGACTGGAACGGCGCCAGTCATGGCGCCAGCTCGCTTGCCGACCTGCTGCGTCCGTTCGTGGAGAGCCCGACACAGCGGTTCCGACCCGGATTCGGTCTTTTCGACTACCTCCAGTGGCACACGCTGGGGGCTCCGGGCGACATGACGGGCCCCGACCTCTGGAACACGCTGCGCGTCGGACTGCTGGTCGCGAGCATCGGCCTGGTCCCCGCGCTAATCGCTCGCTCGATCCGGCCCGGGCTATCGCCCTTCACCCTCGGCGCCCTGGCCGCGCTCCCGCCCGCGCTCGTCGTTACCGGCGTGGCGACCCCAATCGACCTCGCCCGGCTAGCCCCGCAAGAGCCGCTGCTCGTCGGCGCCACGATCTGCGGAGCCGCGCTCGTCCTATTGGGCCTGGACCGTCGGATGTCAGGGCAGTCGCTACCCCGTGCGCTAGTCCCGGCCGCGATCGGCTGGCCGCTCTTCCTCGTCGGCGCGACCTTCAAGGAGGCGTCGATGTGCTTCCTTGCGGTCTCCCCGTTCCTCTACCTCTACCTGCTGGAGCGCTGGCGCGAGCGTGGCCTCGTCGACTCCTTTCTCGCTCCCTTCCGCAGCCGGGCGTTTCTCGTCGCCGCCGTCGCGCTGATCCTGCCCCTCCTATGGGTGGCCTTCCGAGCGGCGACGATCGGCGACGAGGGCGCCGACCTCTACCAGGCGGGTGCGCCGACCGGGACCGGCGAGTGGGGCGACCGCCTGCGCCAGGCCTGGAACGTTCAGTGGGCTGGGATCACTGGAACCCTGGGCAGTCCACTCTGGCGGGCGCTCGCCGTCAGCGTTCCCTTTCTCGCACTCGCGGTCTTCCTCGACCGACGCCGCGTGCCGTGGCTGGCGCTCGGTCTTTGGATAGCCGCGGCGGCGACGATGGTCGTCCAGGGCCTGCCCGCTGTCGTCACCTCGCGTTACTTCATCCCGACGATGGCGCTGCTGGTCATGGCGGCGGTCCTGCTCCTCATCGAGGGGCGGACTTGGCTGCGCTGGGCCGCACTCGCCGCCGCGTCGATCCTGGTCGTCAGCGGCGCGGGCGCGGCGCGCGACTCTGTCGAGGCCTGGGCGGCCGGCGAGAAGCAGACTTCAGCATTCGTTGCCGAGGTCGCGACGCTCGCCGAGAGCGGCTGCCGCCTGCACGCGACAAACATCGACATCGAGCGCGCGGAGGCCCTGCCGCGCCTGGTCGCATTGCGGATCGACTCAATCGAGCAGCGTTGCCCGCTGAAGGACTCAACGCTCGTCGCGACGCTAGCCGGCTCCGACCCCTACAGCGTCGGCAAGACCGGTCTCTGGGAGGCGTGCCGCGGCCCCTGGCGCACCGAGGTCAGCTCGGGAATCTGGCTGCTCGTCCGCTGTGATCGCCTGCGAGAGCGGGTCGGCGACAGCGCAACCGCGGACGCGCTCCACGCCGCTCGGTTGATCCCCGGCGTGGGACCGATCTCGCGCGCGGAGTGCATCGAGCGAGAACCCAACTCCGTGGTCTGCGACCGGCCAGCGTTGAGCCGTGAAGAAATGTGGCCCTAGGCGCGAGTACGTGGCCCGAACGCCCATAGCCGGGTCGCGGTGAACGTCACCGCTATGACCGGCGGCCAGCTCAGCACGAGCGCCGGGAGCTCCGCGACACCGAAGCGCTCGACGAAGAGCGTCGTAAAGCCAACCGAGAGCAGCAGCCCGGTCGCCTGCACTGCCGTGTAACGCGAGAGCGATCCGATCGAGAAGCCTCCGGCTAGGAACGTCCAGCGGCGATTGAACGTGTACCCGTTGGCCAGCCCCGCGATGTAGGCGACGACGACCGCCGCCACGTAGCCGACGCCGATGGCCAGGAGACCTGCGTACACCGCCATCGAGATGGCGGTGTTCGACACTCCCACCAGGACGAAGCGAACGGCTTCGCGCTGCACGGCTAGCGCCGCAGGCGTGCGATCGCCCGCTGCACCGGCGGCGATCGATCGATCAGGTAGTGGCGCCCGTAGGCGAGCGCGCGCTGTGGCAGCGGCAGATAGCCGTAGCGGGGGAACCGGTCGAAGCGGGTCATGTCCCACTCCATCTCGACGTGATCGTCGAGCTTGCGGAACCAGACGGTGCGGTAGCTGATCGGACCCTGGTCCTCCCAGGCCGGGTTGGAGCGCAGGAAACGGGCGACCGTCGCGACCGACGGTAGGTGCGCGTCGTCGAGCACCATCATCCCGCCTACCTTGAGGTGCTTCGCCGTGTAGAACCAGTCGACCGCCGGGAACGGAAACAGATGGGCGCCGTCGATCAGGGCGAGGTCGAGTGGCTCCGGCCGCCAGCCGCCGCTGGTGAGCGCAGTGTCTGACGACTCGGCGAGGAAGTTGACGTTCTCGGTTGAGATCCCGCGCTGGGCACACCAGTCGCGAATCGCCTGGTGCTCGTCCGGAGCGGGCGAGATCGTCGTGTGCTTGGCGCCGTTCGCGGCGAACACCACCGTCGATGCACCGGCGCCGGTCTCCAGCGTTGTCATGCCTGGCTGCACGGTGCGCTCGAGCCACTCCAGCGCGGCCCAAGCGAGCCCGAAGTAGTCGCTCCCATCGTTGTGCAGGCGCGGTGGCGCCGACCGGATCTGTGCAGTGAGCGAGGGTGCGATCGGCGGAAGGCTACGCGATGGGACGGCGGCCGGCAGGCCCCTACCCCGCCGTCGGTCTTCCAGCTCGGACCAACCCGCCGGCGACCTGGCGGACCAGCTGCCGCTCCGCTGGGCGCAGCCAGACGGCGTAGAACGCCAGCCAGTAGGCGAGCATCCCGCCTAGCGCGACCGCCACGACCACGACCACCGAGTCGAGCGGCAACGTTAGGCGAGCGACCTCAAGCGCCACCGCCAGCATTGCTGCCAGCAGGTAGGCCGGGACGAACGCCTCGCGGACGAGCCGCCCAAGCGGCACCGGCACGATCCCGAGCACGAGGCGCATCAGAAACGGGAAGGCACAGAAGTACGGCAGTGCGGTGCCGATCGCGACCCCCTCCAAACCCAACCAAGGCACCAGCGCGACCGAGATCACGACGTTCGCCGCGGCGACGGACCAGAAGATCGGCACGAGCCGGTTGGCCCCCTCGCCTGCGATCACGATCCCCTGGATCACGCTGGTGCAGCCGTTCACGAGCCAGTAGCTCATCAGGATCGCCAGCGCCGGACCGGCAGCCCCGAACTCCTCGCCAAGCCAAGCTTCGAGCAGCGGCGTCGCCAGCACCATGCCGGTCACCGCCATCGGCACGATTAGCGCAAGCGCGTAGCGCAGGCCGCGCACGAGCAGCTCGCGTAGTCGTCGCTCGTCCTGGTCCGCGAAGTAGCGCGAGGCAGTCGGGAGAACGGTCACCGATAGCGCTCCGTTGAGCGCTCGCACGACGTTGTGCGCGCGGATCGGTCCCTCGTAGAGGCCGACCGTGACCGCCGACTTGAAGACGCCGAGGATGACCCGGTCGAGCGCGTACACGAGCGTGCTGGCGACCTCGGCCAGCGAGACGTACCAGGCGAACCGAGCGAAGGCGATGCCCTCGGCGCGGGTCACGAGCCCGAGGTCGAAACGGAACGGCAGCGGGCGGAAGCGGACCACGATCAGCGCGCCGAGACCGCAGAGCAACTGGATCGTGCCGCTGGCGCAGATCAGCAGCGCGAGGCTCGCGCCGGCGAACGCGGTCCCGAGCACCAGCACCGCGTAGACGACCATCGCCAGCATGTCGATCGTCGCCGAGCGCACAAACAGCTGGCGCGCCCGCATCGCGTCCCGATAAACCGTGATCGGCCAGCCGATCGCGATGACGAGCCCGAGCAGGACCGCACCGATCCGCGCCTGGTGTGCAACGTCATCCGACAGTCCGATCAGACCGGACAGGACGATCCCGAGCACGGCAATCAGCGTCGCCGTGACGATGCCGGCGAGCGCGTAGATGACGGCCGCGGTCGAGAAGGCGCGGTCGCGCTCCACGGCGTCGGCGGCTGCCGCCAGGTTGCGCACGGCAGCGCTCGCGGCGGAGTTCTGGACGATGATCAGGTACCCGGCGATCGACGCGAGCAGCCCGTAGACGCCGAGCTCCTCGAGCGACAGCTTGCGCGCCAACACGGTCAGCACCGCGAACATCGCCAGCAGGCCGGTGACCTGAGACGCCTGCTGGACGAGCGAGCCGGTCGCGACCAGATGGGCCTGGCCGCCAGAGGGCGGCTCGGCGGGAGAAGTCGGCGAACGCACGGGAATACTTTCCCCGATCGCCCCGCCGAACACTGCGCCAGCGCCTAGCATCCGCGCCCGTGCACGTCGGATACTCCCTGCTGACGCTGTTCCCCGGCCGCGTCGGCGGCGCCGAGTCGAACGTTCGCGGCGTGCTCGGCCAGTTCGCCGACGGCAACGGCCCCGAACGGGTCACCGTGCTCGCGAACCGTCACGTCGCCGGCGCCTACGGAAGCTACGTCCGCAACGGCGTCGACCTGCGCCACGTGCGCAGCTACCGGTCCGGCGACAGCGACGCGACGCGGATGCTCGCGATGGGAGCGGCCGCGCTGGCGCCGCGCTTCGTCGCGCGCGACGTCCCGAAGGGGTTCGACGTCCTGCACCACCCGGTGACGGTGCCGATCCCCCAGCTGGCGGGCGTGCCGACTGTGACCACGGTGTTCGACCTGCAGCACCACGAGCTGCCCTGGTTCTTCTCACGCGCCGAGCGCGTCTACCGCGGCTGGGCCTACGACCGCGCGGCCCGGCGCGCGGACCTGGTCTCGACGATCAGCGAGTACTCGCGCCGGCGGCTAATCGAGATCGTCGGCCTCGACCCCGAGCGGGTGACGTCGATCCATCTCGGCATCGACCACGACCGCTTCAACCCCACAGCCACCGACGCCGACGCCCGTCTGCGCGAACGGCGCGACCTGCCCGAGCGGTTCCTCGTCTATCCGGCGAACCTCTGGCCACACAAGAACCACGCGCGCCTGGTCGAGGCGCTGGCGCTCGCGCCCGCCGACGTCCACCTGCTGCTGTCGGGGCAGGACTACGGCAAGCTCGGGGAGCTGGAGCAGCAGGCCCGCGCCGCCGGCGTCGGCGACCGGGTTCGGCACCTTGGCTACCTCGAGCACGACGAGGTTCCGGCGCTCTACCGCGCCGCCACCGCAATGGTCTTCCCGAGCCTCTACGAGGGCTTCGGCGCCCCGCCGGTCGAGGCGATGGCGTGCGGCTGCCCGGTCGCGAGCTCCGACCGCGGATCGCTGGCCGAGGTCGTCGGCGAGGCGGCGCTGGTGTTCGACCCGGAGTCGCCCGAGGGGATCGGGGCGGCGATCGCGCGCATCGTCGACGACCGTGAGCTGCGCGAGCGGCTACGCAGCGCCGGCCTCGTCAACGCGGCGCGCTTCACCTGGGAGGCCGCGGCGCGTAGCCACGTCGAGCTGTACGAGCGGGCCGCCGCCCTCTAGCTAGGGGGCGGGCGTGCTCGCCGGTGTCTGCGCGCGGAACCACTCGATCGTCTCGCGCAGCCCCTGCTCGAGCGACGTCGAGGCGGTGAAGCCGAGCAGCTCGGTGGCGCGGCTGGTGTCAAGGCAGCGGCGCGGCTGACCGTCGGGCTTCGAGCTGTCCCAGACGAGCTCGCCCTCGAAGCCGGTCAGCCGAGCGATCAGCTCGGTCAGCTCGCGGATCTTGATCTCGCTGTGAGCACCGATGTTGATCGGCTCCGGCTCGTCATAGCGCTCGGTGGCGGCGACGATCGCATCGGCGCAGTCGTCGACGTAGAGGAACTCGCGCGACGCGCTGCCGGTTCCCCAGCAGACAACCTCATCGCGACCGGCTACACGTGCCTCCTCGCACTTACGGATCAGCGCCGGGATCACGTGGCTCGACTCGAGGTCGAAGTTGTCGCCCGGGCCGTAGAGGTTGACCGGCATCAGGTAGGCGCCGCGCAGCCCGTACTGCTCCCGGTAGGCCTGCATCATCACGAGCAGCGCCTTCTTGGCCACGCCGTAGGGCGCGTTGGTCTCCTCGGGATAGCCGTTCCACAGCTCATCCTCGGAGAACGGGACCGGGGTGTGCTTGGGGTACGAGCAGACCGTCCCCACCTGCACGAACTTCTCGGTTCCGCGCCGGCGCGCCTCCTCGATCAGGTGGAGGCCCATCGCCATGTTGGCGAAGAAGTAGCGGCCCGGATTGTCGCGGTTCGCGCCGATCCCGCCGACCTCCGCCGCGAGGTGGACGACCGTGTCGGGGCGGGCGGCGTCATAGGCACGCGCAACGGCCTCGGCATCTGTCAGGTCGTAGTCGGCCCGGCGCGGCACGAAGACCTCGGCCGCACCGGCCGCCTCGAGCCGTTCACGGACCTTCGAGCCAAGGAAGCCCGCGCCGCCCGTCAGCAGTATCCGCTTGTCGCTGACGCCGTTGGACACGTACGGTGAGATTAGCGCCCGCGCCAGCGTCGAAGGGCGCGCAGCGTCTTGTAGACCGCGACGATCAACCTGCTCATCACACGGTTGACCGCGACTGGGATCGGATGGCCCGCACCGTGCTCGCGCGCCGCCTCGGCGTGCTCGCGGAACTGGCGCTCGAAGCCGGCCATGCTCTGAGTGCCCTCGGTCATGCGAAAGCTCGACAGCGTCCTGCGCAGCACCAGCGGATCGTGGCGGCGGCTGACCCTCAGCCACAGGTCGTAGTCGTGCGAGATCCGGAAGCGCGGATCGAGCGGGCCCGCCTCGTCGAGGGCCTCGCGGCGAACGAACGTCGCCGGATCGGAGACGAAGTTCTGCGTCAGGTAGAGCGGATAGGACCAGTGACGCAGCAGCCAGTTCTTGTAGGCGGTGACGGCGTGTCTGATCTCGTCGCCGTTGCCGTCGACGATGTCGCAGTAGCCAGTCAGCCACATCGTGTCGGGAGCTGCTGCAAACGCCTCGCCGACGGCCCGTAGCGCGCCTGGGTGGTAGCGGTCGTCGGCGTTGAGCCAGGCGATGACGTCGCCGTTCGCCATCGCGACGCCTTTGTTGACCGCATCGACGCGGCCATCATCGGGTTCCGAGATGTAACGGAGTTGCGGGGAGCGCTCGAGGATCTCGAGCGTCCCGTCGGTCGAGCCGCCGTCGACGACGACGTGCTCGATCCGCGGGTAGTCCTGCGAACGGACGCTCTCGAGCGCCTCCTCGATGGTGCCGGCCGAGTCGAGGCAGGCGGTCACGACGGTGATGGACGGAAGTTCGACCACGGAAGCGGGCAATATACGAGGCATGGAGCGCGGCAACACGAACCTCGCGGTCGTTCCGGCCTACAACGAGTCCGCGACCGTCGCAAAGGTCGTGCGCGAGCTGAACGCGACCGCGCCGGACTTCGACGTACTCGTGATCGACGACGGGTCCACTGACGCGACCGCGCAGTTGGCGCGCGCCGCTGGGGCGCGCGTGCTGCGCCTGCCCTTCAACCTCGGCATCGGTGGCGCCGTGCAAGCGGGCTTCGTCTTCGCGCTCGAGAACGGCTACGAGCGGATGGTCCAGGTCGATGGCGATGGACAGCATGTCGGCGACGAGATCCCCACCCTGCAGGAGGTGATGGACGGCGATCCGCAGCTCGACATGGTCTGCGGCTCGCGCTTCCTGACCGACAACGGCTACCTCGCCCCGATCAGCCGGCGCACCGGGATCCACATCTTCGCCTTCCTGCTGTCGCGGATCGTCGGACAGCGGATCACCGATCCGACGTCGGGCTTCCGGCTCTACAACCGACGCGCGATCGCGCTCTTCGCCCGCGACTACCCACACGACTACCCGGAGGTCGAGGCCGTACTGATGGTCCACCACCACCAGCTACGGATGCGCGAGGTCCCGGTCAAGATGCTCGAGCGCGGCGGCGGCGTCTCGTCGATCCGCTCGGGCAAGTCGGCCTACTACATGGTCAAGGTGCTGCTGGCGATCTTCGTCGGGCTGGTGCGCCGCCGTCCAGTCGTCGAACCGGGCGACGCGTCGCCGGTGACCGCGGGACAGGGAATCTGATGGAGCTGCGGATCCAGCTCGTCTCGATCGTTGCCGCGCTCGGCCTGTTCCTGCTCGTGTTCGAGCTGGTGCGCCGCCGGCGACTGCTCGAGCGCTACGCGCTGCTGTGGCTGTTCAGTGCACTAGCGCTGCTCGGACTGGCGGTCTGGCGAGACCTACTCGAGCAGGTCGCGACGACGATCGGCATCTACTCGCCGCCGAACGCCCTCTTCCTGATCGCCTTCGGCTTCGTGCTGGTGCTGCTGTTGCACTTCTCGCTCGCGGTCTCTCGCCTGACCGACCAGACCAAGGTCCTCGCGCAGCGGGTCGCGATGCTCGAGGAGCGCCAGAACCACGACGCCGAGGCCGAGGCACGCGACGTGCTCGAGCACGCGCGCGACTAGCGCCCGGCGCGGCGTCCCGGCAGGATCGATCTCGCGAGCGCGCGCTCCGCGGGGTCGAGGCACAGCAGGTAGTAGGCGACCCAGTACGCGGCGAGGCCACCGAGCGCGGCGCCCGCGACCGCGACGGCCGACACAGGGTCGAGCGCGACCCGGACCCAGAGCAGCACGGCCGCCAGCAGGGCCCCGAGCAGCCATGCGGGGGCAAACGCCCGCCGCGCCAGCTCACCGAGCGGGACCGGCACCGCTTTCAGCGTGACGCGCAGCATGTACGGGAACAGGAGCACGTACGGAACCGCCGTCGCCAGCGCGGCTCCGTCGAGGCCGAACGCCGGCACCAGCGCGAGCGCCAGAACGATCGTCGAGCCGCCGAGCATCATCGCCCAGCGCGCCAGGTCGCGTGCCGCGCCGACGGCGACGAGCATCGCGGTCGTCACGCCGAGGACGCCGTTGAGCAGCCAGTGGCTCAGCATGATCGCCATCGCCGATCCCGCCGCGCCAAAGCGCGGGCCCAGCCAGGCAACGAGGATCGGGCCGGCGAGCACTCCGCCGACGACCGCGATCGGCACGATGCCGGCGAGTGCGTAGCGACAGCCGCGCACCAGCAGCTCGCGCAGCCGCCGCTCATCACCCTCGGCGCGGTAGCGGACGGCAGTCGGCAGGACGGTCACCGTGACCGCACCGTTGAGCGCACGGACCAGGTTGTGGGCGCGCACCGGCCCCTCGTAGAGGCCGACGGTCGCCGGTGAGCGGACGATGCCGAGGATCACCCGCGTCGCCGCATAGACCGCCGCGCTCGACGCCTCGGCGAGCGAGATGTAGCCGGCAAGCCCGAGGAACTCGCGCGCCGCCGCACGGGTCGCCAGCCGCGGCCGCAACCGCCAGGGCATCGCGGTCGCGCGTGCCGCGACCAGGCACGCGGCGCCGGCGAGCATCGGGATTGCGCTCGCCGTCCCGATCAGTGCCCACAAAGGCGCGTCGACGAGCACGAGCGCGCCGACGAGCCCGATGCTGGCGACGATTCCGACCGCCTCGGCGCCGGCGGCAAGCACGAAGCGCGCCCGAGCCCGCAGGGCGTCGCGGTAGACCGTCAGCGGCCAACCGACGAGCGCGACCAAGCCGGCGGCCGCGGCGCCGAGCCGCGTCTGGCGCGCAAGCTCCGGCGTCAAGTCGAGCACCGCCGCAAAGATCAGCCCGACGGCGGTCAGCGCAACCGCGGCGAGCGCGCCGGCCGCGACATACATCAGCGCGGAGGTCGAAAACGCCGCCGATCCCTCCGCGTCGTCCCGCGCCGCGGCCATCGCCCGTACGGCGGCGCCGGCCGCGGCGTTCTGGACGATCAGCAGATAGCCGGCGAGCGAGTTCAGCAGGCCGTAGACGCCGAGCTCGGCCAGCGTGAGGCGCCGAGCCAGCACGGTGATCACGACGAACATCGCGACGAGGCCCGCGACCTGCGCCGCCTGCTGCGCCAGGGACCCCGTCGCCAACCGGCGCGCGTCGCTCATAGGCGTATCTTCCCGCGAGTGAGCCAGACGCCTTCCACGGGAGCGGTCTCGGAGCGGCCCGGCGCCGCCAGCGGCGTTCGCCGCCGCGACGTCCTTGGCGTGCCGATCGCGATGACCGACTACGAGGGCGCGATCGACGTGATCGACACGATGGTCGAGCGACGCGAGCGTGGCTGGGTCTGCGCCGCACCGGCGATGTCGCTCGTCACGGCGCAGGACGATCCGCTGCTGATGGCGGCGCTGCGCGAGGCGACGCTGACCGTGCCTGACGGGATGCCAGTCGTCTGGGCGGCGAACCTGCTCGGCGGCGGCGAGCGGCTGCACGGCCGTGTCTACGGCCCCGACCTGATGCACCGCCACTGCGCCCACGCGGCCCGCCGCGGCCAACGGATCTGGCTCTACGGCGGCCACGACGACAGCGCGCTGGAAACGCTCAAGGCCAACCTGCTGCGCGACAACCCGGGCCTGCAGATCGTCGGCGGCTGGTCGCCGCCACACCGTGAGCCGACAGCCGACGACGACCGCGCAATCGCCGCGCGGATCAACGCCGACGAGCCAGACGTCGTCTGGGTCGGGCTCGGGATGCCGAAGCAGGAGCGCTGGATGGCGCGACTGCGTCCGCAGCTCGAAGCACCTGTGCTCTGCGGCGTCGGAGCGGCATTTGACTTCCACGCCGACCGTGTCACACAGGCTCCGCGCTGGATGCAGGATCACGGCCTCGAGTGGGCCCACCGGGTCATCCAGGAGCCGAGCCGACAGCTGCCGCGCTACCTGCGCTCCAACCCCCGCTTCGTCGCGGGTGTCGCACGTCAGTACTTTCGGGAGCGCCGCGCGTGACGAAGACGCTGGTCACAGGGGGCAGCGGTTTCGCGGGGCGCTACATGGTCGATCTGCTCGGCGACGGGGTCGCGGCGCCTTCGAGCTCCGAGCTCGACCTCTGCGACGCCCGTGCCGTGCGCACCTACGTCGCCGAGCTGCGGCCCACGACGATCTTCCACCTCGCGGCGTTCAGCTCGCCGAGCAAGTCACTCGACCAGCCCGACCAGGGACTGCTGACCAACCTCGCGATGACGCTCAACCTGCTCGAGGCGATGCGCCATGAGGCCACGCGCGCAACGGTCGTACTCGTTGGCTCAGGCCAGATCTATGGCGATGCTCCGAGGCTGCCGATCACCGAGGAGGAGCCCCTCGAGCCCGGCAACCCATATGCGGTCGGCAAGGCGGCGTCGGACATGCTCGGACGCCAGTACGCCGATGCGTTCGACCTGCGTGTCGTTCGCCTGCGGCCGTTCAACCACGCCGGCCCGCGTCAGCGCGACGAGTACGTGGTCAGCTCGCTTGCGCGTCAGGTGGCCGAGGCCGAGGCCACCGGCCTGACCGAGATGACGCTGCGGACCGGCAACCCCGAGTCGCGGCGCGACTTCACCGATGTCCGCGACGTCGTCCGCGCCTATGCGCTCGCGGCGGAACTCGACGGCGGGGCGTTCAACGTCTGCAGCGGGCACTCTGCCTCGGTCGCCGAGCTGGTCGAGCTGGTTGCCGGGAATGCGCGGATCCCCGTCCATCACGAGGTCGACCCGGCGCGGTTGCGTGCCCACGACGCGCGCGACATGTGCGGAAGCCACGACCGCCTGACCGCCGCGACGGGCTGGAAGCCGGAGATCTCGCTCGACCAGACGGTGCGCGACACGCTCGACTGGTGGCGCGAGCAGCTGGCCGTGACGGCCTAGCGCCGGCGGCTGGCGAACCGCCGCAAGGGCGCAGCCAGGCGCCAGGCGAGCGAGCCCTCGATCGCGGCCAGGCGCGCGAGCGCGCCCTCCAATCGCCGCTCAGCGATCTCCAGCTGGGCGCGGGCGTGGTCGCCGGCGTAGCGTTCGCGGTGCAGCGCCGCCCGCTGGTCCTCCATCGCCAGGTCGAGGTCGGCGAGCAAGCGTGTCACGCCATCTCCGGCATTCGCCTCGGGCCCCTCGGCGATCGCTTCCAGCGCGGTCGCGAACGCCGCCGTCGAGCTCTCCCACGTCGGCCATCCGGCGGCGGTCGCGAGCGCACCGTCACCCAACCGTCCGAGCAGTCCGCGCTCGCGGGCCAGCAGGTCGATCCAGCCCGCTGTCCCGGCCAGATCGTCGAAGTCGACGACTGCGCCGTTGACGCCATGGCGAACGTACTCGTCATGGCCCGTCACCGGCCACACGACGCATGGAACCCCGCAGTGGAATGCCTCCAGTGGTGGTGTGAACACGCCCTCGACGCGCGAGAGCTTGAGCAGCACGTCGGCGTCGCGGTAGGCATCCGCCATCGCGGCGTGATCGAGCGGCCCGACAACATGGTCGAAGCGCGCGCAGGTTGCGGGATCCACCCGCTCAGGCGTGACCAGCGTCGTCACGACCGGCTCGCGGGTCAGCTCGAGCGCCGCCGCGGCGTCCTGGATGCCCTTGAACCAGAGGCCCGGGCTGCCCTCGACCAGCACTCGCAGCGGACCCGCCGATGACGACGCCGCGGGCGCGAAGCGTTCCTTGTCGATCCCGTTCGGAACGTAGAAGCTGGGCGCCTCGGGGCGCAGCTCGGCAAGCTCCGCGGCGATCCACGCCGCCTCGGTCAGGAACGCGACGGGCAGATCGTGGGTGGCGATGGCGCCGAACCGCTCGACGTCGCCCGGAAGGTAGGTGCGCTCCTCGAACTGCTGGACGAAGTAGGCGTGGCGGCGGGCCGGAATCGCGAACAGGTCGTAGGCGGTCCGCCACCAGGTGGCGATCGCGACGTCGTGGTCGAGCGTGCGGGCCTCGTCGGTGGTGATCAACCGCACCCCAGGCGGAGCGTCCGCCGGCATCGAAGCCCCGGGCCAGAGCGCCAGTGACACATCCCAGCCGTGGTCCGCGGCGAGACCGCGAGCGTGGCGCACGACGGCGCCGGCGCCGCCGGAGGGACCCAGCTCCCCGAGGATGAAGCAGACACTTGGCGGCATTGGCAGCCGGCAAAGCCTAGCCGTGGGTGGACACGCCAGCCGGGAGCGAATCCGGTATGACCAATTGTCGGGATACGCTTCGCGCGTGCCCCACGTCGCCCTGCTCGGACCGCCCACGCTGCTCGACCGCTGCGCGCCTGGCGACGGCGAGGACCTGACCGTCACGCGGATCGACGATCCCTCGTCCGCATGTCCGGGCGCCGACGCCCTGGTCGCGCTCGAGCCGTCGGAGGACCAGCTGGCGAGCCTCGACGAGGCTGGACTGCCCGCGCTGGTCTGGTGGCGCGACGCGGCCCCTGCATGGGCCGGCGACGCAAGCCGGCCGCTCCCGGTCGGGCCGCGGCGCACAGTCACCGGCAGCCCCAAGGCGCCCCCCGGCAGCTGGCGCTCCGTCGCCATGCCGGTAGCTGACGAGCTGTTCTCGGCTCCCGGGCTTCCAGCGGTGGAGGGCGGAACCGCGATCGTCGTCAACTTCCAGAACGAAAGCGGCCCCGCGTCGACGCACCGCGCTCTCACGGCTCTTGCCCAGGGCAGGCTGCTCGTGAGCGAGCCGCTGCTGCCTTCGCGGGGCCTCGAGCCCGGTATCGACTACGTGGAGGCAGGCGGCCTCGACGAGGTCCGCCTGGCCGTCGCGAACGCGAGCCGCGCCCCAGAGGCCTTTCTGCGCATGCGGCTGCGTGGCCGCCGCAAGGCCGAGTTGTTCCGCTCGTCGCGTGTCGTCGCGCGACTCGTCGGTGACCTGCTGCTCGAGCTCGACCTCGCCGCCGCGGCGAGCTGAGGCCGGCTTTCGTGACGACCGCCGTCCCGCGCGCGAGCGTCCTGATGCCCGCCTACAACGCCGAGGCCACGATCGTCGAAGCGGTCGAGTCGGTGCTCGCGCAGACCGTCGAGAATCTCGAGCTGATCGTCGCCGACGACGTCTCGGACATCCCGGTCGCAGAGGTGCTGGCCGACGTCCGCGACCCGCGGCTGCGGATCGTCCGCCGCCGGCGCAACGGCGGTACGGCGAAGGGGCGCAACTCCGCCCTCGCCGTCGCACGCGGCGAGGCGATCTGCCAGCTCGACGCCGACGATCTCTGGGAGCCGGCCTTCCTCGAGCGGATGCTGCCGGAGCTCGAACCGCCGGGCATCGGCCTCGCCTACTGCAACGTGACCATCCTCGGCCACCCCGACGGGCAGACCGACTACATCGGCGACGCGTCGATCCACCCGCGCGACCGCTTCCCCGAGCTGACTGAGGCCAACCCGGTCCCATGCCCCACCGCCGTCATGCGCGCCGATGCGGTGCATGCCGTCGGCGGCTACGCCGGCTGGCTGCGGTCGGTCGAGGAGTGGCACCTCTACATGCGCCTGGCAATCGCCGGCTGGCGGTTCGCGTACCGCGACGAGCAGCTCGCCCGCTACCGCTGGCCGACCGCGGAGCGGGGCATGAGCTTCAACACGCGCCGCATGGATCGCTGGGCGCTGATCGCCCTGATCGACGTCGCGGCGCGCCATCCGCGCGTCCCCGGTCCTCGCAGCCAGATCAAGCGGCGCTTGCCCGGCGTGATCGCGGCGCACACATGAGCGCTATCGCCACAGCGCCGCGCATCCTGATCGACCCCGGCAGCCACCATCTGTTGAACGCCGGCGATGTCGCGATGTTGCAGGTGTGCGTCGAACGCCTGCGCGAGAGCTGGCCCGGAGCCCGGGTCGACGTCCTGACGACCGCTCCCGAGCTGCTCGCCGAGCTCTGCCCCGGAGTCACGCCGCTCCCCGCCGCCGGACGCTATGAGTTGACCGCCCGCGGCGGCCCCGCTCTGCCACGGCCACGCTGGTTGGCGAGAGCCGCGCTGGCGCGCGCGGGGCGGCGGCGCGAGCGCCGCGAGCCGGCGGCGCGGATGTTCGCCGACGCGCTGCTCGCCGCCGACCTGTTCCTGCTGAGCGGACGCGGCGGGTTGACCGACGCCTTCCTCGACGAGACCGACGCGGTGCTGACCGAGCTGGAGATCGCCGCGCGCATCGGCCTGCGGACGGCGCTACTTGGCCAGGGAATCGGCCCGATCGAGGATCGCGGCGCCCTCGCCCGCATGGCGGCTACCCTGCCCGAGGCGGCCGTGCTGTCGCTGCGCGAGGGACGGACCGCGCCGGATCTGCTGGCCTCGCTCGGCGTTCCACGCGAGCGCGTCGCCGTCACGGGCGACGACGCGATCGAGCTGGCATTCCGCAACCGCCCAGAGCGGCTCGGGGAGGCGCTCGGGCTCAACGTGCGCGTCGCCGACTACGCCGGCGTGGCTGCCGAGACGGCGAGCCGCATCGGCGCGACCGTCGGCGTGAAGGCGGGCGAGCTGGACGCCGACGTCATCAGAATCGGAATCTCGAGCCATCCACACGAGGACGAGGTGGGCGCACCATTGCGTGGGGAAGCGCCGACGCCGGTCGCGCGTCCCGCAGCCGCGATCGCCGCCGCGGGACACTGCCGCGCAGTCGTCGCCGGCAGCTACCACGCCGCGGTCTTCGCGCTCGCCCAGGGGGTCCCGGTGGTCGGGGTCGCCGCCTCTCCGTACTACGTCGACAAGCTGCTCGGCCTACGCGACCAGTTCGGAGAGGGCTGCCGCGTCGTTCGGCTCGACGAGGGAACGGACGCGACAGAGCTCGCGATCGTCACGAGCGAGCTGGACCGCCAGTGGCAGGCCGCTCCGGCGCTGCGCAACGAGCTGCTCGCGGCGGCGGAGCGGCAGATCGCGCTCAGCCGCGCCGCTCACGCCCGCGCCACAGCAGTGATCGCCACGAACGCGGCTTAGCCGGCGGCAGACCGGCCGGGGGCCAATCGCGGCCGAGCGGACCGACCTCGGGCTCCGCGGCGGGCGGCCCGGACGCCGTCGGCGTGTAGGGCTCGCCGCGGATCATCGCGTCGACCAACCGCCCCTGGTGGCGGAAGATGCCGTGCGGCGAAGGATCATCGGCGACGGTAGTCAGCGCCGACTCGCGGATCGACTCCTCCATGGCCTCGCGCAGCTCGTCGAACTCCGGGGCGAGCGGAATCGCCCGGTAGGTCTCATTCAGCGCGAACCGCCCGTTCAGCGACGCCTCGCGCCGGGCGCGAACCGCGTCGATGTCGATCCGCGAGGGAAAGGAGCCCGACCGTTCCAGTCCCCCGGCGATCTCCAACTGCAGGGCCGTGGCCCTGCACTTGCTGCAACGCCCACAGTTGTCCTCGGTGTCGGTCTCCCAGCAGACGTGCAGGTGCGGCAACAGGTCCGACCGGTTCTCGACCAACCAGCGCACCTTCGCGGGCCGGTCGCGCGCGCACGAGTCGTGCTCGATCGCCACGCGGTCGCTGGACCAGAGCGGGTCGAGCATCGGGTGCGCGCCGCGTGGCACCAGCCCGTTGTAGTCGCGTGCCGAGGCGATCGTGAAGGAGCCGAGCACCGGCGCCAGCGACAGCCCGACCATCGCCAGCGCGGCGCCGTAGCTGTCCTCATGGTCGATCACGTGATCGAGCAGCTCGCGTGTGCGGACCGTCACCACGATCAGCGGCAGCCCGACCGCAGCGGCCGCCACGCGAGCGCACTCGATCCGCGGCGCGCTGGTCGCCTCGCTGTAGGAGGGCTCAAGCCCGTCGCAGTAGACGAGATGGGTCAGCTCCCGCCCCGGAGGCCGCGAGCAGGCCGCGGTATAGGTGGAGTCGACCCCGCGCGAGAAGCCAGCCCCGCGGCCCGCGCCGGGAGTGGCGGCGGCCGCGACCGCGCCCGCCCGTACCGGCACGCGGGTGAACGTCGGTGACCAGGCGCTGAGCATCTCCTGGACGGTCGCAAGCGAGCCGAGCAGCTTCGCCGACACGGGCCCGTCAACTCCCAGCGGCTCGCCGCGCCGCATCGCGAGCATCAGCGCGAGCGGCACGAACTGCGTCAGGTCGTCGCCCTCGACCGCCATGTCGGTCGGGGCCGTGACACCCAAGCGTGCCTCGCCATCGGCCCAGGCGATCCGCACCGAACGCTCGCCGCCGTCGACTTGGAGGTCGTCTACTCGCACCTGGCCACCTGTTCGTAGAGAGTCAGCAGATCGGTCGTATAGCGCTCGCGCGAATGGCGTTCGTGGGCACGGGCGATCAGCGCGTCGCCCTCGGCGGAACGGGCGTCCGGATCGGCCCAGAGCGCCGCGACGCGCGTGGAGAAGGCGGGAACCGCGCCGACGGGGACGCAACGGCCCTCGCCCAGCAGCTCGGGCAGTCCGCCCATGGCGGTCGCGACGACGGGCACTCCCGCGGCCATCGCCTCGAGCGCCGAGTAGGGCGAGAACTCGTGGTAGCGCGACGGCATCAGGACCATCGCGGCGCCGGCGAGCTCGCGGCGGACGTCGGCGGCGGAGAGGCGGCCGAGGAAGACGACGTCGCCGGTCGAGCCGGTCTCCCACGCGAGCCGCTCGAGTCGCGCGCGCTCCGGCCCCTCGCCGGCGATCCGCAACGGCACGCCGGCGGCCAGGCAGGCGCGCACCGCGTCCTCGATCCCCTTCTCGGGTGACAGTCGCGAGGCGACGAGCGCGTAGCCGCCCGTGGCGGCGCCCGAGCGCTCGGCGAACGAGTCGGCCGGCAAGTAGTGGCGCAGCACGTCGACCCGCTCTGCCGGCAGGCCGCGCACGACGAGCTCGTCGCGGGCGGCGGCACTCGGCGCGACGAAGCGGTCGACCGCCCGCAGGAGCCGCGGCTGATGCAGCGCCAGCGCCGTCGCATAGGTGGCTGCCTCCGGCAGCGAGCGGCGACAGTTGAGCGCCAGGCCGGGCAGCGTGTTGCGACCACGGCAGCGCTGGCACGGCGCGCCGTCGCGCTCGCCGAAGCCGGTGGCGCAGAAGATCCGCACGTTGTGCAGGTGGAGCAGGACTCGCGCCCCAGCCCGACGGGCGGCGGCGAGTCCGGCCGGGCCGACTAGCGGCACCGTGTTGTGCGCGTGGAGAACGACGGGAGCAGCCGCGCTCGGTGGGCCGGCGAGCAGGCGAACCGCGTCGGCGAGCTCGCCGGAATCGGCGCCACCGCGCAGCAGCGCACTAGCCGCGGTCGCCCTGCCGACGTCGCCCGACCGGCGCTCGAACACGGCGTGCCCGACGCCCGCGGCATCCAACGCCCGCAGCTGCAACTCCACCGAGCGCTCCTCGCCGCCCTCGATCCGGTAGCGGTTGTGGACTACGAGCACGCGCGGGCCTGCGGACACCGCGGCTAACCTACCGACGCGATGCCCGAGCCGGCCGTCTCCGTCGTCTTGCCCACCCGCAACCGCGCCAGGTATCTGGAGACCGCGCTGGCGTCGCTGCGCGCCCAGGTCGACGCTCCGCCGCACGAGCTGCTGGTGGTCGACGACGGGTCGACCGACGACACAGTCGCCGTCGCCGCGCGCCATGGCGTGAAGGCGATCGCCGCGCGTCCCCCCGGAGGGCTCAACACAGGCCGCAACACCGGCATCGCCGCCACGCGCGCCGACCTGATCGCGTTCGTCGACGACGACGTCTGGGTCCCGCCGAACTGGTTGAACGCGCTCGTAGCCGGCGCCGCGCGCCACCCGGAGGCCGAGGCGCTCGGCGGCCCGATCCGGGGACGCCTCCTCGGCCCCGCGCCGCGCGCCTGCGGCCGCGAGCAGCCGCCGATCACGACCCTCGACCTCGGGCCGTCGGACTGCGACGCCGAGTTCGTCTGGGGCGCGAACATGGCGGTCCGCCGTGCCGCGATCGACCGCATCGGCCCGTTCGACGAGAGCCTGAACGGCAACGGCGACGAGGAGGACTGGCTGCTGCGACTGCACGCCGCGGACGGTCGCATCGCCTACATCGCCGACGCTTGGCTCGAGCACCGCCGGGTCGGCGACGACGCCCGGCTGCGCTCGCTCGCCCGCGCCGAGTACCGCCGTGGCCGCGGCGCGCGGCGCAACGACCGCCGTAAGGGCACTGCTCAGCCGGTGCACCGCGACCTGCGCGACCTCGCGGGCGCCGTGTGGCACACCGGTCGCCGTCGCTGCGCGCAGGGGCTAATCATGGGCGCCCACTCGACCGGTCGCCTGGTCGAGGCGCTGCGCGAGCGATGACCTGCCCGCCGCTGCCGGACCCCTCGACCTTCCTCTCTGGTGAATCGGGCACCGTCGCCGGCAAGCGGCTGACCATCACCCGCACGGCCGTCGACTGGGCGCTCCAGCTCGCGAGCGCCGCGATGGTCACCGGCCCCCGGCTCGATCGGCTCGCCGCGCGGCAGGCGCCACGGCGCGTACTCGTGCTGTCGATCTACCGTCCCGACTCGCTGCTGACGCAGGCCGTGCCCCGGTTGAGCTCTGAGCGCCACGACGTGACGCTCGCCCTCGGCGCGACCGGCGCCCCCGCTCCCGCGCTCGCTGCCGGAACTGTGCTCAGCGACCTGACCGGCGGCAAGTTCGAGAATCTCAACCGGCTGCTCGCGACGGCGGAGCCGCTCGACCGCTTCGACTGGCTGGTCGTCTGCGACGACGACGTCGAGCTGGCGCCGCGCTTCCTCGAC
Organism: uncultured Thermoleophilaceae bacterium; assembly: GCA_964629855.1. Taxonomy (GTDB): domain Bacteria; phylum Actinomycetota; class Thermoleophilia; order Solirubrobacterales; family Thermoleophilaceae; genus JAAYBF01. The sequence continues at coordinate 43,056 of CAZVRI010000014.1, forward strand.
CGCGCGCTGGCGCTGTGCGAGCGGCTGGACCTCGATCTCGCGCAGCCCGCGCAGACGATGCGCAGCCACGCCGCCTGGCGCGTCACGCGCCGCCGGCCGTTCTCGCTCGCCCGTCGCACGGGCTACGTCGAGATCGGCCCGGTGACACTCTTCTCGCGCCGCGCGGCGAGCGAGCTGATGCCGTTCCCCGAGCTGCGCTTCGGCTGGGGTCTCGACCACCACTGGGGAGCGCTGGCGCGCGAGCGCGGCTGGCGGCTGGGGATACTCGACTCGCTACCGGTTCGCCACGAGACCCAGAAGGTCGCGACCACCTACACCCACGCCGAGGCGATCGAGGAGGCACGCCAATTCCTCGCAGGACGGCCGTACGTGACCGCCACCGAGGCGCAGCGGACGCTCGAGACGATCAGGCGGCTGCCGTCATGAGTCGGTTGCGGGTTCTCGTCGTTCCGAAGTGGTACCCGTGGCCGGACCGTCCCGTGTTCGGCGCCTTCTGCCGCGAGCATGCGCGCGCGCTCGCCACGCGCCACGACGTCGTCGTGCTCGCCTCGCTCGCGACGCCGCGACCAGACTTCGCGATCTTCCAGCTCGAGGACGCGGTCGAGGACGGCGTCCGCACGCTGCGCGTGCGCTACCGGCGCCCGTTCATCCGCCCGGCGGCGATGGGCTGCCAGCTGCTCGGGATGCTCGCGGCCTGGCGCCGCCTGCGGAGCGAGGGCTGGCGCGCGGACATCGTCCACGCCCACGTCTTCGAGGCCGCCCCGCCCGCGCTCGTGCTCGGTCGCCTGAGCCGCGCTCCGGTCGCGATCACCGAGCACTACACCGGCTTCCAGCGCGGCCTGGTGCGCGGCTACGACCGGCTGCTCGCCAAGCTCTCGTTCGAGCGCGCCGACCTCGTCGCACCGGTCAGCGAGGAGCTTGCCGATCACCTGCGCGCGCTGGCGCCGCGTGCGACGTTCGAGGTCGTGCCGAACGTCGTCGACACCGATGCGTTCGCACCAGGCGACGAGCAGCGTCCTGGCGCCGGGCGGCTACTCAACGTCGCGGCGCTCGCCGAGAAGAAGGGCCATCGCCATCTGCTCGAAGCGATGCGAGAGCTGCCCGAGACGACGCTCGACATCGTCGGCAACGGCGAGCTGCGCGGCGAGCTCGAACGCCAGGCCACCTCCATCGGGCTCGGCGACCGCGTCCGCTTCCTCGGCGAGCGGCCGAAGCAAGAGGTCGCGGAGCTGATGCGCGCCGCCGACCTGTTCGTCCTGCCGAGCCTCGCCGAGAACCTGCCCGTCGTCCTGATCGAGGCCCAGGCGAGCGGCCTGCCCGCCGTCGCGACGAGCGTGGGCGGTGTGCCCGAGCTGGTCGACGACGCGGCGGGCGCGCTTGTTCCCCCAGCCGACCCGGCAGCGCTCGCCGCCGCGATCCGCACCTCGCTCGCACGCGACTTCGACTCCCCCGCCCTCGCCGCCCGCGCCCGCGCCCGCTACGGCTACACAGCGATCAGCGAACGCTGGACGGCGATCTACGAGCGTCTTTGCGGGACTGACCACCTATACGGTGGGTAGTCCCGCAAAGCCTCCCAACAGCGCCGGCACGACCTGCTCGGCGACCACCGTGCGCAGCGCCGCGTCTGAGTAGGGCTTCAGGGAGCGGCGGGCGGCGGCGGCGTAGCGCGCGCGGGTGGCGTCGCCCAGGCCGAGTCCGGCGCGCAACGCGTGGACCAGAGCAGCCGCCGTGATGTCGTCAGCGACTAGCTCCGGGGCGAGCTGGCGGGCGATCGGCAGCGCGACGTTCGGCCCGGGAGTCGGCAGGGTGACGAGCGGCGTGCCGGCGGCTAACGCCTCCATCTGGGCGACGCCCCAGTCCTCGTAGCGGGCCGCGCTGATGTAGACACGCGACCCGGCGACGAGCGCCGTCCAGCGCTCACGCGGCACGGCGCCTGCGAACTCGACACCGCGCGGTTCGGCGACGCCCTGCCGCGCGAGCCAGCGCAACGCCTCGTCACGCTCGATCCCGCCGACGACGAGGCGGGCGCCGTCGGGGGCACCAGCGCTCCAGGCCGCACAGAGCACGTCGAGTCCACGCTTCTCGGGGTTCGCCGCGTACGCCGTCGCCGCGGGGGCGTCGGCGATGCTGCCGCTGTCGCCGACGTCGACGACGCACGGGAGCACGACAACGTCAGGCCGCCCCGGCCGGGCCGACTGCAGAGCGGCCTCCCCCGCCGCGTCGCTCCACGGCAGCAGCAGGTCGGCGCGCCCAAGGACCGCCTGCTCGCGATGGCGCTGCCATGCGCCGCCGATCCCCGGCCGGCTGAGCGCGGCGATCGTGTCGAAGCGAATCGCGTGCGGCCGGCGTAACGGCTGCAGCAGCGCGGCGGTGATGCTCGAGTAGATGACCGCGCGCGCGTCGACGCCGTGCGCGGCACGGCGCGAGGCCAGTGCCTGGACGACGTCGGTCAGCGCCATCGAGCGCTGGAGGTGAACGGCGGCGCCGAGCCGCATCGGCCGCAGCTCGCAGCTCGCGCCGGCGGCCTCGATGTGCTCGGCCAGCGCCTCGTCGCCACGGCGCCAGCCCATCGTCGTGCCCAGCGAGACGATCGCGATGTCGACAGCCGCCACGGGCGCAGAGTATGCAGCCGGGCTATGTTCCGCCGGGCATGTCGGCCGATCCTCGCCCAGCCTGCCTCCTGACCGGCATCGTGTCGCCCTACCGGCGCGAGGCGTTCCGGCTGCTCGGCGAAGCCCAGAACGTCGAGGTGATCGCCCACGAGCATGCCGGCCCGCCGATCCCCGGGCTGACCGTCCACCGCACTACCGAGGCCGGCGCCGTGCGACTCGCCGCCTCCGGCCGCTACCGCGCCGTGATCGCCGGCCTCGACGGACGGATCGCGCTGCCCGGCGCCTATGCCGCCGCGCGAGCGCGAGGGGTCCCGTTCGTCCTCTGGGCGACGATCTGGGCACATCCGCGCACGGCGGCGCACGCGCTGTCGTTCCTGCCGACACGCCACCTCTACCGGGAGGCCGACGCGGTCGCGACCTACGGCCCGCACGTCAGCCGCTATGTCGAGCACTACCGCGGCACCAGCGCCGGGGTCGTCGTCGCGCCGCAGGCCGTCGACGTCGACCACTTCGGCGCACCGGTCTCCGACGCGGCGCGATCGGCCGCCCGCAAACGAGCCGGCGGACCCGGCACGGAGCTGCTCGTGCTCTACGTCGGCCGCCTGGTCCACGAGAAGGGAATCGCGACGCTGCTCGAAGGGTGGCGCTGTGCCGAGCTCGGACCCGGCGCACGCCTGGCGCTAGCGGGCCACGGCCCGCTCGAGCAGACCGTCAGGCGCGAGCTGCCGGAGGCGCGGCTGCTCGGCCAGGTGACCGCCGACGCGCTCCCCGCGCTCTATGCCGCCGCCGACGTGCTGGTACTCCCGTCGATCCACACCGCATCGTTTCGCGAGCCATGGGGTCTTGTCGTCAATGAGGCGATGCTGCAACACACGCCCGTCGTCGCTTCTGACGCGGTCGGCGCCGCTGCCGGCGGACTGGTACGCGATGGCCGTAACGGCTTCGTGGTCCCCGCCGGCAACCCCGATGCACTCGCCGCGCGCCTGCGCGCCCTCGCCGGGGACGCCGAGCTGCGCGCCGAGCTGGGAGCGGCCGCCCACGCGGACGCCTCTGCCTATACGCCGACCGCGTGGGCAGCGGGCATGGGACAGGCACTCGAGGCGGCAGGTGTGGGATCCGGCGACAGCGGGAACGATTGCTAGCCTCACACGCTTCGGCGAGCAGGAACGTAATGGTGTGTCTGTGCCATACGTCCTAAGCCTCCACCTGCCATGAAGAGAACGCTCCGACATCTACTGCTGCCCGCGACCCTGGTCGCGCTGGCGATTCTCGTACCCGCTCAGATGGCCAGCGCAAGCGTGCTCGCGGTGGAACAGGACTGCGCTGACAGCGACACCTTCGAGCAGAAGCACTCCGAGGCCGACCTGAGGGCGGCGCTCGGCCAGATCCAGGCCGATCTCGCCGAGTACGGCACCTGCAAGCAGATGATCAATGCCGCACTGGCGGCCTTGGCGAAGGCCGACGCCGCAAAGAACTCGGGCGGTGGCGGCGGGCCGACCGCGACCGCGGCCGACCTCGACGGCGATGGCGTCGTCACCCCTGAGGAGAAGGCGGTCGCAGCCAAGAAGGCGAAGCAGAAGCGGAAGCAGCGCAACCAAGAGATCGCCGCGGTCAGCGACGAGCTCGTCCAGGACAATGCCGCGACGGCCACCGGCGGCGGCGGTTCGGACGGCCCCTCGCTGCCGATGATCCTGGCGATCATCGCGCTGGTCTGCGCAGGCATCGGAGGCGGCGTCTGGTACACCGCCAAGCGCAACCCAGCCTTCGCAAACGCGCTTCGCCGTGTCTCGCCTCCTTTCGGCAACAGCTAGCCCTTCGTTCATCAGCGCCGCGCTGTTCGGCGTTGCGGTCGGTGCTCGCGGCGGCAACGCAGTCGAGCGGACGGCCGTCGTGGAGCTGCTGCTGATCGCCGCCGGCGCCACCCCGCCGTCGAAACGGCCGCGCCGGCCGAAGGCGATCGCCGCGCAGAC